>DATASA010000044.1:0-22264 GCA_036269435.1 Acidimicrobiales bacterium | reverse complement strand
GCGAAGGGGTCGAGGCCGAGGAGGCGGACGGCGGCGCCGGCCGGCCCGGAGATTGCGTCGTAGGCGGCCCACCGGGCGGCATCGATCGGGCCGACGTCGTCGGTGGCCGCCGACACGACGCCCATGGCCACCGGGTAGTGCAGCTCGTCGACACCGGCGGGGAGGCCCGCGTCCAGGCGGAGCACGGCGCGCGCCGTACGCAGGAGCTGGCGCCCCTGGGTGCGCGACGCGGCTCGCAGCGCGGGCGACGGGATCCGGGCCGCGGCTTCGGCGTCGAGCGCGGCGACGTCGTGCGCGCCCGAGCACGCGGCCGCGGCCAGCGCGGCGGCGACCCGGCCCGCGGTCGTCAGCCGCCCGGCGAGGAACACGCCGAGGGTGTCGATCCCGGTCACCCGGCCCGACACGACCGCCGCCTCCACGCCTCCGGAATGGGCGTGGCCACCGGCCGGGAACCGGCCGTCGGCCAGGAGGAGGAGCGTGCCGGTCAAAACAGGAAGTAGCGCTGGGCCATCGGCAGCTCGGTGGCCGGGTCGGCGTCGACCACCTCGCCGTCGATGCGGACGGTGAACGTGTCCGGCTCCACGGTGATCACGGGGAGGGCGTCGTTCTCGGGCAGGTCGGCCTTGGTCCGCCGACGGACGTCCGCCACGGCGACGAGCGACCGGCGAACGGCGAGGCGGTCGGCCAGGCCGTCGTCGATGGCCGCGGGGGCCACGAAGGACAGGCTGGTCGCCGAGGCCGCGACGGGCGAGGCGCCGAACATGGGCCGGGGCAGGACCGGCTGCGGCGTCGGGATCGAGGCGTTGGCGTCGCCCATCGCCGCCCACGCGATCATGCCGCCCTTCAGCACGGCGTGGGGCCTGACCCCGAAGAACGCCGGTTCCCACAGGACGAGGTCGGCCAGCTTGCCGACCTCGACCGAGCCGATCTCGGCGTCCAAGCCGTGGGCGACGGCCGGGCAGATCGTGTACTTGGCGACGTAGCGGCGGGCCCGCTTGTTGTCCGACGTCGCCGGGTCACCGGCGAGCGCGCCCCGCCGGCGCTTCATGACGTGGGCGGTCTGCCACGTCCGGAGCACCACCTCGCCGACGCGCCCCATGGCCTGGGAGTCGGATCCGATCATCGAGATGGCGCCCATGTCGTGCAGGACGTCCTCGGCGGCGATGGTCGACGGGCGGATGCGGCTCTCGGCGAAGGCGAGATCCTCGGGCACGGCCGGATTGAGGTGATGGCAGACCATCAGCATGTCGAGGTGCTCGTCGATCGTGTTCACGGTGTGGGGACGGGTCGGGTTGGTCGACGAGGGGAGCACGTTCGGCCTGCCGGCGACGGTGATGATGTCCGGCGCGTGCCCGCCCCCGGCCCCCTCGGTGTGGTAGGCGTGGATGCCGCGCCCGGCGATCGCGGCCAGGGTGCTCTCGACGAACCCGGCCTCGTTCAGCGTGTCGCTGTGCAGGGCGACCTGGACGCCCGAGGCGTCGGCCACCCGCAGGCACGCGTCGATGGCGGCGGGCGTCGACCCCCAGTCCTCGTGCAACTTGAATCCCGATGCACCCGCCCGGAGCTGCTCCCACATCGCCTCCTCCGAGGTGGTGTTGCCCTTGCCCAGCAGGACGACGTTGAGCGGCCACCCGTCGAGCGCTTCGAGCATGCGGGCCAGGTGCCAGGCGCCCGGCGTGACGGTCGTGGCCTTGGAGCCCTCCGCGGGGCCCGTCCCGCCGCCGATGATCGTGGTGATGCCGGCGCCCAGCGCCTCCTCCAGGATCTGGGGGCAGATCAGGTGGACGTGGCAGTCGATGGCACCCGCGGTGAGGATGCGGCCGTTGCCGGAGATGATCTCGGTGGACGGGCCGATGACGAGGGCGGGGTCGACGCCGTCCATCGTGTCGGGGTTGCCGGCCTTGCCCAGGGCGACGATGCGCCCGTCGCGGATCCCGACGTCGGCCTTGACCACGCCCCAGTGGTCCAGGACGACCGCGCCCGTGATCACCGTGTCGGCCGCGCCGTCGGCGCGCGAGGCGCGGCCCTGGCCCATCGACTCGCGGATGACCTTGCCGCCACCGAACACCGCTTCGTCGCCGCCGGCGCACCGGTCCTCTTCCACCTCGATCAGCAGGTCGGTGTCGGCAAGCCGGATCCGGTCGCCGGCCGTAGGGCCGTAGAGCAGCGCGTACCGGGCGCGATCGAGCTCAGCCATCGAGAGGGCCCGCCGTCGCCCCCCGCAGGCCGGGGACGATCCGGGACCCGGCGAGGGGCACGAGGTCGACCTCGCGGTCGATGCCCGGCTCGAACCGGACGCCAGTGCCCGCAGGGACGGCGAGCCGCTGCCCCCACGCCCGGTCGCGGTCGAACGCGAGGGCGGGATTGGCTTCGGCGAAGTGGTAGTGCGAACCGACCTGGATCGGCCGGTCGCCGGTGTTGACCACGACCATGGTCGTGACGGGACGCCCGGCGTTAATCGGCACCGGCCCCTCGCCGACGAGGATCTCCCCGGGGACGGTCACGGAATGGGAAGGTGGACGGTCACCAGCTTCGTTCCGTCCGGGAACGTCGCCTCCACCTGGACCTCGGCGATCATCTCCGGCACGCCCTCCATGACGTCGGCACGGCCGAGGACGCTGCGCCCTGCGTCCATGAGGTCGACGACCGAGCGGCCGTCGCGCGCTCCCTCCAGCACGTACGACGTGACGACGGCGACCGCCTCGGGATAGTTGAGGCGCAGGCCACGGGCCCTGCGGTCGCGAGCCAGGCCGGCGGCGACGTGGATCAGCAGACGCTCCTGCTCGTGCTGGCTGAGCCTCACGCCGGCACCGCGGCGTGGCGGCGGAGGAGATCCCGCAGATCGTCGGTCAGGCCGTGGAAGGCAGGCTCGCGCAGGACGGCCCGGGTGCGGTCCGCGCCGAACGGCACCGTCACCTCCTCCATCACCCGGCCGGGATGCGACGACAGGACGTAGATGCGTTGCGCGAGGAACACCGCTTCCTCCACGTCGTGGGTGACGAGGAGGATGGTCGTGCCCGTGGCCCGCCACGTGTCGAGCAGCAGTTCCTGCATCTGCCCCCGCGTCTGGGCGTCGAGCGCGCCGAAGGGCTCGTCGAGCAGGAGGACCTCGGGCTCGTTGGCGATGGCCCGGGCGATGGCCGTGCGCTGCTTCATACCGCCGGACAACTGGCGGGGCAGAGCATCGGCGAACGCGGTCAGGCCCATGACCTCGAGGAACCGGTCGACCGTCGTCCGCACCTGCGCCTTCGGCAGCTTCTTGAGATCGAGCCCGAAGGCGACGTTCTCGCGGACCGTCTTCCACGGGAACAAGGTGTAACTCTGGAAAACCAGCCCTCGGTCGGGCCCAGGACCGGTGATCGGCCGACCGTCGAGCAGCACCTCGCCGTCCGACAGAGGCGTGAGGCCGGCGACGATCGCGAGCAGCGTCGACTTCCCGCAGCCCGAAGCTCCGACCAGCGTCACCAGCTCCCCAGCGTCGACGTGGACGTCGATTCCGTCGAGCACGGTGAGGGGGGCCGTGGCGGTCTCGTACACCTTGGTCAGGCCGATGGTCTGCAGTTTCACGGCTGTGCCACCTGGCCTCTCACGGGCGTGCCCACGGCGCCAGCGCGTTCCGCACCCACCGGAAGGCGAGGTCGATGGTGACGCCGATGACCCCGATCACGATGAGGACGGCGAAGATCTGGTCCGTCTGCAGGAATCGCTGCGCCCGGGTGATCCGGTAGCCGAGACCCTCGGTGCCCGCCACCAGCTCGGCTACGACGACGAGGTTCCACGTCGCGGCGATGTTGACCCGCATGGCGTCGATCAGGCCGGGGATCGCGTAGGGCAGGATCACCTTGCGCATCACCACCCACTTCGACGCGCCGAGTGTGTACGACGCGTCGATCAGCTCGGTCGGCACGAGCGCGGCTGCGTCCGCGCTCATCAGCGTGTTGAAGAACACGGTGCCGATGACCAGCAGCGCGATCTTCGACGGCTCCCCGAGGCCCAGCCAGATGATGAGCAGCGGGATGAACGCGGTTGCCGGCATGTACCGGAGCAGTCCGATCAACGGCTCGAACAGCGCCCGGCACGCCGGGAACGTGCCGATGGCCAGGCCGAGCGGCACGGAGATCACGACGACGAGGGTGAAGCCGATGCCGACCCGACGCAGGCTGGCGGCCAGGTCGTGGCCCATGGCGCCGCTCGACACGAGCTTCGAAAAGGCCCGTACCACCGCGGCGGGACTCGGGAGGAACAACGCCGAGACCGCACCCGTACCGCTCAGCAACAGCCACGCCAGCAACGGCGCCAGCGCGGACGTCACCATCAGGCCGTTGCGCATCCGCGGCGAGATGGGCTGGCGCAGTTGCCAGAACCCGCCGCCACGCCGACGCCCGAGCCCGCCCTCAGCGCGCCGACGGTCGACCTTCGGCGCCCTGTCGAGCACGGTGCTCACTGGATCCGGCTCATCGTGGGGGCGGTCACGGCGTGGCCGGGGCGGCGTTCACGAACTTGGGCTCGAACAGGCCGGTCAGGTCCGGTGCCTTGTCGATCAGTTTCGCCCCGAGCAGGAACTTGGAAATCTCGCCCGCCTCGAAGTCGAGGTTCTTCGTCGTCGCCCCCGGGGTGAACGCGGTCCGGTTGTCGTCCAGGGAGAAGATCGTCGTGCCCTTGTCGTACGTCTGGTAGTCGGACACCGAGACCCCGCCCTTCTTGGCCATGATCGCCATTGCGTCGGCGGGGTTGGCCTTGATGTACGAGAGGGTGTCGAACCAGGTGTCGATCAGCTTCTGGATGTCGCCCGGACGGCTGGTGACGAGATCGCGGTTGACCACGAGGTGATCGGGGATGGCGCCCGGGAAGTCGGCCGAGGTGGCCAGCGCCTTGGAACCCGGACGGGCCAGCGCCTGGGTGGTGAAGGGGGCGAAGGCTCCCACCGCGTCGAGCCGGCCGGAGGCGAAGGCGGCGGCGGCCGCGCCCGTTTCGAGCGGCTGGAACTGGATGTCGTCCGGGCTCAGGCCCGCCTTCTTCAGGGCCAACAGCAGCAGGTAGTGGTCGACCGTCCCCTGCTCGGCGCCCACCTTCTTGCCCTTCAGGTCGGCGATCGAGTTGATCCCGGGAGCGGCGATGATCTGGTCGTTGCCGGTCGAGTTGTCGTTGGTGAGGACGATCGTCTCCTTGGCGCCGCCGGCCACCGACGAGACGGTGTCGTTCAGGGTCTGGCTGTTGGCGTCGAGGTTGCCGCTGGCCAGCGCGTTCAGCGAGTCGGTGTAGCTCTCGAAGTACGTCAGCTTGACGTTCACGCCGTGCTTGGCGAACAGCCCCTTCTCCTCGGCGACCTGCCAGGGAAACCAGCCGGGCCACGCGCTGAACCCGAGCCGGATGGCGTTGCCCGACGACGCCCCCGAGGCGGTCGTCGACTTCGACGATGACCCGCCACAGGCCGCGGCGACGATGGCCAGGGCGAGGACAACGGCGGTGAGATGGACACGTCGGCGCATCGGTTCAGCTCCTCGCTGTCGTCTTGGGAAGGTTGCCGGTCTTGACGAGGCTGCCGAGCACGTCGCAGATGACGCGGGTGCCGAGCAGCGACGTGATCTCGGCCGAGTCGTACGGCGGCGAGCACTCGACGACCTCGATGCCGGCGAGGCCCTCCTTGCAGATCCCCTGGACCAGGGCCAGCGCCTCCCGGGGCAGAAAGCCACCGGGCTCGGGCCAGCCCGTGCCCGGCACGAAAGCGGCGTCCAGGCAGTCGACGTCGAACGACAGCCACACCGCCTCGGCGCCGTCCCACGCCACTTCCAGCGCCCGTTCGACGGCAGCGTCCATGCCCATCTCGACGCAGTCGTTGACGGTCATGATCGTGGTCTCACGCTCGCGGCAGACCTTGACCCCGGGCCGCGGCGCCTGCCAACCGCCGATGCCGATCTGCACCAGGTTCTTGGGCGGGACGTTCGGGATGTCGGTGGCGTGGAACCACGGAGTCGTGTGCATCCGCTCGTCGAGATCCGTCTCCTGGGTGTCGACGTGGCGGTCGAAGTGGATGATCCCGAGGTTGCCGTCGAGGTGAGGGGCGACGCCCCGCACGGTCGGGTAGCCGATCGAGTGGTCGCCTCCGAGCACCACGGGGAAGGCCCCGCTGGCGAACACGTGGGACACGGCCTTGGTGATCTGGTCGAAGGACTTCTCGATGTTGCCGGGGATGGTGAAGATGTCGCCGAGGTCGCACATGGTGATCGATTCGCGCAGGTCGACGGCGAGCTCGAAGCTGTAGGTGCCGTAGAGCGTGGAGATGCCGCGCATGCCCCGTGGGCCGAACCGGGTGCCTGGCCGGTACGTGGTCCCCGAGTCGTGGGGTGCGCCGAGGACGGCAACGTCGTAGTCACCACACCGGCGGACGTCTTCCACGTAGGGCGCCTTGAGGAACGTCGGGATTCCGGCGTAGTGGGGCAGCTCGCCGCGGCTGAAGGTGGGAATGGTCCGGTCGACGATGGAGTCGGCGCCCTGCAGCCCCAGCTCGAGCCCGCGGGCGACCTCCCGCTCCCAACCGACCGTCGGGAGCCGCTCCTCCATCTCGAGCGCGTGCTTGGCCTCGGGGCCATGCCGGTCGTGGACTGCCATACGGTGACTCACCCTTCGTCGGAACGGGAAAAGCCCGGACGATCGTTGATCGATCTCCCGGGCTTTTGTCCCTCCGTGTCACGGCTTGCGCCGCTGCACCTCTCGGACCAGGCCACTCCCCCGGGGGGGAAGGAGTGCGGAACCCTAGGTGCCAAGGCTTCTCAGTTGTCAGCCCTGATCGTACGGACCAGGCGTTTCCGCAGTGTTTCCACCCGACGACGGCGCCATTACTTCGCCACGCGGGTCAGACGGCCATCAGTCGGCGGACCGACGAGTCGTCGTCGGAGAGCGACGCCGTGTCCCCGCTGGCGACCACCTCGCCCGCGTCGAGCACGACGTAGCGATCGGCCAGTCGAAGCGCGAACTCGACGTACTGCTCGACCAGCAGGATCGACAGGCCGTCGGCGGCGTGCAGCTGGGCGATGGCATCCTCGATCTCCAGGATGATCGACGGCTGGATGCCCTCGGTCGGCTCGTCCAGCACCAGCAGCCGAGGTCGCGTCACCAGGGCGCGGGCCAGCGCCAGCTGTTGGGCCTGGCCCCCGGACAGGAACCCGGCTCGTCGCCCGAGCAGCGGCTTCAGCCGGGGGAACAGGTCGAGGGCCTCGTCGACCGCGGACTTCCCGGCCGCGCCGGCCTGCGTGGCCTCGACGACGACGGCAAGGTTCTCGGCGACGCTCAGCTGGGGGAACGTCGGGTGGCCCTGTGGGGCATAGCCGATGCCGGCCCGGATCCGTTCGTGCGGCCGTAACGCGGTGATGTCGCGGCCCTCCCACATCACCCGGCCGCGGGACGGCGCGAGCACGCCGACGATCGTGTTGAGCAGGGTGGTCTTGCCGACGCCGTTGCGGCCCATCACGCACACGAGTCCACCGTCGGGGACCTCCATCGAGACACCGAACAGCACCTGCGTCCGGCGGTAGGCGACGTCGAGCGCTTCGACGGTGAGCACGCTCAGTTCACCTCCACGGTGCTGCGCTTGTCCCGGCTCCGCCCCAGGTAGACCTCCTGCACCCGCGGATCGGCCTGGACCTCGGCGACGGTCCCCTCGCACAGCACCTGGCCCTCGTGCATGACAGTGACGCGGTTGGCGAAGCGGCGGAGGAACTCCATGTCGTGCTCGATGACCACGACGGTCCGGGTCTCGGCGATCGCGTGGAGCAACTCGCCGGTGCGCGTCCGCTCCTCCTTGCTCATGCCGGCCACCGGCTCGTCGAGCAGCAGCAGCCGCGGGTCCTGCACGAGCAGCATCCCGATCTCGAGCCACTGCTTCTGGCCGTGGGACAGCACCTCGGCCGGGAACTCGGCCCGGTCGGCCAGGCCGACCGTCTCGAGGGCGACCGACACCACGTCGAGGACGCCGGCCCGACGACGAAGGAGCCTGCGCAGCGGCTGGCGGAACGTGGCGGCCAGGTCCAGGTTCTCGAGCACCGACAGCTGCTCGAACACCGAGGCGGTCTGGAAGGTGCGACCGACGCCCAGGCGCACGATCCGGTGCTCGGCCAGCCCGAGGACGGACTGGCCGGCGAAGGCCACGGAGCCCGCCACCGGTCGGGTCAGCCCGGTGACCACGTCGATGAGCGTCGTCTTACCGGCACCGTTGGGGCCGATCAGAAAGCGGACCTCGCCCTCGTCGACGGTGAGGTCGACGCCGTCGATGGCGCGGAACCCGTCGAAGACGACCTCCAGCCCGCGAATCTCCAGGAGGGCGCCTGTCACGTGACCGCCTCCAGGACGTTGGCGGGCTCGGGCAGGGCGACCGCGCCCCCGCCGCCCGCGAGGACGGCCGTGCGGTTGCGGCGCAGGACGTCGCGCAGGCCGGCCAGGCCCTTGGGAGCAAAGGCCACCACCAGGATGAACATGGCGCCCTGCAGGTACAGCCAGCCCGACGCGAAGTGCTCGGACAAGCCGGTCCTCGCGTAGTTGACCAGCACCGTTCCCAGCACGGCGCCGATCAGGGTGGCCCGACCGCCGACGGCGACGCCGATCAGCAGCTCCAGTGACGGCACGATCCCGAGCAGGGCGGGCGACATGATCCCGACGACCGGCACGAACAGCGCGCCGGCCAGGCCGGCCATTCCCGCCGCCACCGTGAACGCCAGCACCTTGACCAGGGTGGGGTTGTACCCGAGGAAGCGGACCCGGTCCTCGCCGTCGCGCACGGCCAGGAGCAGACGGCCGTACCGGCTGGAGACGAGCTGGCGGGCGAGCAGGTAGACCGCTCCGAGCAGGACGGCGACGAGGAGGTACAGGTTGCGCTGGTTGACCGGGTCGTTCAGGTCGTAGCCGAACAGGGTGCGCATGTTGGTGAGGCCGTTGGTGCCGGCGGTGTAGCCCTGCTGGCCGATCAGAAGGATCACGAAGGCCGCGGCAAGGGCCTGGGTGAGGATGGCGAAGTAGGCGCCGCGGATCCGCTGGCGGAAGACCAGCACGCCCAACCCGGCGGCCACCACCATGGGCAGGACGACGGCCGCCGGCAGCGCGAACCACGCGTACCGGAACGGCTTCCAGATGCTCGGGACCGAGGTCAGGCCGTTGTAGGACATGAAGTCCGGCAGTCCCTTCGGCCCCGCCTCCTGGAGCTTCAGGAACATCCCCATGGCGTAGCCGCCCATGCCGAAGAAGATTCCCTGGCCCAGCGTCAGCATGCCGCCGTACCCCCACGCCAGGTCGATCCCGACGGCGACGATGGCGAAGCACAGGTACTTGGCCAGGAGCCCGAGCCGGAAGTCCGACATCACCGCCGGTGCCACCACCAGCGCCACGAAACCGATCAGCGCGAACAGCGCCCGACCCCGCCAGCGAGCGGTCAGCAGCCTGCTCACGTCAGGGCCCGGCTGCGCACGGCGACAAGCCCTTGGGGTCGGACCTGCAGCAGGGCGACCACGGCCACGAAGCCCACGACCTTGGCCAGGCTGGCCTGCGTCTTGAACTCGACCATGGCCTCGAGCACACCGAGGGCCAACGCGGCCAGCACGGCGCCGCGCAGCTGGCCCAGGCCGCCGGCGACGACGACCAGGAAGGCGTCGACGATGTAGTTGGTCCCCAGGCTCGGCCCGATGGGACCCAGCAGGGTCAGGGCCACACCCGCGGCGCCGGCCAGGCCGGAGCCGATGAAGAACGTCCGCTGGTCGACTCCGGCGGTGGCGATCCCGCTGCAGGCGGCGAGCTGGCGGTTCTGCATGACCGCCCGCATCCGGCGACCCTGCGGCGACCGGGTCAGGTACAGCCAGATGCCGGTGACCGACGCACCCACGAGGGCGAGGATGAACAGGCGTGCGTAGGGCAACGTCGCCCCGAAGACCTGCACGCCACCGTCGAGCCACGTGGGCGCCTTGGCGTTCACGTTGGGCGCCCCGAAGATGTCGCGGGCCAATTGCTGGAGGACGAGGCTGACACCCCAGGTGACGAGCAGGGTGTCCAGCGGCCGGCCGTACAGCCGCCGGATCAGCACCCGCTCCAGCACGAGGCCCATGGTCCCTGCCACCGCGAAGGCCACCGGCAGGGCCACGAGCAGCGAGATCCCCTGGCCCACGACGCCGCCGACCATGTAGGCGGTGTACGCGCCGGCCATGATCAGCTCACCGTGGGCCAGGTTGATGACGCCCATCTGGCCGAACGTGAAGGTCAGCCCCAGGGCGATGAGCAGCAGGACGGACCCGACGCTCAACCCCGTGAACAGCTGTGACAGGTAGATCGCCACGGCCGGCTTACGACAGCCCCACGGCCCAGGGGTAGCTCTTGAGGTAGGGGTCGGGCTTGATCGGCGTGCCCGAGTTGGAGATCTCCTTGATCAGTCCGTCGGGCTGGATCTGGCCGATGCGGGCCGTCTTGTACATGTGCTGCGTGGCCCCGTCGATGGTCATCAGGCCTTCCGGCGCCTTGAACGTGATGCCGTCGGCCGCCTTCTTCACCGCCTCCACCTCGGTCGTCCCCGCCTTGGTCACCGCGGCGGCCCACAGGTAGACCTCCGAGTAACCGGCCTCGATCGGGTCGTCGGTGACCCGGTTGGCGCCGTACTTGGCCTTGTAGGCGGCGACGAAGGCCGCGTTCTCGGGCACGTCGGTGGTCTGGTAGTAGTTCCAGGCCACCAGCTGGCCGGCGATGTTCTCGGCACCGATGCCCCGGACCTCCTCCTCGGCGACGCTCACCGACATGACCGGCAGGTCGGCCGCCTTGAAGCCGGCGTCCTTGTACTGCTTGAAGAAGGCGACGTTGCTGTCGCCGTTCAGCGTGTTGAACACCGCGTCGGGCTTGGCCGCCTTGATCTTGTTCAGCACCGTGCTGTACTCGGTGGCGCCGAGCGGCGTGTACTCCTCACCGACGATGTTCATCCCGTTCGCGGCGGCGTAGGCCTTGATCTCCTTGTTGGCCGTCCGGGGGAAGACGTAGTCGCTGCCCACCAGGAAGATGTTCTTCTTGCCCTGGGACTTCAGGTAGTCCATGGCGGGGATGATCTGCTGGTTCGTCGTGGCGCCGGCGTAGAAGATGTACGGCGACGTCTCCAGGCCCTCGTACTGCACCGGGTACCAGAGCAGGGCCTTGTTCTTCTCGAAGACCGGCAGCATGGCTTTGCGGCTGGCCGACGTCCATCCCCCGAACGTGGCCGCCACCTTGTCGACGCTGATGAGCTTCTGCGCCTTCTCTGCGAACGTCGGCCAGTCGGACGCCCCGTCCTCGACCTTGGCTTCGAGCTTCTTCCCGAGCACGCCGCCCTTGGCGTTGATCTCGTCGATCGCCATCAGCTCCGCGTCCCGGACGGACACCTCGCTGATGGCCATCGTGCCGCTCAACGAATGCAGCACGCCGACTTTGATCGTGCTGCCGCTGTCGGTGGACGCGGCCGGCGCGCCGCTCCCGGACGTGCTGCTGGTCTTGCTGCCACAGGCCCCCGCCACCAGTGCCAGCGCCACGGCCGCGCCGATCAGCCCTCTTGAACCCTTGCCCCGCATGTCTTCCCCCTCCTTAGAAGTACCTGAGAGGAACCTACGAAGCCGACATTGCGCTGGCGCGTCCGGCTCGTGCCATCACCATGAAGGCATGCTGTCGACTCTGTGACCCCGCGGCGGCCTCGTCGCCGGTGGCCGCATCGCCGGCGATTCTCGCCGGAGGCAGCTCATGTAGCCACGCCGAGCACGATTCGGGGTTGGCGGGCCGGGTCGAGCCAGCGCAGGACGTCGAGGAGCTGATCGGCCGGGAGCGACACGCATCCGGCCGTCGGCCCGCCGGTGGAGACGTGCAGGAAGATGGCGCTGCCCAGGCCGGGCGTACGGGCGGTGTTGTATGCGATCACTGCGCCGTAGGTGTACGCGGGCGTGACGTACATCGGTTCCGGATCGGCGCCGGCCGCCTGCACGTGAGTGTCGACCCACTGGTTGTAGAGCGGGCTCGCCGGGTCGTCGTCCCACACGATGGAGCCATCGGCGACGCGACGGTACGGGAACTGCACGCCGGGGTCGGCGGCCACACCGAAGAAGAAGTCGAACCCGTAGACGCCGGAGGGCGTGCGACCGTCGCCCTCCCGCTTGGCACCCGGCGGCGCCAATCCGCGGCTGCCGACCCGAGCCGTCCACGGGCCGAACACGGCCTTCCAGCCCGCGGTTGTCCGCTCGTACGCGGTGAGGGTCGCGGTGGTGTCGCCGTAGCTGGGGGCGGTCACGACGACGGCCTGCCCGGCCCCGGCCAGGTCGGCCAAGCGGGGATCAGGCGGCGCGTCGACGGGGACGGTCGACGGCGGGACCGAGCTCGTCGGAGGGGTGAATCGGGGGGCGGTCGTCGACGCCGCCGGCACGGTCGACGTTGCTGGCGCAGCCGCCGTGGGCGGAGCGCCTGTCGTCGGCGGAGGAGGGGCGGTCGACCCGGCGTCGCGCCGGGACGCTGCCGGCGTGGACGACCCGCATGCGGTCGCCCACAAGGCCAGCGCGGCGACGGCCGCAGCGAGCCGGAACGATCGCACCGTCACTACTGTAGGGAGTCGTGCCGGGACATCGTCGCTGGTGGTGCGTCGTCGCCGCAGCGAGCGTGCTGCTGAGCGCATGCTCGGGTCAGCCGGCAGTTCGCACGACCGGGCTGCAGGCGCGCGCCACCTCGACGACAGCCACCCGGTCCACCCCTCCGACGACGTCGACGTCGACATCGACATCGCCGTCGAGCGTCCCGCCGCCGTTCAGGGGTAGTGCGAACAGGGTCACCGCCGCCGACCTGCCCTCGTCGTGGCGGCCGGGCTGTCCGGTGAGCCCCGACGACCTGCGCATGCTGAGCCTGTCGTACTGGGGGTTCGACGACTCGCCCCACACGGGGTCGATGGTCGTTCGGGCGTCGGTCGCCCAGGCCGTCGTCGACGTGTTCCATCGCCTGTACGACGACCGGTTCCCGATCCGCCGCATGGAACCGGTGGACGCCTTCGGCGGCAGCGACGACGCCTCGATCGCGGCCGACAACACCGCGGGGTTCAACTGCCGCAACGCGGTGGCCAGCGGCCCGCCGCAGTGGTCGGCGCACGCCTACGGGGAGGCGATCGACGTCAACCCGGTCGAGAACCCCTACCTGGAGGACGGGCGCGTCCTGCCCCCTGCAGGGGCTGCCTACGAGGACCGGTCGGTCGTCCGACCGGGCATGGCCGGGCGCGGCAGCGCGCTCAACAACGCCTTCGCGGGCGCCGGCTGGTACTGGGGCGGGGTGTGGTCGTCGCCCGACTACCAGCACTTCTCCTCGACGGGCGGCTGAGCCGGAGCCTTTCTCAGCTCACCGCTTGTCCGGGTTTGTCCCTTCAGCCGCCGACCGCGTCGAGGTGTCATGGGTCGATGGCGACGGGCGGAGCGGGGCCGTGACCTTGGACACGGGCCGCACCCGCGTCGCCCTGGCGTGCGCGTCCGGCGCGTGCCTCGTCGCCGCCATGCTGGCGGCGACGACCGAGGTCCACCGTCCGCGGCTCGAGTTCATCGCCACGGTCCAGTCGGGGCTCCGGTCCGCAGCTCCGCCCCCCGCGGTGCGTGAACCGGCGTCCGAGCCGCCGCCGAGCACGGGCGTTCGCGCTGCCGCCCCGTTGCGGACGACCACGTCCGCGCCACGCCGCCCGTCACCAGCTCAGACCCTCGCGCCGGTCGTCGACCGCCCGGCGACGAACCCCGTCGCCACCTCGACGACCCTCCCCGCCCGGGCTGAGCCGACGGGCGCCGAGATGAGCCACGCCATCGCCCTTTTCCATGAGCGGATACCGCTCTACCGCCCGAGCGAGGACCAGGTCCGTCGCTTCGGGGACGCCCTGTGCACGGCCCTCGACCAGGGCCGGACGTACGCCGAGCTCGCCGCGGCCGTCCAGAAGGCGGCGGGGCAGATTCCACTGGTCAGGGTGTCGGCCGCCGACGTCAACCTCGCCATCCGCACGATCGTGGCCATGTTCTGCCCGGGATACGAGGGTCAGCTGCAATGAGGTGGCCGGGGCGGCATTGGCGGGGAACGATGGCCCTGGTGCTCGCGTTGGCGTCGGGCGTCACCGGCCTCGGCCTGCGGCTGGACCCTGCGTCGGCCGACGTCACCTTCGAGCAGCGGATGCTGGAGCTGATCAACCAGGACCGGGTCGCGAACAACCTCGCTCCAGTGGTGGCCAACGCCGGCCTGGCCGGCGTGGCCGGAAGCGGGTCGTTCAGCGGCTGCGGCTTTCCAATCGACGGCCGCGCCGCGGACATGGGAGAGCGGAACTACTTCAGCCACGTGATCGCGGGGTGCGGGCAGGGCGTGTCACAAATGCTTGCCGCCACAGGCCTGGTGTACAGCGGCATGGGCGAGAACATCGCCTACGCCAGTGCCCTCACCGATCCTCTCATCGCCGCGGCCAACCTGCATTCGGTGCTCATGAGCAGCACGGAACACCGCGCCAACATCCTCAACCCAGCGTTCACCGCTGTGGGCATCGGCTCCTGGCACACCGCGCCGGGCCAGACCTGGTCGGGCGGCGGGTACGCCCTCGCCAACGTGTACATCACCGCCGAGGTGTTCGCCGGCATGCCGCCCCAGCCCGTCGACGCAGGCAAGCTGTACCACCCCCTGGGCCCGACCCGCATCCTCGACACCCGCTTGGGCGTGGGTGCGGCGGCTGCGCCGCTCGGTGCGGGCGCGACGATGAGCCTGCAGATCTCCGGACGTGGCGGCGTGCCCGTCACAGGCGTCTCGGCGGTCGTCATGAACGTGACGGTGACCGGGCCCACAGCCGTCAGCTACCTGACGGTGTTCCCCGCCGGCGAATCGCTGCCGCTGGCCGCCAACCTCACCTTCGTGGCCGGGCAGACCGTACCGAACCTGGTCACGGCCAAGGTGGGCGCCACCGGCGCGGTGTCGTTGTACAACGCGGTGGGCAGCGTCCACGTCGTCGTCGACCTCGCCGGGTGGTACGACAGCGGACTGCTCGGCCTGGTCGGCGCCCGTTACCACCCGCTCACGCCGTCCCGGATTCTCGACACCCGCTTCGGGAACGGGGCGCCGGCCGCCCCTCTCGGTTCCGGAGCCACAATGAACCTCCAGGTCACCGGCCGGGGCGGGGTGCCGTCCCTCGGTGTGTCCGCAGTCGTCATGAACGTGACGGTGACCGGGCCCAGCACGTTGAGCTACCTGACCGTCTTCCCCGCAGGGGACCCCCTGCCGCTGGCCGCCAACCTGACGTTCGTCGGCGGCCAGACCGTTCCGAACCTGGTGACGGCCAAGCTGAGCCTGGGCGGGCAGGTGTCGATCTTCAACGCGGTCGGAACCACCCACGTCGTCGCCGACGTCAGCGGGTGGTACGACACCGGTCTGCTCAGCCTGTTCGGCGCCACCTACCACCCGCTGACTCCCACCCGCATCCTCGACACCCGCACCGGGACCGGAGCAACGGCGGCACCGCTCGGCCCGTCCGCCACGATGAACCTGCAGGTGGCGGGCCGGGGCGGCGTGCCGGCCGCCGGCGTCACCGCGGTGGCGATGAACGTCACCGTGACCGGGCCCAGCACCGCCAGCTACCTGACGGTGTTCCCGGCCGGCGAGGCGCTCCCGCTCGCCGCCAACTTGAACTTCGTCGGCGGCCAGACCGTTCCCAATCTCGTCACCGCCAAGCTCGGCGCCAACGGTGCGGTCTCGATCTACAACGCGGCGGGCACCACCCACGTCATCGCCGACCTCGCCGGTTGGTTCGACAGCGGCTGACGTGGTGGCCCGGGCATTCGCCCGGCACGAGCGCGCCTGCCTGCCTCGCCCCTGCACCCGCGTTGCGCCGTTCGGCGCCGCAGGCAGCTGCCTGCTCTCGGCGACGGTTCATCCGACGCCTTCCGGTGCGATTCGCAGACCGCCGGCGTAGCATCGCGCCTGCGCCGTGCGCGGCCTTCGACCCTCGGGCGCGCCGCTCTGGCGGGGAGGATGGACGCGTATGACGACACACGCCCGGCCCAGCGGATCCCTCGCTGCCTCCCGGGATCGGACATGACGACCTGGCGGCCCGAGCTCGCCACGCCGCGCGTCGAGCCCTCGCCCCGGTGGGTTCGCGTGCGGGCCGGCGACGTCGTCCTTGCCGACAGCCGGCGGCCGCAGTTGCTCGCGTGGTACGGCCCCGGCCGGCTGCCGACGTACTGCCTACCGGCGGAAGACGTCCGCTCCGACCTGCTCCACGCCTCAGGGCAACCGGCCCGGGACGGGTTCCTGCTCGACCACGACGTCCGCGCCGACGGCCTGTCGCTCGACCGCGTCGCCCAGCTGTTCACCGACCCGCCGCCGGAACTCGAGGCGGTGCGCGACCACTGGACGTTCACGTGGGACGCCGGCGTCTCGTGGTTCGAGGAGGCGGAGGAGGTCCACGTCCACGCCCGGGATCCGGCCAAGCGGGTGGACACCGTGCCGAGCGAGCGTCACATCCGAGTGGAGCTGGACGGCCAGGTCGTCGCCGAGTCGCGACGGCCGCACGCCCTTTTCGAGACCTGGCTGCCGACCCGCTGGTACCTCCCGGTTGAGGACGTCCGCACCGATCTCCTGGCCGCATCGGACACGATGTCGCGGTGCCCGTACAAGGGCACCGCGGCCTATTGGTCGGCCCAGGTCGGCGGGACGACGTATTCCGACGTCGCCTGGTCCTACGCCGAGCCGATCCCCGAGTGTCCCCGCATCGCCGGCCTGATCTGCTTCTTCAACGAGCGGGTCGACCTGACGATCGACGGCGTCGCGCAGGAGCGGCCGCGCTCGCCCTGGTCGAGCTGACCCCGGGCCGCTGCCGGCCTACCCGGCGTTCGCCGCCACCTTGTCCCGCACCAGCTGGACGACGTCGTCGTAGGTGCGCACGTCCTCGCGCTCCTCGTCGGGCAGCGCGATGTCGAATGCGTCCTCGAGGACGAGCGCCAGCTCGATGGCGGCCAGCGAGTCGATGCAGAGGTCGGCCCCGAGCCGGGCCTCGGGGCGGAGCCGGTCGGGGTCGATGTCCAGGTGGGCGGAGACGAGAGCCCGCACCCGAGGTTCGAGGTCAGTCACCGGACGCTTCCTTCCGTGGTCGAGGCGCCGGCGACCCTGTCGGCCAGCTCGGCGACGAGGTCGGCGCGCAGCGCCCGTTTGTCGATCTTCCCGGTGCGGTTCCGGGGCAGCGCGTCCACGATCCGGACGTAGCGCGGCACGGCATACTCAGCCATACGGGCCGCGACCCAGTGCTGGATGTCCTGGACGCCGATGCTGGCCCCGGGCGCGGCGACGACCTGGGCGGCCACGGACTCGTAGGCCAGCCGGTCGGGGATGCCGAACACGGCGGCCTCCACGATGTCGGGGTGGCTCACCAGCAGGTACTCGAGCTCGACCGAGTACACCTTGAAGCCGCCCCGCATGATCATGTCCTTCTTGCGGTCGAGGATGAACACGTAGCCCTCGTCGTCGACCCGGGCGTAATCCCCCGTGTGGAGCCAGCCGTCGGTGATGGCGGCGGCGGTCGCCTCCGGGTCGTTGAAGTACCCGCAGGTGATCATCGGGCCTCGGATGAGCAGCTCCCCCGGCTGGCCGGCGCCGAGGTCGCGGCCGTCGTCGTCGACGACGCGCACGTCGGCGCACGGTAGTGGCCGCCCGACCGAGCCGGGCTTCCGGCGGAACTCCGCGTCGAGCAGGATGGTGGCGGGCGAGTGTGTCTCCGTCAGGCCGTAGGCGTCGTACAGACGCAGCTGCGGCATGCGCCGGCGCAGCTCGGTGATCGTCGACAACGGCACGGGCGAGCCGCCGAAGGCGCCGACCTCCAAGTGGGCCAGCTCGGGCCACCGGAACTCCGGGATGCGCAGGAGCAGCGGCCAGAGCGAGGGGACGACCATGACGTAGGTGATCCGCCGGTCGGCGAGGAGGCGGGCGAAGTCCCGGGGGACGACCTCGGCCACGGTGACCGACGAGCCGCCGACCAGCATCATCGGGGTGACCTGGGCGACGTGGCCCGTCACGTAGTAGAGCGGGAAGACGATGGCGGTCCGGTCGTCCGCGGTCAGGGCCATGGCCCGGACGTAGGCGATGGCGGAGTGCACGGTCGACCGGTGCACAAGCTGGCTGGCCTTGGGCCGGCCGGTCGTCCCGGACGTGTAGACGATCCCGTACACGCTGTCCTGGTCGGGGAACGGGCCGCCCGTCCGCCACGGCGTCGCCCGCCCGGTGAGGTGGTCGCCGACCGGCCGCACCCGATCGGGAGCGAGGCCGGCCTCGGCTCCCGCGGTGGCGAGCGCGTCGAGGAACTCGGGGTGGCCGAGAGCCAGCGTCGCCCCCGAGTGGGCCAGCATGAACGCCCACTGGGGCGCCTGCAGCCGGGTGCTCAGCCCGACGAACACCAGCCCGGCCCTGGCACACGCCCAGATGGCGACGGTGATGTCCAGCCCGTTGCGCAGGCACACGGCCAGCCGGTCACCGGGCTGCAGGCCCTCCTCGGCCAGGCGCTCGACCGCACCGTCGACCAACGCGGCGAACTCGGCGTAGGTGACGTCGCCTTCCGGCGTCTGCAGCGCCAGCCGTTCGGGGAACCGGCAGACGGCCCGGTCCAGCGCCTCGACGATGGTGAGGACCCGGTCCGGGTAGCAGCGGACGGTCGTGCCGAGCCACGGCTCCTCGACCAGATTGCCGTCACCCGTCCACACCGGACCGGGCGCCGACGCCGGTCCCGCGCTCAACAAGGTTGGTCGGCGCGCTGCGATGCCTCGGCCGCCGCTCCGATGAGACCGGTCATCCGACCGAGGTGCCGGTAGACCTCCTGCAGGCCGTCGTGGTCGACGGCGTAACAGATGAAGTGGCCCGAGCGCCGGCGGGTCACGAGTCCGACCCGCACCAGCGCGGCCAAGTGGTGGCTGGCCAGCGATGCGGGCACGCCGACGGCTCGGGCCAGCGACCCGGCACTGCACGGCCCCCGGCGCAGCTGGCGCAGGACCAGGAGCCGGTGTGGTTCGGCCAGGATGGACAGCGCCTCGGACAATCGTTCCGCCTCGCCCTGCACGATCGCGCTGACCATGACGGTCATCCTACGGGGCCGGCTGCCGGGATCCACTCACCGCCGCGCCGCCCTGGGGGCGGGCGGGCACGACAGGAAGTTTCGACGCGCGTTGAGATACGGTGCGTCGCCCCATGGAGCTCTTCCTCACCGTCTGCGTCACGAGTCTGACCCTCGGTCTGCTCTACGCGCTGTTCGGCACGGGGATCGGGCTGGTCCTGCGGGCGTCCGGGGACCTCAACCTGGCTCATGGCGACTCGCTCATGCTGGCCACCTACGTGGCCCTCGGGACCAGTCACGTGTCCGGCCTGCGCGTGCCGGCCGTGCTGACCGACGTGGCCATGGGAGCGGTCATCGGTGCGGTCGCCTTCCTCGTCATCTACCGCCCGGTGGCGGCCCGCCGGCGTTCGGCGACCGCCGGGCTGGGATTCCTGCCGTCCCTCGGCGTGGCCCTGATCGTGCGCAACGTCGCCGTGCGACTGAGCCCTCGAGGCAGCGCACCGTTCCCCGCCCTGTTCGCCGGCGGCCGGGCCCACCTCTTCGGCGACTACCGCCTCCCCCCGGCCGGTTGGTGGCTGCTCGCCGCAGCCGTCCTGGTGCCCGCCGGGCTGGCCGTCGGCCTCCGGCGCACGGCGACCGGGCGCCGCCTGCGCGCCGTCGCCGACGATCCTCTGCTGGCCGAGGCCACCGGCCTCCCGGTCACCCGGACCCTTGCCGTGTCGTACGCGGTCGCCGGCGCGGTGGGCGGGCTGGCCGGGGCCCTGTTCTCCTCGTTCTTCGGCCTGGTATTCGTGTCGCTGGGCTGGCAGGCCACGCTCAAGGGATTCGTGGCCGTCATCCTCGGGGGCGTCGGGTGGTTCCGGGGAGCCCTCCTCGGCGGCCTCGCCCTCGGTGCGGTCGAGAGCTTCTTCTCGGCCTACGTGTCCAGCACGTTCAAGGACGCGGTGACGTTCGCCCTCCTCATCGCCGTGCTGCTCCTGGTCCCCGAGGGCATGTTCGGACGCACCCGCCTCCGCACCGTCTGACGCATTTTCTCCGTCTCGATCATCCACCGAACCTTCCCCCGCCGAAGACAGGAGTTCCCATGTCGAAACGCCACCTCGTGACCCCACTGCTCGCCCTGCTGATGGTCGGTGCCGCCGCGTGCGGCAGTGGCAAGAGCTCGACGTCGTCCTCGGCCACGACCGTTGCGGGCGGCACGGGTGCGGGAGCGGTGAAGCCGGTGACGATCGCCCTCGGGGGGCCCTTCTCGGGCAGCGAGGCGCCGACGGGCAACCAGATCCGCGCCGGCGCCAAGCTCGCCGTCGACCAGCTCAACGCCGCCGGCGGCGTGAAGGCCGGGCCGCTGAAGGGAGCGACGATCGCCTTGAAGGAGTTCGACGACGCCGACGACCCGGCCAGGGCCGCGGCGAACGTCCGGACGATGGTCGACGACAGCTCGGTCCTCGCGTTCGTCGGCTCCGGCCTGTCCGACGCGTCGATCGCCGCCGCACCCGTGGCCAGCCAGGGCAACTTCCCGTACCTGGCCGCCTACGCGTCGTCGGAGAAGATCCTTTCGGCGGCGACGGGGGCGAAGAGCGTGTTCGTCGTCGCTCCGACCTTCCCGGCGTACGCCTTCTCCGTCGTCGACGAGCTGCTCAAGGCGGGCCTCAAGAAGCCGGCCATCATCCACCTGTCCGGCACCTATGGCGACGGCATCGCCGGCCTCGCCGTCCAGCGCCTCAAGGACAAGAACGTGACCGCCGTCGCCAACGAGTCGTTCACGTTCACCGACACGCAGTTCGGCACCCAGCTGGCCAAGATCAAGGCCGCCTCACCGGACTCGCTCATCATGGTCGGGCTGGCCGACTCGGACGCCCTGATCCTCAAGCAGGCCGACGGCCTCGGCCTGAGGATCCCCGCCTTCGACCCGGGCGGCATCACCAACAGCGCCACGTTCCTGAGCGACGCCGGGCCGCTGGCCGAGGGCGTGGTCGGCAACAGCCCGACCGACGCGGCCCGCAACACCCCGGCGGCCAAAGCCCTGCGCGACTCCTACACCGCGGCCACCAAGGAGTCGTTTGTTCCCGACCCCGCGGTGTTCGCCTACGAGGGCGTGCAGGCGGTCGCCGCTGCGCTGGCCGACGGTGCCACCTCGCGGAGCACGCTCGTCGACCACCTGCACAGCATCTCGATCGCCGACACCGGGGTAGGCCCGCTCAAGTTCGCCGCCGACGGATCGCGCATCGGTGGCCGGCTGTACATCTTCAAGGTCAAGGACGGCAAGCCCGTGGTCAGCACGGCCTATGAGCAGACCGGCCCCGCCGAAGTCAAGGAGGTACCCCTCGACCGGTAGTCGACGCAGCCGGACCGCGGCCGGCGGCGTCGCCCTGCTGGCGGTGGCCACACTTCCCGTCGTAGAGGGGGGCCACCGGGGCTACGGCCTCGGTACGACCGCGGCCATCGCGGTGATCCTCGCCCTCGGCTACCAGGTCACCTTCGGCTTCAGCGGCCAACTCTCCGTCGCCCACGCGCCTTTGCAAGGTGCAGGGGCGTACGCCGTCGCCCGGCTGATGGTCAGCGCCGGTTGGTCGTTCTGGCCCGCGCTCGTCGCCGGAGCTCTGGCCGCCGCGGCGCTCGGCGCGGTCGTCGGGCTTCCCGGCCTGCGGGTCCGTGGCGACGTCCTCGCCCTCGCCACGCTGGGCGCCGGCGAGATCCTGCAGTCGCTGTACCTGCACTCGACCGCGGTCACCGGCGGCTTCCAGGGGATCGCCGGCGTGCCCGGCGTGTCGGTGCTCGGGACCCGGCTAGGCGACCACGGCCTCTACGCAGTCGCCCTGGCCCTGGCCGGGGTGGTGCTCGTCGCCATGCTCGCGGTCCGGGCGTCGCCCCTCGGGCGGGCGTGGCTTGCGATCCGCGACGACGAGACGGCGGCGCGGTCGCTCGGGGTGCGGCCCGCGCCGCTGCGGCTGCTGGCCTTCGCCCTCGGCGCGGCGATCGCGGGCGTCGCCGGCGGGCTCTACGCGGTGCAGAACG
This sequence comes from Acidimicrobiales bacterium, assembly GCA_036269435.1. Taxonomy (GTDB): domain Bacteria; phylum Actinomycetota; class Acidimicrobiia; order Acidimicrobiales; family AC-14; genus CADCTB01. The sequence continues at coordinate 189 of DATASA010000044.1, read as the reverse complement.
GGTTCGTCTCCTCCGTGTCCTTCGGGCTCAGCCAGACGGTGACGGTGATACTCGTCGTGCTCGTGGCCGGCGAGGGTCGCATCGGACGGACGGTGGCCGCGGCCGTCGCCTACACCGTGCTGGTCGACCGCCTGGCCGCGCACGGCGCCGTCTCCGAGGGCCTCACCGGCGGGTTGATCCTCGTTGTCG
>DATASA010000043.1:0-25399 GCA_036269435.1 Acidimicrobiales bacterium | reverse complement strand
GTGGCCTTGCGAAGGGCCTGGACGTCCTTGGCGCTGAAGTCGGCCATCTCAGGCGTCGCCAGGAGCGACGGAGGTGGCGTCCACCGTCTCGGACGCCGGGGGCTCCTCGGCCGCAGGCTCCTCGGGCGGGGCCGCGCTGGCCGGAGGCTCCGCGGACGCGACGGGCGCCTCGGCCGAAGCGCCGCCGTCATCGGTCCCGCGGGCGGTGCCCCCGTCCGCGGCCTGGGAGCCACGGCCGGCGGCGAGGCGGGCTTCGCGCTCCTGGGCCTGCAGCGCGGCCTGGCGGCTGGCCTCGGCCTGCTGCTGGGTCCGGCGGGCCTCGGCCTCGGGGTCCAGCGCGGCCGGAGCGGCCGCCTGGCGGGGCGCGGCGGCGGCGGGCTTCGGGTTGCGGCGGGAGGCGATGAACTTGCCCTCCTCCACCGCGTCGGAGATGACCCGGCACATCAGCGTGCCGGCGCGGATGGCGTCGTCGTTGCCGGGGATGACGAACTGGATCAGGTCGGGGTCACAGTTGGTGTCGACCACGGCGACGATCGGCATCCCGAGCTTGTTGGCCTCGGTGACGGCGATGTGCTCCTTCTTGGTGTCGATGATGAACACCGCGTCGGGCATGCGGTTGAGGCCCCGGATGCCACCCAGGTTGCGCTGCAGCTTCTCGAGCTCCCGGCTCAGGATGAGCGCCTCCTTCTTGGGCATGGCCTCGAAGTCGCCCGCCTCCTTCATGCGCTCGTACTCCTGCATCTTCTTGACCCGGGCGCTGATGGTCTGGAAGTTGGTCAGCATCCCGCCCAGCCAGCGCTCGTTGACGTAGGGCATGCCGCACTTCTGGGCCGCGTTGGCGATCGGGTCCTGGGTCTGCTTCTTGGTGCCGACGAACAGGATCGTCCCGCCGTCGGCAGCCAGGTCGCGCACGAAGGTGTACGCCGACTCGATCCGGACCAGCGTCTGGTTCAGGTCGATGATGTAGATCCCGTTGCGCTCGCCGAAGATGAACCGCTTCATCTTGGGGTTCCAGCGCCGGGTCTGGTGACCGAAGTGGACCCCGGCCTCCAACAGTTGCTTCATGGTGACGACAGCCACGCAGGTCTCCTCTCCCATCGGTTGGCGAACCCTGTCGCCACGCCCGGCGAGGGGCGACCGTGGGACGGCAGGCAGGGTGGATGGGGCCGTCCCGGAGGAGGCGGCTGCGCCACTCTATCGCTACCCTCGCCCGATCGAGTCCGTGACCGAGAGGGGAAACGCGTGAGAGTGGACTTCTGGTTCCACCCGGGATGCCCGTGGACGTGGGTGACCTCACGGTGGCTCCTCGAGGTGGCCCCTCAGCGCGACCTCGACATCCACTGGCGCAGCTTCAGCCTCACCCTGCTCAACGGCTGCGCCGACGTGCCCAGGGCCTACCGGGACCGGGCCGAAGGCGCCCACGACGTCCTGCGGGTGGTCGAGGCGGCCCGCGCCGCGGGCGAGCCCGAGACCGCCATCGGCGACTTCTACACGGGAGCGGGCCGGGAGCTGTTCGCCGGCGAGTGGCCCCTGCACGTGCCCGACCTCCTGGCCGCGGCCGGGATGGACCCCGGATTGTCCGCCGCGTTCTCGGACTCCGGCTGGGACCGGGCCATCGAGGCGTCCATGCTCGAGGCCGCCGAGCTGTGCGGCTCGACGGCGGCGTCGCCCACCATCGCCGTCGGCACCGCCCCCGGCCAGGCCTTCTTCGGACCCGTCCTGTCGCGGGTGCCCCGGGGACAGGCGGCGGCCGAGCTCTGGGACGCGTTCGTCACCCTGGCCTCCTCGGGAGCGGTCTATGAGCTCAAGCGAGACCGTATGGAGGGCTTGGAGCTGCCGCAGGGCTGACCGGCGGCCGGCGGCCGGCGCTGGGCGCCGGCGCTCGACGCTCGGGGGCGGCCCTCACCACACGGGGGTCGCCTGTATGTCGTTGAACTTGGATCCCCGGGTAGCGGCCACCAGCAGTCCGCCCGGCCCCACGGCCAGGCCGCTGATCCGGTTGGGCGCCGGCCGGAACTCCGTGGCCCGGTCCGGCCCCGCCATCACCATCCGGCCGTCGTCGAGGGGGAAGGCGAACGTGCCCGTGGGGCCGACGATCGGCCCGCCCCGTACCGCGGCCCCGTCGGTGCTGACCTGCCACGTCCGACGACCGGTGGCCGCGTCCAGCAGGTCGAGCCCACCGTTGCGGTGGGCGGTCAGCACCAGGTTGCTCCCGACGGCGACCGGCGGCACCTCCGGCGACCCGGCGCCGTCGACCGGCGTGCGCCACCGCTCCTGCCCCGTCACCAGGTCCAGCGCGTGGGCGGCCAGGTCGCCGGCGATGGCGACGACGGAGCCGCCCGGGGTGATCGCCGGCGCGCTGATCCCCCCGGGCGGAAGGGCGACGGCCCAGCGCCGGTGCCCGGTGGAGGCGTCCGCGGCCACGGCGCCGGCGCTCTGGCCGTGCGACTCCTGCCAGGTGGCGACGACGGTCGTCCCGTCGGCGGCGGGAGGCCCGAGCGCCGATCCTCCGAGCGGCAGCCTCCACGCCACCGTCCCGGCCGCCAGATCGACGCCGACGAGCTCGCCCTCCCACGTGGAGGTCACGACCAGGCCGCCGGCCACCACGGGCGTGTTCGGCCGGCCCTGCAGCGGCGTGTCCCAGACCTTGGCCCCGTCGGTTCGGCGGAACGCGGCCAACCCGTCGTCCGTGGCGGCCAGAAGCAGGTCGGGCGTCAGCCGGGGGGCGACGTCACGCAGCCCCAGCCGGGCGACGTCCCAGACCAGCTTCCCGTCGCCGTCGAGGAGGACGAGGTGCTGGTGCCCGTAGGTGAAGGTGACGTTGCGATCGTCGGCGGCAGGCATCCCGACCGATGCCGGCGACGGCGCCTCCCACTGCCACGTGACACCGGTCCCCGCGAGCTTGCCCGAGCCGCCGGGCGGGTTCACCGGTGGTGTCCCCCGGACAGCCGCTTTGCCGTGGCCGGCGCCCGAGCGGCACCCGGCGCACACGAGGGCGAGCAGGAGCGCGGCACCGACAAAGGGTAGGGGGAGGCGTCGGGCTCGGTTCATGATTCGTACCTCGTGGGGACCTGGGGGCTGGGAAGAGCCGCGGCGACCTGGGCGTCGGCCCACCGGCCGGCGGCCCACGCCGCCGCGCCGGCGGCCTCTTCGCCGCCACGGATGACGTCCGACACTCCGGCGTCGGCCAGGGCGTCGGCGAGGCTCTGACACGTCGGGGTCATGCCGGTCACGGCCAAGGCGATCTCCCGCTGGGCCTGGGCCGACCCCGGCAGGTCGCCGTGCTCGTTCAGATGGCCCGGGACGGAGACGATGACGTTGTTCGCCCCGTCGAGGTGGGTCACGCCGGCGGGCACGATCAGGTCCTCACGGGCGCCGATCGAGGTGGTGTGCAGCCCGTCGGGGAGCGGCCGGCTGTTCAGCTTGCGCATGAACTCGGACTCCTCGGCCATCTGGGCGATCGACGTGGCCGCGGGGTCGATGGCGTTCGGCAGCACGGCGGGGACGGCAGCCTCGATCACCTCGCCGGTGGTGGTGTGCCCGAACATGGTGAGCAGCGTCGCCCCCGGAGCGCCCTGATTGGGGCTGCCGAGCATGACCAGCGACGCCACCCCGGGGAGCCGGGGGTCGGCGCCGTCGACCTCGTCGGTCAGGGCGGTGCGGGCGACGATGCCGCCCTGGCTGTGGGCGATGATGTCGACCGGCACCCCGGGATGCTCGGCCTGCAGGCGCTCGAGGAGCTCCCGCAGTCGCCGGGCCGACTCGTGGATGTCGACCGTCGTGTCCCCGGGCTGATACGGCGTCTCCGCCGTGGTGCCACCGTTGTAGGAGTACCGGACGACGTCGGCCTTGGCGTAGCCGAGCGCGGCGGTGTTCACGTCGTCGACCGCCGCCTCCTTGCTGGAGGAGCCGAGGCCGCCGACGAGCACGGCCAGGTGCCGTTCCTGCAACCGCGGGGTGGGCACGCTCGTCGGCGTGCACGTGGCCCGCGCCTGCTCCCACTCGTGCAGGGCTTGGAGGAACCGGACCAGGTGGGTGCTCGGGCGCAGCTCGTTGGCGTAGTGGATGGCGCCCCGGAGCTCGTCGAGCTTGTCGGCGATCTGGGCCGAGACGCCGTCGTGGACCCAGTCGACGGCGTCGGCGCCGTTGCTGGCCACCCAGGCCCCGAACGTCTTGACCAGGCCCAGCAGGCCGGCCCGCTCCTGGGCCTCCGTGCCCGGCTTGCGGACCTCGTCGGGAACGAGATGGACCTCGGGCGGCCCGTCGCCGAAGAGCTTGGCCGGGTCCAGGTAGGCGTCGCCCGCCCGCGCCCCGAAGTGGAACCGGTCGGCCGTCGTGCCGAGCTGCTGGCCCTGGCGCACCTTGTCGCCCCGATGGACCGAGATGGTCGCCAGGAAGGAGTAGCTGGTCCGGATGCCGTCGTCGTGGAGGACGACGACGTGCAGCGCTCCACCGACCTGCCCGGCGAAGACCACTTCTCCGGCGGCCGACGCCGCCACCGGCGTGCCTGGGCTGGTGGCGTACTCCAGCCCGCGGTTGCCCGGGTCCCAGTCCTCCGGCGGGGGACGGAAGGCGTCGACGACGGGGGCGTCGACGGGTGGGCGGTAGGTGACGGTGGACGGACCGGCGGCCGCCGCCGCCAGGGCGGGCGCAGCCGGGACGAGCGCCACGAGAATGGCCAGCACGACGGCCAACCGGCGCATGTGGACCCCCAGGGACGGGTGAACCGCTGGGGGGAAGAGGCCGCCGTGCGCTCGAGCCGTCTGGATTCAGAGGCCGAGGAGTTACCGCCGGTGGGTGGAATGTAGCTGAGGGGGTGAGACAGCGCCAGAGGCCATCTCAGAAAATCAGGCCGGCTCCCGCTGCGGCTCGGCCAGCTTCGAGCGGAGCTGGATCACCGCCTTGGTGTGGATCTGGCAGACCCGGCTCTCGGTGATGCCTAGGATGCCGCCGATCTCGCCCAACGTCAGGCCCTCGTAGTAGTAGAGCGTGAGCACGATCTTCTCCCGCTCCGGGAGGCGGTTGAGCGCCTTGGCCAGGATCTGCTTGGTCTCCTCGACCTCGAAGGCGCCCACCGGCCCGATGCCGGTATCGGGGATCGTGTCGCCCAGGGTCACCGACTCGCTCCGATCGGCGCCCACGGAGACGGTCTCCTCCAGGGCGACGAGGCCGAAGAAGGAGATCTGCGTGAAGACGTTCTGCAACTCCTCTTCGGTGCTGCCCAACTCGTCGGCCACCTCGACGTCGGTGGGCGTCCGCAGCAGCTCGTGCTCGAGCTTGGTGTACACCTTCTCGACGGCCCGGGCCTTGGCCCGCAACGACCGCGGCACCCAGTCGATCGAGCGCAGCTCGTCGATGATCGAGCCCCGGATCCGGGACATGGCGTAGGTCTCGAACTTGAACCCGCGCGCCGGCTCGAACTTGTTGATGGCGTCGATCAGCCCGAACATGCCGTAGCTGACGAGGTCGGCCTGCTCGATGCTGTTGGGGAGGCCGGCCGAGAGGCGCCCGGCCACGTACTTGACCAGCGGGGAGTAGTGCAGGACCAGCCGGTTGCGGGCGTCCATGGAGCCGCTGGCCTTGAACTCGTCCCAGAGCTCGGTGATGGCGGAGGGTTGGGGTTCCACGCGATTCCTACGCTCGGGGGTGGGTGGCGTCGTACACCGTACGCAACCGCTCTTTGCTGACGTGAGTGTACAACTGGGTCGTCGCCAAATCGGTGTGCCCCAGCAGCTCCTGCACGGCACGCAGGTCGGCCCCGCCATCGAGCAGGTGGGTGGCGAAGGTGTGGCGCAGCGCGTGGGGGTGGGTGGGCGACAACGAACGGCGGTCGAGGATGCGCCGGACGTCGCGGGGCGTGAGCCGATGCCCCCGGCGGTTCAGGAAGAGGGCGTCAGCCGGTGTCCCTTCCGCCACGAGGGCGGCCCGGCTCGACCCGACCCACGCCCGGACCGCCTCCACCGACCGGTCGCTCATGGGCAGCAGGCGCTGCTTCGCGCCCTTTCCCCAGACCAGCACCTGCCCACGGACAAGGTCGACGTCGACCGGGCGCAGGCCGCACAGCTCCCCGACCCGCAGCCCGCTGCCGTAGAGCAGCTCGACCACGGCGCGGTCCCGGCGCTCCACCGGGTCGGCAACGTCCCCCTCGCCGAACAGGGCGGTGAGCTCGTCGGGCTTGAGGACGTGGGGCAGGCGGCCCTCGCCCCGGGGCGCGGTCAGCCGGCGGGACGGATCGGCGGGAATGACCCCGGTGCGGGCCAACCAGGCGAAGTACCGGCGAAGGGCGGCGGCCTTGCGGGCGACCGAGCGCCGGGCCAGCCGCCGGGTGGACAGGTAGGCGAGGTACCGCCGCAGGCAGAGGTGGTCGACCTCGGCCGGGCCGGTCAGCCGGGCCCGCTCGGCCCAGGTCACGAAGTCGGCCACGTCGCGCCCGTAGGCGGCGACGGTATTGGCGGACAACGAGGACACCGAGCGCAAGAAGGCGTCGCGCTCCCATCCCATACGTTCGAACCGTAGCGGTCCCGTTCGGTGTCACCCGGTGACCCGCTCCCACCACCCGGCCCGCTCGGCCACCCACCCGCCACCCTGAAGCCGGGCCAGGGCCACGCTGACCTGGCTCGGAGTGCGACCGGTGCGGGCACAGAGGTCGTCGAACGTCGCCGGCTCCCAGCCCAACCCGTCCAGCACCGGGATTTCGTCCGCACCGGGCGGCTCACGGCGGTCGGCGCGACCGGTGCTGGCGGTCGACAGGCCCAGGGCGACCAGCACGTCGAGGGCGTCGCGAACCGGATGGCAGCCGTCGGCGAGCAAGCTGTTCGTGTACGCGGAGACCGGGCTACGGATCGAGCCCGGCACCGCCATCACCTGCCGATCACGGGCCATTGCCGCCTCCACCGTGTGCCGCGACCCGCCCTTCTCGGCCGACTCCACCACGACGACGACCTCGGAGAGCGCGGCGATGACCCGATTGCGCACGGGGAACCGCCACGGCTCGGGCCGGCTCCGCAGCGGCGCTTCGCTGAGCAGCACCCCGTGCGCGGCCACCTCCTCCCACAGCGCGGCGTGGCTCCGCGGGTACACCACGTCCAGGCCGCTGCCGACGACGCCCACGGGCGGCCCGCCGACGGCGACGACGGCCAGGGCGCCTCGATGGGCGGCCCCGTCGACCCCCAGGGCCAAGCCCGACACCACCCGAATCCCCTCGGCCGCCAGGTCGCGACCGAGCTCGTGGGCGACGTCGCGCCCATAGCGGGTGCACCGCCGCGTGCCCACGATGCCGACCCGCCGGCCGTCGAGGGCGGCCAGGTCCCCGCGCCCGAAGAGCACGGGTGGCGGATCGGGATCCGTGGCCAGTACCTCCGGAAAGCCAGGCCCTCCTGCGAGCAGGACCCAGACGCCGGCCCGGACATGGGCGTCCCACACCGCGTCCACCACCAGCCGCCGGGCCGCCACCTTCCACAGCGCGGCGAGCCCGCCCGGGTCGGGCCGGCACGCGGCCGTCACCCCGGTCGCCGAGCATCCGGCGCCGGCCGCCACCCTCGCCCACGCCTCCTCGGGAGCCCAGGCGCCGAGGACGGCCCGGAGCCGTCCCGGCCCCATGGCCGGTAGGCAGGCGAGCGCCGCGGCCCACGCCTGCGGCGGCAGGCCGCCCCGGCCGGCACTGTGCTCCGCTCCGCTCACGCCGCGGCCTCGACCGGGACGAGCTCGGCCCGCAGGCTCAAGGCCAGGCACACGTGCTCTTCGGCCAGCGGTCCGGCGTTGCCCGCCAGGTCGGCCAAGGTGCGAGCGACCCGCCGGACCCGGTGGAGCCCCCGCGCGCTCAGCGTCCCCGCCCGCAGCCGATGTTCGAGCAGGCGCGCCGCCGCGGGCGCCAGGGGCGCCACCTCGTCCAGACGGGCCGCCGGCAGCCGGGCGTTGCAGTCGACGCCCCGACCGCGGGCGAGGGCGCGAGCAGCGACAACCCGGTCTGCGACGGCCGCGGTGGACTCGCCGGGTGGCCCGCTCATGACCGACGCCGCGTCCGGCCGGCTCACGAAGACCCGCAGGTCGAACCGGTCGAGCAGCGGCCCCGAGAGCCGGCGGTTGTACCGCTGCCTGGCCGCCGGTGGGCACACGCAGGCGGTCCCGCCCCACACCCCGCCCTCACCGCACGGGCAGGGGTTCGTGGCCCCGACCAGAAGAAAGCGGGCGGGGAAAGACACGCTGGCCCGGGCCCGGCACACCCGCACCACCCCCTCCTCGAGGGGCTGGCGCAGGGCGTCGAGCACGGCCGACGGGAACTCGGACATCTCGTCCAGGAACAGGACCCCACCGTGGCTCAGGCTGATCTCACCCGGCCGCATGTAGCCCGTGCCCCCGCCGATCAGCGCCACCGCCGAGGCCCCGTGGTGGGGCGCCCGGAACGGGGGCCGGACCACCAGGCCGCACGGGGGCAGCGTGACGGCGGCGGCGGAATGGATCCGGGTGGCGGTCAACGCGTCCTCCCCGTCGAGCGGCGGCAGCAGGCCGGGAAGGCGACGGGCCAGCATGGTCTTGCCCGCCCCCGGCGGCCCGGAGAGCAGCAGGTGGTGGCCACCGGCCGCGGCCACCTCCACCGCGGCCCGCCCGACGGCCTGGCCCCGCACGTCGGCCAGATCCGGCCCGTCCCCGGCGACCGGCGGTGGCGGCGACGGGGCCAGCGGCGGGTCGGGCCACGGCACGGACCCCCGCAGCGCGGCGAGCAGCTCGGTCAACGACCGGGCGACCCGCACCTTGTGGCGCCCCACCACGCTCGCTTCGGCGAAGCAGTCGGGCGGGACGACCACCACCCGGGTCGACAGGGCCGCGACGAGGGGCACCATCCCCGGAACCCGCCGGATGGAGCCGTCCAACCCCAGCTCACCGAGGAATCCGCAGCCGGCCACCAGCTCGGCTTCCAACTCCCCCGAGGCGACCAGCAGCCCGACCGCGATCGGCAGATCCAGCCCGGGCCCGCCCTTGCGCACCCCCGACGGGGCGAGGTTGACCGTCACCCGCTTCAGCGACCAGGGCAGCCCGCTGGAAAGGAGGGCAGCCCGGACCCGGTCACGCGACTCCCGGCACGCGGCGTCGGGCAGGCCCACCACGGTGTAGGACGGCAGCCCGTTCGACACGTGGACCTCGACCGACACCGGAGTGCCCTCGACGCCGAGCAGGGTGGCGGACGGGACGATGGCGATCACGGGCTTCCCCCTCACGACCGGAACAGGTGGAGGAGGGCCGTGGCGCCGGCCGCTCGAGCGAGCTGATTGGAGCATACCGGGGGGGTGGGACAGAATCGGTCCGTGGGGTTCAACCCGTTCCGCCAGCAACGCCGGAGGTCCAGCGACTACGTGATGGTCGCGGCGGCCTTCGCCGTCGTCGCCGCCCTGCTCATCTGGGCCGTGCTCCCCCGATGAGCGGCGACTCCGGAAGAAGGCCGAGCCCGGATGAGAGGCCAGGCCACGTCGAGAGGCGAGCCCAGAGGAAAGGCCGGACCAGATGAGGATCGCCGTCGCCGCCGACCACGCCGGCTACCGGCTGAAGACCGTCGTCGTCGCCCACCTGGGCGAGGGGGGCCACGAGGTGCTCGACCTGGGCACCCACTCCGAGGAGCCGGTCGACTACCCGTCGTTCTGTGCGGCCGCCGGACGGGCCGTGGTCGCCGGCCTGGCCGACGCAGGGATCGTGATCGGCGGGAGCGGCCAGGGCGAGCAGATCGCGGCCAACAAGGTCAACGGCGTGCGAGCCGCCCTCTGCCACGACGAGTTCACCGCCCGGCTGGCCCGCCAGCACAACAACGCCAACGTCGTCGCCTTCGGCGCCCGGGTCCTCGCCGACGCCTACGCGTTGCGCATCGTCGACCTCTTCCTCCAGACGGAGTTCGAGGGCGGACGCCACCAGCCGCGGATCGACCAGGTCGCCGCCATCGAAGCGCAGGAATGCGACAAGCGCGGGGCGCCCCCCGCGTAGAACGCCCTCAGAACGCGCCTTCGAGGACCTCGATCTCGCCGGCGAGGACCGAGGCCACGTCGAAGCGGATCTCGGTCGGCCGGAGCGGGGCGTCCTCGAGCCACCGGGCGGCGAGGTGGCGGAGGCGGACCTGCTTGTCCCGGGTGATGGCCTCGACCGGCGCGCCGAAGGCGTCCGACGAGCGGGTCTTGACCTCGCAGAACACGAACGTCCGTCCCCGCCGGACGATCAGGTCGAGCTCGCCGGCGCGGCACCGCCAGTTCCGGGCCACCACTTCGTAGCCGTGTTCGCTGTACCAGTCGGCGACGGCGGCCTCGCCGCTGGCCCCCAGCGCCCGGCGAGCCTGCGTCAACGGGTCAAGGGTCGGTACGGATCTTCTCGATGTTCACGTCTTTGAACGTGACGATCCGGACCGACGAGACGAACCGGGCCGGCCCGGGCCGGTAGATGTCCCACACCCAGGCGTCCCGCAGCTCGAGCTCCAGGTGGCTGCGACCGTTGGCCCCGTTCTCGTCGCGCACCTTCATGTCGACGGTGTTGGCCAGGTAGAACCGCCGCTCGGTCTCGACGACGTAGCCGAACAAGGGCAGGACGTCTCGGTACTCCTTGTAGAGCTGCAGCTCCATCTCGGTCTCGTAGCGCTCGAGATCCTCTTCGCTCATCGGGTCGCTCGCCCACGCTCGGTCATGGCCCCACTGTACGACGCGTCGTCTCGTACTCGGGCCACTACGGGCTCAGAGGAACGAGGAGTGGGCCAGTGGCCACACCCGCACGAAGGCCCGTCCGACCACCGTCGACCTCGGCACCGGACCGAAGACGCGGCTGTCCGACGAGTTGCCCCGGTTGTCGCCCATCACCCAGAGGGTGCCCGGCGGGACGATCACCGCAGTGAAGTCGCTGGTCACCACGCCGGCGGGGAGGTACGGCTCCACCAGCTCCCGCCCGTCGACGAAGACCTTGCCGCCGTGGGCCTCCACCCGCTCGCCGGCGACCGCGATCACCCGCTTGATGTACTCGTCGGTCGACGGCGCCGACAGGCCGATCGACTGGACGATGTCGCGCACGACCCGCTCCGGCAACGGCGACGTGTCCTTGGGCCCCCCTCCCGGTGCGTCGAACACGACGATGTCGCCCCGGTGCGGGTTGTGGAGGTGGTACGCCAGCTTCGACACCACCACCCGGTCGTTGATCTGCAACTGCGGCAGCATCGACCCCGACGGGATGTAGAAGGCCTGGGCGATGAAGGACTTGACCACGACGGCGATGATGATCGCCGTCACCAACAGCACGCCGAGCTCCCGGCCGATCTCCAGTACCGGCGACCGTTCGACGTCGCCGTCCGGCGCTGCGCCTGCCGGTGCTCCCGAATCTGGCGTGGCGGCTTCCGTGGGCGGTGGGTGCAGCGATCCCGGGCCCGATTCGGCCGGGATGCCCGTCACCGTACGGTGCGCTTCTCCTTGATCTTGGCCTTCTTTCCGATCCGGTCCCGCAGGTAGTAGAGCTTGGCCCGGCGCACGTCGCCCAGGGTCACGACCTCGATCTTGGACACGATCGGCGAGTGCACGGGGAAAGTACGCTCCACGCCGACGCCGAAGCTGACCTTGCGCACGGTGAACGTCTCCCGCACGCCGGAGCCCTGGCGGCGGATCACGACGCCCTGGAACACCTGCACCCGCTCGCGGTTGCCTTCCACCACCCGGACGTGGACCTTGAGGGTGTCGCCCGGGCCGAAGCGGGGGATGTCGTCGCGAAGGCTGTCGCGGTCGACGAGATCGGTGGGGTTCATGGCGCGCTCGACTCCTGCGACGGGTGTTCCGGGGACAGGCCACGGTACTCCTCGCGCTCGGAACCCTCCAGCAGGGCCCGTTCCTCGGCGCTGAGCCCGCCCCGGGCCTCGATCAGATCCGGCCGCTGCGCAAGGGTGCGGGCCAGCGATTCCACCCGCCGCCACCGGGCGACCCGGGCGTGGTCGCCCGAGCGCAGCACCTCCGGCACCGCCCAGCCACGGAACTCCGCGGGCCGGGTGTAGTGCGGGGCCTCCAGCAGGCCGTCGACGAAGGACTCCTCCCCCGCCGACGCCTCGTTGCCCATCACCCCCGGGACCAGTCGGGTCACCGCCTCCACGACGACGAACGCCGCCGCCTCCCCTCCGGCCAGGACGTAGTCGCCGAGGGAGAGCTCACCGTCGACCAGGTGGCGGCGGATGCGCTCGTCGACCCCCTCGTAGCGGCCGCAGAGCAACGAGAAGCCTCCGCCGGCGGCCAGCTCGGCTGCGAACGCCTGGTCGAACCGGCGCCCGCCGGGATCGAGCAGCAGCAGCGGCCGGGGAGGCTGGACCGCCTCGACGGCCCGGAACACCGGCTCGGGGGTGAGGACCATGCCCGCGCCGCCGCCGAAGGGACTGTCGTCGACCGAGCGGTGGCGGTCGGTGGTGTGGTGGCGGAGGTCGTGCACCCGCACGTCGACCAGGCCCCGCTCCCGGGCCCGCCCGAGCAGGCTGGCCGACAGCGGCCCCTCGAGGATCTGCGGCAGCGCGGTGAACACGTGGATCTCCATCCGGACCAGTGTCTACAGCCGCGCCCCCGCGAAGCCGACAACCGGTGGGACACCCCATCGGCGAGAGGACCACACGTGCGGACCCGATTCACCCTGCTGCTGCCGGCAGTCGCGCTTGCGACAGGCATGGCGGCCTGCGGCGCGGGGGGGCCGAGCAAGTCGGCCTTCACCAAGAAAGCCGACGCGTCCTGCGTCGCCGGCAACACCGCCATCTCGAGCGCGGCCAAGCCCACCAACGATCCCCAGATCGCGACCGCAGCCGGCACTGCGGGCACCACCATCGACGGCCAGGTCGCCGCCCTCCGGGCGATGAAGACGCCGGGAGGCAACGACAAGAAGCAGATCGACGGGATCATCGGTGCCATCGCCGACGTCGGGGGCCCGGTCAAGGCCCTCCAGGACGCCGCGGCGAAGACCGACGACGCGGCCATGGCCAAGGCGGCGGTCGACCTGCAGGCGAAGTCCGACGCCGCGGCCACCCAGGCCTCGGCCTACGGGCTCACCCAGTGCGGCACCGCCCTCAAGCCGGCGGTCGCCAACCTCTTCGACGGCGCCAAGTCCGTCGTGAAGGCGTCCTTCGTCAGCAAGTCCCAGGCCCTGTGCCGTGACGCCAGCCGCAAGAGCGACGCCATCGCCGCCCCTGGGACCAGCGCGGCGTCGCTGGGCAAGTACTTCGACGCCCAGATCGCCGTCTACACCAAGCTGGTCACCGACCTGCGGGCCGTCACGGCCCCGCCCGGCGACGAAGCCACCGTCGGCGACCTCACCGGCGCCATGGACGCACTGAACGCCAAGGTGAAGGAGATGAGCACGGCGGCCAAGGCCAACAACCTGAAGCTCGTGGCTGCGCTCTCCGACGAGGCCGACGTGGCCAATACCGCGGTCAACGCCAAGGCCGACGCCTACGGGCTGACGGTCTGTGGATCGGTGGGCGGATGACCTCCCTACGGTCGATCCCCCGGCGCACGGCCACCCTCGTCCCGGTGGCGGCCCTCGCCGTCGCCCTGGCCGCCTGCGGCGGCGGGGTCAGCAAGGCCCAGTACGTGAAGAAGGCAGACGCGAGCTGCGGTGCCGGCAACGCCACCCTGGCTGCGGTGGCCAAGCCGTCGAACCTGCCGGAGCTGGCCACCGCGGCCGCCACGGTGGCCACGACGGTCGACGCCCAGGCCGCCGGCCTGCGCAAGGTCCAGGCCCCCGGCAGCGACAAGGCCGCCGTGGCCGCGATGATCGGCGCCCTCGCCGACGTCGCCGGGCCGGCGCGAGCCCTGCAGGCGGCGGCGGGCAAGACGGACGACGCAGCCACCGCCGGCGCGGCAAACGACCTCAAGGCCAAGGTGGACTCGGCGGCGACGCAGGCCAGGGCCTACGGGCTGAACGCCTGCGGCACGGGCCTCCAGGCCCCGGTCACCACCGTCTTCGAGGGGGGCCGTTCCGTGCTCAAGGCGGCCTTCGTCGCCCGCGCCGAAGCCCTGTGCACGGCAGCCAGCAAGAAGGCCGACGCCCTGTCCAGCCCGACGTCGCTCGCCTCGACCGGCAAGTACCTGAACTCCTACATCCCCATCGAGGAGAAGCTCTTCGCCGACATCAAGGCGCTGGCCCAACCGCCGGGCGACGAGGCCACCGTGGCCGACATGCTCGCGGCCCAGGACCAGGTGATCGCCAAGGACAAGCAGCTCCAGGCTGCGGCGGCCAAGGCGAGCACGGCGACCTTCGCCCAGCTCAGCGACGAGGAGGACCCGCTGATCACCGCGGCCAACTCCAAGTTCGACGCCTACGGCGTCAAGATGTGCGGGACCCTCAGTTCCTTCTGAGGTTCCTGCGCCCCTCCCCTGCAGCACCCGCGACGCCGCGATAGGCCAGAGTGGAGGGGGTGGGCGTCGCCATCACCCTCCGGGGCCTCAGCCATACCTACCGTACGGCCGACGGCCCGCTCACCGTTCTCGGCGGCCTCGACCTCGACGTCCCCGACGGTGGGTACGCGGCCATCACCGGGCCGTCGGGCGCGGGAAAAACGACGTTGCTGGCCCTGCTCGGCGGGCTGGAACAGCCGCAGTCGGGCACGATCGAGGTCGGCGGCCAGGACCTCACCAGCCTGGGCGGCGACGGGCTGGCCGCCTACCGGCGGGCCACCGTCGGCTTCGTCTTCCAGCACTTCGGCCTGCTCGAGACCCTGACCGCGTCCCAGAACGTGGAGCTGGCCGGCACCCTCGCCGGCACCAGCGCCGCGGAGCGCCGGACGCGGGCCCTCGAGCTGCTTGGCGCCGTGGGCCTGTCCGAGCGCGCCGGGCACCGCCCGTCGCGGCTGTCGGGCGGGGAGCGCCAGCGGGTGGCCATCGCCCGGGCCCTGGTCAACGAGCCCCGCCTGCTCCTGGCCGACGAGCCCACCGGCAACCTCGACGAGGAGGCCGCGGCGATGGTGATCGAGCTGCTGGAGAAGGTGCGGGCCGACCACGGGTGCACGCTCGTGCTGGTCACCCACAACCGGGAGCTCTCCCAGCGGGCCGACCAGCGGATCCCGCTCGAGCGGGGCCGCGCCGTCGCCACTCCCGTCGTGGGGTCCGGCCGGGGATGAAGTGGCGCGACGCCGCCGCCATGGCCGCGACCTCCATCCGGCGGCGTTTCGGCCGCTCGGTGCTGACCGTGGCCGCCGTCGCCCTGGCCGCGACGCTGCTGACCGCACTCGTCACCATCGCCGGCACCGCCCGGACAAAGGTCCTGTCGGAGCTGTCCAAGGGCGGCCCGCTGTCGGGCATCAACGTGGCCGCCGCCGCCGCCGACCCGAGCCAGGTCGACACCGACTCGCCCAAACCGGGCCCACCCAAGGATCTCGGCGACGCGGTCAAGGGCCGGATCGCGGCGATGCCCGACGTCAAGACGGTGCTGCCGATCGTGGCCGCCTCGGTGAACATCGTCGTCCCCGAGCCCCCGGTCAAGGCGGACGTCCTGACCCGCCTGCCACCGCTGCCCCCGACGTCTCCGCCGACCACCGGCGGGCGGCCCCCGAACACCGCCCCCCGGCCGACCGTCCCCGGAGTGACGACGCCCGACCCGTTCGCCGACACCATGATCGGCATCGACCTCGACCACGCGTCCCTGCTCCCCATCACCATCCTCACCGGGCGACTGCCGACGCCGCACTCGGTCACCGAGGTCGCCGTCACCCAGGGATATCTGACCCGGTTGGGCCTGACCAAGAAGCAGGCGGCCGCCGTGGTGGGCACCGAGGTCCAGATGGGGGCGCCCCGCGTCTTCGCCGACTCCGACCTGCCCGTGCGGTTCCGCAGCCGATGGATCCGGGCGACGATCGTCGGCGTGGTGGCCCAGGAGGCGGCGCCCGGCCAGTTCATCGTCTCCCTGGAACAGACCCAGGCGGCCAGGGCCTGGACGGCGGCGGGCGGCGACGCCGGGGGCCGGCTGCAGATCCCGACGTCGCCGTACAGCGGCCTGTTCGTCGTGGCCAACGACATCGACAAGGTCAACAAGGTCCGCGCCGACATCACCGACCTGGGGTACTCGACCAGCGCGCCCGAGAACCTGGTGGCATCCGTGCAGCGGTACCTGCGGGTGGTCGAGATCGTCCTGGGGGCCATCGGCGCCATCGCCCTGGTCATCGCCTCGCTGGGCATCGCCAACGCCCTGTTGGCCGCCATCCGGGAGCGGCGGCGGGAGATCGGCGTGCTGAAGGCCATCGGGGCCCGCGACCGTGACGTCCAGCGGATCTTCCTGTTCGAGGCGGGCGTCCTCGGGCTGGTGGGAGGCACGGTCGGCACCGCCGGCGGGTTCGGCACCGCCCTGGGCGTGAGCGCGATCGTGAACGGCTACCTCACCGCCCAGGGGCTGAAGGGCGTCCGGCTCGGTGTACCGATCACCGTGCTGGTCACCGCGGTGGTCGGCTCGACGGTGCTGGCCCTGATCGCCGGCGCCCTTCCCGCCCGCCGGGCCGCCCACATGCCGGCTCGCGAGGCGATGGAGTCGGCATGACGTCGGGGTCCCACCGGCGGTCGTCGCCGGTCCGTGGCCGGTTCGCCGCGCTGGCCGGGTGCGTCGTCGCCCTGATCGGTCTGGTCGCCTGTTCCCCGAAGCGCCCGGACGTGCTGCCCCCCTCGACGGCGACGGGCCCGCCGCCGGTCTACGTCGCCGTCGGTGCCAGCGAGACGACGGGGCAGGGCAGCGACCAGCCGCTGCGCGACGGATGGCCCCGGGTGCTGCACCGGACCGCGCTGCCCGAGGGCGCCGTGTTCATCAACATGGGCATCCCCGGGGCCACCGTCGCCCAGGCCATCAACGAGGAGATGAACCAGGCCCTCGTCTCCAAGCCGAACCTGGTCACGGTCTGGCTGAACGTCAACGACATCATCCACGGGGTCAGCGCGGCCGATTTCGAACGACAGCTCGACACGCTGGTCAAGACGCTGCGGGGCGGGGGCGCCATCCGGGTCCTCGTCGCCAATACGCCGCCGCTCGACAACCTTCCGGCGTACAAGGCCGGCCGGCTGATCCCCGGCGTGGACGCGCCGACGCCCGAGCAGCTCCGCCAGGTCGTCGACGACTACAACGCGGCCACCGCCCGGGTCGTCGAACGCGAGGGGGCGCTGCTGGTCGACCTCCATGCCGTCCTCCTGGCCGCGGAGGCGGCCGGGACCGAGGCGGCCCTGATCAGCCGGGATGGTTTCCATCCGAGCACCGCCGGTCACGCGGCCGTCGCCGCCGCCTTCGCCGACGTGCTGCGGGCGTCCGGTCCGCTCGTCGTCCCGTCGAGCTGATCGGTGGCGGGCGAGCCGGCCGAGGTGACGCCCGCGGCGCCGCTCGACCTGGGCGGCAGCCGTGTGCTGATCGGCACCTGCTCGTGGACCGACGCCACCCTCGTCAAGGAGACCGACTGGTACCCGCGCAAGACGATGACCGCGGCCCAGCGCCTGGCCTTCTACGCCAGCCGGTTCCCCATCGTCGAGGTCGACAGCACCTACTACTTCCCGCCCACGCCGGAGCTGGCCCAGACCTGGGTCGACCGGACCCCGGCCGGGTTCACCATGAACATCAAGGCGTGGTCGCTGCTGACCGGCCATCCCACCTTCCACCACTCGCTGTGGCCCGACATGCAGTCGGCCGTCCCCGTCGAACACCGGGACAAGCGCCGGCTGTACTCGCACTATCTCCCGGCCGACGCCATGGAAGAGGCGTGGGACCGGTTCCGGCACTCGCTGCTCCCGCTGCACCGGGCGGGCCGGCTGGGTGCGGTCCTGCTCCAGTACCCGCGGTGGTTCGGCCCCAAGGAGGAGAACCGCCAGGCCATCCGCGACGCCGTCCGCCACCTCGGCGACTTCAGGCTCTGCGTCGAGTTCCGCCACGCCCGGTGGCTGGAGGGTGGCGACTGTGAGCCGACGTTGGAGCTGCTGGAGCAGCTGGGCGCCAGTTTCGTGTGCGTCGACGAGCCGGCCGGCTTCCCGTCGTCCATGCCGCCCGTCGTCGCGGTGACCTCGGACCTCGCCGTCGTCCGCTTCCACGGCCGCAACACGGCCACCTGGGAGGACGCCGAGATCACCACCGCGGCCGAGCGCTTCCGCTACCGCTACACCCCCGACGAGTTGCGGGAGTGGGTTCCCCGGGTCCGGGAGATGGCCGCATCGGCCCGCGAGGTGCACGTCCTCATGAACAACTGCTACCGCGACGACGCCGCCGTGAACGCGGCCGAACTGGCGGATCTCCTGCTCGAAGACTGACGGCCGGGTCGACATTCCGCCCGCCGCCGGGTTCTCCGCAAGGCCGGAGACCGGGTTCGCCGCCATCGCGCCCTGGCGCAGCCCTCAGGCCGCGGCCTGGACGCTCTCGGCCTGGTGAAGTGTGCGGGCCAGGAGCGGCCGGGCTCCCTGAGCGCGGTGCGCCGCCGCCGCCGCGGAAAAACAATGGCCGGCCTCCGCCCGCATGCCGGCGGCCGCGAATCCGAGGCCGCGGTACCGGTCGATCGACCCCTTGCAGACGAGTGCGGGGCCGACGACGACCAGCCGGCCCTCGGGCCAGACGAGTGTCGAGTGGACGAGCGCGGTTCGGGCCACGTCGCCCAGGACCGCCGCACCCTCGATCAGGTTCGTGACCACGTCCAGCCAGACGCGGTCCTTCGGCGCCCCGGCGAGCAGCTGCCACGTCGCGTCGAAGGCGCGGGATGCCTCGTCGGCCTTGCCCAGGGTGGCCAGCAGCAGCGTGAGGTTGCCCCACCACCCGAGGTCGTCGAACCGGTAGGCCCGCTCCCGGCAGTGGTCGAGGACGTCGTAGCGCTCGGCATCGCTCCCCCACTCGTAGGCGCACCAGAACCGCTGGGACCAGTACCGCGACGACAGTGGGGCGTCGTCCGTCGCTCGGGCCAGCGCGAGCAGCTCGGCGAGGCCGGATCGGGCCGCGTCCTCGCGGCCGTCGAGCAGGGCTCGCATGGTCGCCCAGGTCACGCGGTCGCCGCGATCGGGCGTCGAGTCGATGCGGGCGTCGACCTGGTCGAGCAGGCCGAGCTCCAGCATTTCGCAGAGATCGCCGTCCGCTGGCGGCGCCGGCGGCACGTGCGGTGGCGCGTCCGCCGTCCGTCGCGGTGGGCGCGGAGGCTCGATCAGGGCCGATGCGAGCTGCTCGTCCATCTGGTCCAGGTCGATCATGGGCCGGCTCCCCCGTCTGTGAGACGCTGCCAAAGGGGAACATCGACCGGGCCGGCCCCGACCTTGAGGGCTCAGCTGTGGATGCCGCACTCCGTTCGGGCCGAGCCGGCCCAGCGACCGGAGCGGGGGTCGGCTCCTTCGGCCACCCGGACGGTGCACGGTTGGCAGCCGACCGAGGGGTAGCCCTGCAAGACCAGCGGGTTGACCGGGACGTCGTGGTCGGCGATGTAGCCGGCGACGTCGTCGTCGGTCCAGGTGGCCAGCGGGTTGACCTTGACCAGGCCACGGCGGTCGAGCCCGACGATCGGCGCGTCGGCGCGGGTCGACGCCTCGCAGCGGCGCAGGCCACTGAGCCAGGCGTCGCGCCCCACCAGGGCCCGGTCGAGCTGGGCCACCTTGGTGGCCGAGCAGCACCCGTCCACCAGCGGGGCCGGCGACGGCCCGACGGTGACCATCCGCAGGTTGAGCCCGTAGCGCCGGCGGACCAGGTCCACCGTCTCCAGTGTTTCGGGGAAGTGGTGGCCGGTGTCGATGAAGACCACCTCGATGGAGGGGTCGACCTTGACGGCGAGGTCGATGAGGACCGCGTCGGTCATCGAGGCCATCAGCGACAGGTGGGGCGAGAACCGCTCGGCCGCCCAGCGCACGATCCGCGACGCCGGGGCCGACTCGAACGATCGGCTCAGCTCGGCCAGCTCGTCGTTCAGGAGTGCAGGGCCAGCCATAGCGTCTCCACCGATTCTTCCAGGGTCTGGGTCTCTGTGTGGACGACCGCCTCGGGGTGCAGGGGGGCCTCGTAGGGGTCGTCGACGCCGGTCAGCCCGGTCAGCTCGCCGGCCCGCTGCCTGGCGTACAGGCCCTTGACGTCGCGTGCGGCACAGACCTCGACCGGCGTGGCCACGTGCACCTCGAAGAAGCGCCCGGCGTGCATCTCCCGCAGCTCGTCGCGCACGGCCCGGTACGGCGAGATGACCGACGCCACCACCACCACGCCGTTGCGGGCCAGCAGGTGGGCGACGAACCCGATGCGGCGGACGTTCTCCTCCCGGTCGGCCCGGGAGAAGCCGAGGCCCTTGGTCAGGTGGGTCCGCACCACGTCACCGTCCAGGACCTCGACCCGGCGCCCGTCGGCCAGCAGGCGCTTCTCCAGACCGCGGGCCAGGGTGGTCTTGCCGGCCGAGGGCAGGCCGGTCAGCCAGACGGTCAGCCCGGAGGACAGGTCGGCCACAGCACGCACGCTACCAATTCCTGACAAACTTGATCTGCTTTCCGGTGAATCCTGCTACCGTGCCTTCAATGTTGATCGATTCAGTCGACAATCGCCGCCGCAGCATCCGGGCCGCCGGCGTCGCCTGTCTTCTCGGTCTCGCCCTGACCGCGTGCGGAGGCAGCGGTTCGAGCGCCAAGGGTGGCACGTCCGCCGGCACGAACGCCGACGGAACAGCAGCCGCCGCCCTGCCCGCAGCCCAGCTGTCGCTGGTCGCCTACTCCACGCCCCAGGACGCCTACGACCAGATCACCGCCGCCTTCTCGAAGACGCCGGAGGGTCGCAACATCACCTTCACCAAGTCCTACGGCGCCTCGGGCGACCAGAGCCGGGCCGTCGAGTCGGGCCTGGGCGCCGACATCGTCGCCTTCTCGCTCGAGCCGGACATGACCCGCCTGGTGAAGGACGGGATCGTGGCCGACGACTGGGCCAACGACCCGTACAAGGGCATGATCACCGACTCGGTGGTCGCCCTGGTCACCCGCAAGGGCAATCCCAAGAAGATCACGGGTTGGGCCGACCTCACCAAGCCCGGCGTGCAGGTGATCACCCCCAACCCGTTCACGTCGGGCGGGGCCCGCTGGAACGTCATGGCCGCGTACGGCCAGGCCACCCGGTCCGGCGGCGCGGCCGACGCCGGGAACGCCTACCTGACCGAGCTGTTCAAGAACGTCGCCGTCCAGGACGGCAGCGCCCGCCAGGCCCTGCAGACCTTCACGTCGGGCAAGGGCGACGTGATGATCGCCTACGAGAACGAGGCCATCTTCGCCCAGCTGAAGTCCCAGCCGATCGACTACATCGTCCCCGACTCGACCATCCTCATCGAGAACCCGGTGGCCGTCACCAAGACGACGAGGTTCCCGCAGCAGGCCGCCGCGTTCCTGGCGTACCTCCACTCGCCGGCCGCCCAGCAGATCTTCGCCAAGAACGGCTACCGCCCCATCGTGCCCGGCACCAACGTCGGGTCGATGAAGTTCCCGACCCCGAAGAACGAGTTCACCATCGCCGATCTGGGTGGCTGGACCGACGTGACGAAGCGGTTCTTCGACCCGTCGACCGGGATCATGGCCGACGTCGAACGCGGGATCGGGGTGAGCGTTGGCAGCAAGTAACGCCCTGCTCGACCCACCGGACGCGGCCACGACGGACCGGCGCCCCGCCCCCGTCCGCCGGCGGCGGGGCGTCGGGCTCGGTGTGGGCCTGGCCACCACGTACCTCAGCCTGGTCGTGCTGATCCCGCTCGCCGCGGTGGCCTGGCGGGCCGGGCACGGAGGGGCCGGCGGGTTCTGGAAGGCCGTCACCGCGCCCGAGGCCGCGGCGGCGCTCAGGCTGACCGTCGTGTCGGGGCTGATCGTCGCCCTGCTGAACCTGGTGTTCGGCACCCTGATCGCCTGGGTCCTCGTCCGGGACGACTTCCACGGCAAGCGGATCGTCGACGTCCTGATCGACCTGCCCTTCGCCCTTCCCACCATCGTCGCCGGGCTGGTCCTGCTGGCCCTCTACGGCCCGAGCAGCCCTCTCGGCGTCCACCTGGCCTACGCC
This sequence comes from Acidimicrobiales bacterium, assembly GCA_036269435.1. Taxonomy (GTDB): domain Bacteria; phylum Actinomycetota; class Acidimicrobiia; order Acidimicrobiales; family AC-14; genus CADCTB01. The sequence continues at coordinate 3,424 of DATASA010000043.1, read as the reverse complement.
CGAGCCGGTGTCGTCCTGGCCCTGCTCTTCGTGACCCTCCCCTTTGTGGTCCGCACCGTCCAGCCCGTCCTGCTGGAGCTGGACCAGGAGATGGAGGAGGCGGCCGCCTCGCTCGGTGCCGGAAAGCTGACGACCTTCCGCCGGGTGGTCCTGCCCAACCTGCTGCCGGCCATGGCCGCCGGCACCGCCCTGGCCTTCGCCCGGGCCATCAGCGAGTTCGGCTCGACCGTGCTGATCTCGGGCAACCTGCCGTTCAAGACCCAGGTCGCCTCGGTCCACATCTTCAACCAGATCGAGGCCGACAACACCACGGGCGCCGCCGCCGTCTCCACCGTCCTACTGGTGGTGTCGCTCGCCGTCCTGCTCTCCCTCGACGTCCTCCAGCGCTGGGCGGCCAAGCGTGCCTAGGTTCGCCGCCTCCCGCACGGCCACCCGGACGGGCCGGTCGTCCCGGCTGGCGCTGCGCGTCGTCGCGCTCGGGTACCTGGCCCTGCTCCTGGTCCTGCCCGTCTGGCTGGTCGCGTGGCGGACCTTCGCCGGCGGCGTCGCCCCGGTCTGGCACTCCCTGACCTCGCCCTCGACCATCCATGCCTTCAAGGTCACGGGCATCGTCGCTCTGTGCACGGTCGTGGCCAACACCGTGTTCGGGGTCGGCACCGCCTTGCTGCTCGTCCGCCACGAGTTCCCGGGCAAGCGGGCGCTCAACGCCCTGATCGACCTGCCGCTGGCCGTGTCGCCGGTGGTCGTGGGGCTCGCCCTCATCCTGATCTACGGGCGGTTCGAGCCGGTCGGCGGCTGGCTGGCCGACCACGGCGTCCAGATGATCTTCGCCCTCCCGGGCATGGTCATGGCGACGGTCTTCATCTCCCTGCCCCTGGTCGTGCGCGAGGTCGTGCCGGTGCTGACCGAGATCGGCACCGACCAGGAGCAGGCGGCCTGGACGCTGGGCGCCGGCCGCATCCAGACCTTCCGGCGCATCACGCTGCCGGCCATCCGCTGGGCCCTGGCCTACGGCGTCGTCCTCACCCTGGCCCGTGCCCTCGGCGAGTACGGCGCCGTCGCCGTCGTGTCTGGCCGGCTCGTCGGCAAGACCCAGACCGTCACCCTGCTCGTGGAGCAGCGCTTCCAGAACTTCGACCAGTCGGGCGCCTACGCGGCCTCCTTCGCATTGGCCGCCATCGCGGTCGTCACCCTCGTCGTCATCAACCTGCTCCGACCCAAGGAGAGCGAGATCTAGATGGCCATTCGCGTGCGCAACATCACCAAGTCGTTCGGCACCTTCGCGGCCCTGACCGACGTCTCGGTCGACATCCCGACGGGATCGCTGACCGCGCTGCTCGGGCCGAGCGGCGGCGGCAAGTCGACGCTGCTGCGGATCATCGCCGGCCTCGAGCAGCCTGACGGCGGGATGGTCGAGATCGCCGGCGAGGACTCGACGTCGCTGCCCCCCCAGTCCCGCAACGTCGGCTTCGTGTTCCAGCACTATGCCGCCTTCAAGCACCTGAGCGTGCGCCGCAACATCGCCTTCGGGCTCGAGATCCGCAAGCGGCCCAAGGCCGAGATCCGCACGCGGGTGGACGAACTGCTCCAGCTCGTCCACCTGGAGCAGTTCGCCGACCGGCTCCCGGCCCAGCTCTCCGGCGGCCAGCGCCAGCGCATGGCCCTGGCCCGGGCCCTGGCGGTCGAGCCCGCGGTCATGCTCCTGGACGAGCCCTTCGGCGCCCTGGACGCCCAGGTCCGCCGCGAGCTGCGCGACTGGCTGCGCCGCCTGCACGACGAGGTCCACGTCACGACCGTCTTCGTGACCCACGACCAGGAGGAGGCCATGGACGTGGCCGACGAGATCGTGGTCATCAACGGCGGTCGCATCGAGCAGGTCGGTACCCCCGACGAGCTGTACGACCGCCCGGCCAACGACTTCGTGATGAGCTTCCTCGGCCCGGTGACCCGCCTGGGCGACCGGGCGGTGCGCCCGCACGACCTGGAGGTCCTGACCTTTCCGGAAGCCGGCTGCGTGGCCGCCACCGTCGTCCGGGTGGTCCGGCTGGGCTTCGAGGTCCGGGTCGACGCGCTGGCCGAGGGCCGCGAGGTCTGGGTCCAGCTCACCCGGGCCCAGGCCGAGCACCTCCGGCTCGCTCCGGGCGACGACGTGTGGCTGCGGCCGGCGCGCGAAGCGGCGTCGGCCGGAGTCGGCGAGGCGGTCTGATCCGACCCGTCACCGTCGGCATCACCGCCGACCGTCGGTGGGAGGAGCAGGCCCGCCTCCTGCGTGACCGGGAGGTGCAGGTCGTCCACGGGGCCACGCTGCGCACGATCGACCTGTCCGCCGAGGCCGGCCTCCGGGAGACGACGGCCGCCCTCGCCGACCAGGCCCCGGACTACCTGGTCGTCACCACGGGCATGGGGATGCGTCGGTGGATGGAGGCCGCGGCCCGCTGGCAGCTCGACGGCGCCCTCCTCGCCTCCCTGGCGCGCGCCCGCGTGGTGGCCCGCGGCGCCAAGGCCCATTCGGCCACCCGGGCCGCCGGGCTCGACGTGTGGTGGCGGGCGCCGCAGGAGACCATGCAGGAGATCATCGACCGGCTGGCCACGACCGACGACATCGGCGCGTCGCGGGTCGCCCTCCAGCTCTTCGACCCCGGCCACAACCCGTCGACGGAGGCGCTGCGGGCCATGGCCGGCGAGCTGGTCGAGCTGCCGGTGTACCAGTGGGCCCTTCCGTTCGACCCGGGCCCGGCCGAGGCGCTCGTCCGGGCCGCGGTGGCCGGCGAGGTCCAGGCCATCACCTTCACCGCCCAGCCCGCGGTGCACAACCTCTTCCGGATCGCCGGTAGGCTGGGTCTCGAAGACAAGCTGCGGGACGCGTTGAACGGACCGGTGGTGACGGCTTGCGTCGGGCCCGTCTGTGCGTCGGCGGCCACCGACGAAGGGGTCCGCCAGCCGCTGTGGCCGGACCCACCCCGACTGCCCGCGCTGATCCGCCAGCTCACCGAGCGCCTGAATCGTGACTGAACGGGTCGGGTTTTAGTATCCTGACCAGCAGGGAGGCCATCATGAGCCAGACAATCGACGTCGAGGTCGGGCCGGGCGCCATCAGCCCCGCCGCCCTCGCCGACATCGAGAAGTTCGAGCGCCTGCTCGCCAAGCACCTGGCGGGCGACATGGACGAGGACGCCTTTCGCGTCTTCCGCCTGAACAACGGCATCTACGGCCAGCGCCAGGGCGGGACCAACCAGATGGTCCGGGTCAAGATTCCCTACGGGTCGCTGCGCCCCGAGCAGCTGGAGAAGCTCGCCTACCTGGTCGAGACGTACTCCCGGGGCTGGGGCCACATCACCACCCGCCAGAACGTGCAGATGCACTTCGTCCAGCTCACCGACGTGCCCGCGGTCATGCGGGAGCTGGCCAGCGTGGGCCTGACCAC
>DATASA010000042.1:0-18981 GCA_036269435.1 Acidimicrobiales bacterium | reverse complement strand
CCGAGTCCCGGCGTCCTACTGCGGCGTGTTCGGGTTCCGTCCGACCTGGGGGCGCGTGCCGCTTGACGGCGTCATGGCGCTGGCCGGGAGCTATGACACCGCGGGGGTTTTCGCCCAAGACGCTTCGCATTTGCGGACTGCGGCCACCGCCCTGCTCGGCCGTGCGAGACGGGCCGTTGCTCCGGCAGAGACAATTGTCGTCCCCGAGGACGTCTGGGCCCTTGCCGACCCTCACGCGGGCGCCGCGCTGATGCTCGCCGTCGAGCGGACCGGCATGAGGGCGGAGCACGTCGACCTCGCCGGGTCTTCCGGAGGGCTGGAGACCTGGGCAGACGCATTTCGGACCATCCAGGGGGCGGAGGCATGGGCCACCTACGGCGAGTGGGTATCTCGCCGCCGACCGAGCTTCGGCCCGGGCATCGCGGCTCGGTTCGAGGCCGCCTCTCGGGTAACTCCGGAGGCGGTGCGAAAGGCCCTGCCGGTGCGTGCCCGTGCGGCGGAGCGGGTGCGCTCCCTCACCGAGGGCCACCGAACACTCGTGATCCCGAGCGCATGCGGTGTCGCACCGCTGTTGGCCGCCGACACCACCGCGAGACGGGACGTGCGGGAGCGGACCTTGCGGATGACGTGCATCGCCGGCCACGCCGGCGCTCCGGTCGCGTCGCTCCCTCTCGCCACCCTCGGCGGCTTCCCGCTGGGCCTGTCGCTGATCGGGGCGCCTGGCGAGGACGAGGAGGTCCTTGACCTCGCCGTGGCCATGTGTCGCACCGGCGACATCCTCTCGTAAGAGCCGCGTCAGAAGCTGGTCGCAGAGCCGTGATGCCAGTGTCTCCGTCTGGACACAGGGTTGCGGTTGTATACGACAGTGCAGACCGGGCGCGTTCGTTTCGAGGGCCTCGAGAAGGTCTATCCCGATGGGACGGAGGCCCTCGGACGTTGTGATCTGACCGTCGGCGGGGCCGAGATGGTGGCGATCGTCGGCCCGTCGGGGTGTGGCAAATCCACCTTGCTGCGGATTGCCTCGGGGTTGGAGCCCGGTTCCGCCGGGCGAGCCACCACCGAGGGCACGGTCGGCTTCGTCTTCCAGGACGCCACCCTGCTGCCGTGGCGTTCCGTCGAGCGGAACGTCGAGCTGGGCGCCGAGCTTCTCGGCGTCGGCCGGGCCGAGCGGCAGGCGCGGGTGGCGGACGCCATCGACCTGGTCGGGCTGGGCGCGTTCCGGCACCACCGGCCCGCGGCCCTGTCAGGCGGGATGCGCATGCGGGTGTCGCTGGCCCGGGCCCTGGTCCTACGTCCGGACGTGTTCCTCTTCGATGAGCCCTTCGGCGCCCTCGACGAGATCACCCGCGAGCGGCTGAACGAGGAGCTGCTTCGCATCTTCGAGCTCCGCCCCTTCGCCGGCCTGTTCGTGACCCACAACGTCTCCGAGGCGGTGTTCCTGGCCACCCGGGTCCTCGTGATGTCGCCCAGGCCGGGACGGATAACCCACGACGTCGCCGTGCCGTTCCCTTTCCCCCGCGATCCCGAGCTGCGCTACACACCCGAGTTCGCCCGCCTCGCCGGCGACATCAGCCGAGCCCTTCGAGCCGAGGCTGCCACGACCGCCTCCCGCGCATGACCGGCCCGGGAGGCCGGTCCGGTAGGCATTCGCTGGGCGACCATCGCCAGATGGTGGACCAGTGACAGGCGGCGTCGACGTGGCCACGATGGAGCCGACCGGCATCCCGTCCGTGATCGTGACGGACCCGACCACATCGGCGCTGCCGACCGAGCGGACCGGCGCTGGTCGGCGCCTCGCACGGCTGCGTCGCGCCGGCCCGCCCATCACCCTCGCCGTTGTCGTGCTGGGGATGTGGACGATCGCCAGCGACCACCTGCTCCAGCCCCAGAGGCGGTTCCTCTTGCCGTCGCCGCTGGCGGTGCTGCGGATCGGGCTGGTCGACGCCCACAACCGCTCCGAGATACTGCACGGTGTGTGGTCGACCGCGCAGGTGGCCTTCGTCGGGATCGTCATCTCGATCGTTGTCGGCGTGACCCTGGCCGTGGTCATGAGCCAGGCCCGGTGGATCGAGGACTCCGTGTACCCCTACGCCGTCGTGCTCCAGACCATTCCGATCCTCGCTGTGGTCCCGCTCATCGGCTACTGGTTCGGGTTCGAGTTCCGCAGCCGGGTGCTGGTGTGCGTGATGATCGGCATCTTCCCGATCATCACCAACAGCCTGTTCGGTCTGAAGGCGGTCGACCCCGCGCTCCACGACCTGTTCACCCTCCACCGGGCCAGCCGCATGACCCGCCTGCGCAAGCTGCAACTGCCCGCCGCCCTCCCCGCCATGTTCGAGGGGTTCCGTATCTCCGCTGGCCTCAGCGTGATCGGTTCGATCATCGCCGACTTCTTCTTCCGGCAGGGCAATCCGGGTGTCGGGCGGCTCATCGACGTGTACCGCCAGCGCCTGGCGACCGAGCAGCTCATGACCGCGGTGCTGCTCTCGTCGCTGCTCGGCCTGGTCGTCTTCTGGGCGTTCGGATGGCTGTCGACGTGGGCGGTCGGGAACCGGCGCCCCAGGAAAGGAACCGCATGAGAGGTCGTTCGTTGGTCGTGCTGGCGCTGCTTGCGACCGGGCTGGCCGGCTGCGGAAGCTCGTCGTCCTCGTCGAGCGGCTCGCCGTCGACGACCGCGGCCGCGGCCACAGCCGCGTCAGGCACGTCGCTCAAGGGCATCTGCCCGGACAACATCGTCATCCAGACCGACTGGTTCGCCACGCCCGAACGGGCCGCGGCGTACCAGTTGATCGGCCCGAACGGCAAGATCGACGCGTCCAAAGGCACCTACAGCGGGCCGCTCGGCACGACCGGGGTCAACGTCGAGGTCCGTATGGGCGGCCCGTTCATCGGCTTCAACCCGATCCCCCAGCAGATGTACACCGACAGCTCGATCTTCATGGGCCTGGTGGCCACCGACGACGCCGTGGGGGCCTACGCCAAGTTCCCGACGAAGGCCGTCGTCGCCCCACTCGACATCAACCCCCAGATCCTCATGTGGGACCCGGCCACCTACAAGATCAACACCTGGTCCGACGTGGCCGCCAGCGGCGCCAAGATCCTCTATATCGAAGGCATGCCGTTCATGGACTACCTCGTGGCCAAGGGCTACGTGAAGAAGGACCAGCTGGACTCGTCGTTCGACGGCACCCCCGCCCGCTTCGTCGCCGCCGGCGGCAAGGTCATCCAGCAGGGGTACGCCAGCAACGAGCCGTACCGCTGGCAGAACGACGTCGACGGCTGGAAGAAGCCGGTCAAGTACCTGCTGGTCAACGACGCCGGCTACCCGATCTACCCGCAGGGGTACGCGGTGAAGCCCGACGTCATCACGTCGAAGGCCGACTGCCTCAAGAAGCTGACCCCGATGATCCAGCAGGCCCAGGTCGACTACGCAAAGACTCCCGGGCCCGTCAATGACGCCCTCGTCCGCATCGCCACCGCCGTCAACCAGGGCCCACCCATCACCGCCGCGGCGAACGCCGACGCGGTGAAGACCATGCTCGACCTGAAGATCATCTCCAACGGCGCCAATGCCGTGCTGGGCGATTTCGACATGAACCGGGTGACGCAGAGCATCGACGCCGCCCGCCCGCTGTTCGCGGCCAACAGCCAGGCGGTCCCGGCTTCGCTGCAAGCCACCGACCTCGTCACCAACCAGTTCATCGACACGTCGATCCATCTGTGACCTCGGGCCCGGCGACGTCGGGCGAGAAGGCGCCCATCGCCCTCGTGGTCGCGAACGCGACCCTGATGGCGACGGTCGACGAGCAACGGCGCGAGCTGGCCGGCGGGTGGGTGGCGATCGACGACGGGCGGATCAGCGCCATCGGTACCGGGGTCCCCCCGGCCGCCCACCGGACGCTGGACGCGTCGGGTTGCCTGGTGACGCCCGGCCTGGTGAACGTCCACCACCACATGTACCAGAACCTCACCCGCTCGTACCGGCCGGCGACCAGCGAGGGTTTCCTCGGCTGGCTGGACGCGCTGTACCCACTGTGGGAGCGCCTCGACGAGGAGGCGATCGAGTCGTCGACGTGGATCGCCCTCGCCGAGCTGGCCCGCAGCGGCTGCACGACGACCAGCGACCACCTGTACCTGCAGAACACCGGGTGCGGCAGCTTCTTCGACGCCCAGGTCGCCGCCGCAGCCGAGGTCGGCCTGCGTTTCACGGCCTGCCGCGGCTCGATCGACCGGTCGCGTCGCCACGGCGCACTGCCTCCCGACGGCGTCGCTCAGGACACCGACACGATCCTGGCCGATTGCGAGCGGGTCGTGGACACCTACCACGACCGGGGCCCGCTCTCGTTCCTGCGGGTCGCGCTGGCGCCGCACTCGGTCTACGCGGCCTCCGACGAGCTCATGCGGGGTACGGCCGAACTGGGCGAACGCCTCGACGTGCGCATCCACACCCACCTTGCTGCCGACCGGGCCGACGATGCCGCGGCCGAGGCGTCCCACGGGCTCACGCCGTTCGAATGGTTCGACAGCCTCGGGTGGACCACGTCGCGGGCGTGGGTGGCGCACTGCATCTTCCCGTCGGCGTCGGAGATCGGCCGTCTGGGCCGGGCCGGCGTCGGGGTGGCCCACTGCGCCACCGCCTGCCTGCTCATGGGCGTCGGCATCACGCCGGTCACCGACCTGCGAGCCGCGGGTTGCCCCGTCGGCCTCGGGGTCGACGGGTCGTCGAACTCGGACTCGGGCTCGGCGTGGCTGGAGGCCCGCATGGCACTGCTGGCCGGGCGGTTCCGCGCCGGGCCGGCGGCCATGAGCGCCCGCGACGTGCTCGAGCTGGCGACGGTCGGAGGTGCGGCCTGCCTCGGGCGGTCCGGCGAGGTCGGCGAGCTGTCGCTGGGCGCCGCCGGCGACCTCGTGGTGTGGCCGCTCGACGACCTGGCCCACGCCGGCGCGGTGTCCGACCCGATCGACGCCTGGCTGCGGTGCGGCCCGACCACGCCCCGCCACGTGGTGGTCGGCGGGCGGGCGATCGTGGAGGGCGGTGAGCTCCTCCTGGCCGGGCTGGACGACCGCCTCCGGCGCCACGACAGGATCGCGAGGAACTTGCAAGGGTGCTGATCGACGGAGTCCGCAACGCCCGCGTGTCCGGCGTCGACGGGCTGGTCGACATCGCCTTCGACGGGTCGCTCATCCAGTCGATCGTCCCGGCCGGCGCGGGCAGCCGCTCCGGCGTCGACGTCGGTGGCCGAGCCGTCATCCCCGGGCTCGTCGACGCCCACGTCCATCTCGACAAGGCCTACCAACTCGACGCGCTGGCCGCGACGGCGGCGCCGCTCGGCACGCTGGCTGAGGCGATCGACGCGACCGCCGCAGTGCATCGCAGGCTCCGCTCCGCCGATCTCGTCGCCGCCGCGGAACGGCTGCTCGGGCGCATGGTTCGCCACGGCACGACGGCGGCGCGCGTCCACGTCGAGCTCAGCGCGACCGCCGGCCTCGACCATCTGCGCTGGCAGGTGACCCTGGCCCGCGCCTGGCACGATCGCATCACGCTCCAGTTCGTCGCCTTCCCACAGCACGGCCTGTTTCAAGACCCGGGCATCCCGGAGCTGCTCGAGGAGGCATTGGGCGCAGGGTGCGAGGTCGTCGGCGGCTGCTCGTACGCCGACGACGACGCCCTCCGTCACACGGCCCACGTCATCGACCTCGCGGCGCGCTACGACCGGCTCCTCGACCTCCACATCGACTTCGCCTGCGATCCCACCGTCCATGACCTAGACGGGGTCGTCGACGGCGTGCGCGACCGCGGGTGGGTGCCCGGCCGGGTCGTCCTCGGCCACGTGACGTCGCTCTCGGCCATGGAGCTCGGGGACGCCGCCCGTCGGACGACCGCCTTGGCCGCGGCCGGAATCGGTGTCGTGTCGCTGCCCGCCACCGACATGTTCCTCACCGGTGCCATCACCCCGCTGGGCGCGCTGGCGGAAGCGGGCGTCACCGTGGCGGTGGGCACGAACAACACGGCCAACGCGTTCACGCCCTACGGCGACGGCTCATTGCTGCAGACCGCCTGGCTCGCCGGCCTGGTCGGCCGGTTCCCGCCGGGCCGTGGCCATCAGTCGCTGCTCGACATGGTCACGACATCGCCCGCCCGGCTCCTCGGGCTCGAGGGCTACGGGCTGGCGCCGGGCTGCCGCGCCGACCTCGTCGTGATCGACTCGGACCGGCCGACCGATGCCGTCACCGTGCCCGCCGAGGTCGTGATCACCTGCCACGGAGGCCGACTCAGCCACGGGGCGGAGCTTGCCCGATGAGGATGCCCTCAGGCTTCGGTGCCACTTCGCCGATGGGCGGTGGCCGCCTTCTCGATGTGCTCGAGGACGAGTCGCGCCGCGGTCGCCGCATCCCGTCGGTCGATGGCGTCGACGATCCCGATGTGCTCGCCCCACGAGTCCCGGGCCCGCCGACGAACGTCGGCCGAGTAGACCCAGTCGATCTTGTCGCGAAGCTCGCGGATGAAACCGCGCAGGTTCGCGTTGCCCGAGGCCGCGCCCAACACCTCGTGGAAACGTCCGTTGAGGACAGCCACGTCGTCGTAGCGCCGCTCCTTCGTCGCCTCGCTCCCCTCGGCCACGATCCGGCGCAGCTCGGCCAGTTGTTCGGGAGTGCGGCGCTCGGCGGCGAGACGGGCGGCCAGCGGCTCGAGGGCGGCCCGGACCTCCAAGAGGTCGTCGGCGTCGCCCGCCGACAGCTCGGCCACGAACGTGCCGTAGTACGGACGGACCCGCACGAAACCCTCCGAGGCGAGCACGCGCAGCGCCTCCCGCACCGGTATACGGGACACCTTGTACTCCTCGGCCAGCGCGTCCTCGGTCAGGCGCTCGCCGGGGCTGTACTGGCCGACAATGATGCGGCGTCGGACCGCGGCGCACACCGTCTCGTGCGACGTTGGACCGGGGCCAGCGGCCCGCGACCGTGCGGGAACCCTCGCCGTCACCGCGCGCCGTTCCGAGCCACGCCGCCGACCATACCGGCCACCGCCGCAGACCCGGCGTCAACGTGGAGGCGACGGTGAGGGACGACGACCCCGGCTGCCCGCTCGTGACCGCCGCCGCCGGGACGGTGTCGTGGGGCTGGTTGCCCAATGCGGCCAGCCACCCCGTCCTGGCCGTCGCCCCCGGCGACGTCGTGTGCGTCGACACGATCAGCCACGAGGGGATCCTCGACGACCAGGGCCGGGATCCGGTCCGGTTCTTCGGCGACCTCGGCATCCCCCGCCACGCCGTCCTGGCCGACGCCGTCGAGCTGGCCGCCTCCGACGTCGTCCACGACGAGCGGGCCGGGCCCCACGTGGTGATCGGCCCGATTGCGGTACGGGGCGCGACCGTCGGCGACATCCTCGAGGTCGAGACGCTCCGCCTGCGACGCCGGACCGACTACGGCATCATCTCCAACCGCCATGGCCGAGGGGCGTTGCCGGACGAGTACCCGGCCCGGCCCGCGTCCGGTGAGCCGCCACCGCCCGTGTGCGTGCTCGCCACCGTCGAAGGCTCCCGCGGTGTGCTGCGCTGGGGCCGCGGGCGACAGGCCCGGTTCCCGCTCAACCCGTTCCTCGGCATCATGGGCGTGGCGCCGGCGACCGAGGAGCCGGTCCACTCCGTCCCGCCGGGCCCCCATGGTGGCAACCTCGACGTCAACCTCGTCGGAGAGGGCAGCCGCCTCTACCTGCCGGTGCTCGTCCCTGACGCCATGTTCTACGTCTCCGACCCGCACTTCGCGCAGGGCGACGGTGAGGTCGCCCTGACCGCGTTCGAGGCGCCGTTGCGAGCCTGGATGCGGCTCAGCGTCCACCGCAACCGCGCCGCGCGGCACCTGGCCGCCGTACTTCGGCAGCCGTTCGCGGAAACTGCAGAGTCCTGGATCGTCGTCGGCCTCGACGTCGACCTCGACGAGGCCATGCGTGCTGCCACGCGCCAAGCCATCGCCTTCCTGGTCGAACACGTCGGCATGCCGCCTCCTCTGGCGCTCGCGTACCTCAGCGCGGCGGCGGACTTCGAGGTGTCCCAGGTCGTCGACCGGGTCAAGGGGGTCCACTGCGTCATCCGCAAGCACGACTTCGGGGCGCCGGCCTGGCTCGGGAACGACTGGCTGAAGCAATGACGCCCGGCCCGACGCGTCAGTGGTCAAGGATCCGCGAGAGTCCCACATCGTGGCCGCGAAGGCGCTCGAGGCAGTCCAGCAGCGACCGTTCGATCGGCGCGGCCCGCCGGCGGTTGGCCTCGACGTCGGCGCGGAAGGTCGGCATGAGCTCGACAAGCTCGTCCCGCAGCGCGGCCTCGTCGACCGACGTGCAGGCGCCGTCGTCGAGGACGATCCGGCCGTCGACCACGACGGTCCGCACGCCACGGCCGCTCTCGCAGAACACGAGCTGGCGGGTCACGTCGTTCAGGGGCTGGTACGCCAGGTCGTCGAGGTCGTAGAGCACCAGGTCGGCCGCCATCCCCTCGCGGACCGCCCCGACGGTCGGAAGGTGTAACGCGGCAGCGCCGACCGATGTGGCCGAGCGCACCGCGTCGCCCGCGTGCAGGCCATTCGGCCCGCTCGTGCTCACGGCCGCCAGCAGGCAGTACGCCTTCATGGCCTGGAACATGTTGTGGGAGTCGCCACAGCTGCAGTTGTCGCAGCCGAGGGCCACCTCCACCCCGGCGCGGCGGGCGGCGACCATCGGGGCGATGCCGCTCTTGAGCTTCATGTTGCTGACGGGGTTGTGCACGATCCTGCTGCCCGCCGCTGCGACCTGGTCGAGCTCGCTCCGGGTGATCCACACGGCGTGGACGAGGCTCGTCCGCTCGGTGAGCAGGCCGATCCGGTCGAGGTGGGCGATCATCGACCCGCCGTCGCTCGGATAGATCTCCCGGGCCTTCGCCGTCTGGGCCTTCGTCTCGTAGACGTGGGTGAACACCGGAAGGCCGTGATCGGCGGAGAGCGCGGCCAGCCCTTCCAGGAGCGGGGTGGTGCAACGCTGCGGCCCCGACGGGCTCAGGGCCCAGGTCCGCAGGCCGTCGGCGGGCAGGCGCGCGAGCTGCGCCTCGACGAAGGCCAGCTGCTCGCCGGCCGGGGCCGCCGCGCCTTCGACGATGGCCAGCTGGTCCGGTGGGACATCGCGCAGGAAGGGGCGGATGTCCAGGGCGGCGACGTCGCGGACGGCGATGGAGAAGACGACCCGGATGCCCAACTCCGCGTAGGCCCCGAGGATGGCGTCCAGGCAGGGCTCGTCGAACGGGACCAGGCTGCACATGTCCTGCACCGTGGTGATGCCGCTGCGGATGCACTCCAGCCCGCTGAGCAACGTACGCGCCCGCAGCTCCTCGGCGCGACGTGGGCCGAGGTACCCGGGCTGGGAGTGCAGCGCCCACACGTCGAAGGGCATGTCCTCGAGCAGACCCTTGGCCAGCACGTCGTAGGAGTGGTGGTGGGCGTTGACGAACCCGGGCATGCACAGCATCCCGCGGCCGTCGATCTCGCGCCCCCGTCCCCGATCATCGGTGGGCGCGGCGATGGTGGTGATCACCCCGCCGACGACGTGGACGTCGACCGGACCAGCCGGGTCGCCATCGCCAGGGCCCAGCCGGACCGAGCGGATCGTGAGGTCCCGGGCCGCCGCCGTCATGCCGTCAACAGCCTGACCCCGACACCGCAGCCGAAGATCACCACGACCCGGCGGAGCGAGCGGGAGTCGAGCCGCAGCGCGAGTGCGGCGCCGACGCTGCCGCCGACGAGGCTGGCCGGCGCGATGATCGCCACCGCGAGCCAGTCGACGGGTCCGAACAGGGCGAAGCCGACCAGGGCGACGGTGTTGATGAGGAGCGAGAGGGCCGTCTTCAGACCGTTCAGGCGCCGCAGGTCGGCGCGCAGCGTGAGGGCGAGGATGGCCAGCAGCACGATCCCCAGGCCGCCCCCGAAGTAGGCGCCGTACGTCGCGGCCACGCCGATGCCCGCCCGCCGTCCCCACGGGCCGGCCGGGTCCCGCCCTTGCCGAGCCTTCTCCAGACGAGCGGAGAGCCACGGCTGCGCGGCGAGCAGCCCCGTCGCGGCGAGGACAAGGAACGGCACCAGCCGACGGAACACACTGGCCGGGGCGGTCAGCAGCAGCACGGTCCCGACCACCGCGCCCACGGTCGCCATCACCACGAGGTCCATGTGCCTCGGCACGTCTTCGGCGACCTGCGCCCGGTAGCCGACGGTGCCGCTGAGGTAGCCCGGCCACACGGCGACCGTATTGGTCACGTTCGCCACCACGGGGGAGAGCCCGACGAGGAGCAGGGCGGGGAAGCTGAGCAACGTGCCGCCCCCGGCGATCGCGTTCACCGTCCCCGCGCACAGACCGGCGGCGAGGAGCAGGCAGGCATGGGGCCAGCTCACCGAGTGAACCCGATCACCGAGTGGACCTGATCACCTAGTGAAGCAGCGCGACGGGTCGGACCGGGCTCGCTGTGCCGCCGCGCATCGGCAGGGGCAGCACGACGAAGGTGAATTCGCGACCGACGAGCCGCGCCAAGTTGTTGAGCTGTTGGACCATCGGCAGCCCGCCGGTGAGGAAGGCGGTGTGGGTCGGCTCCCACCACTCGGCGGGGTTGTCGATGGCGATCAGGTCGGTGCCGAAGAGGGTCACGCCCTTGTCCACCAACCACTGCGCCGCTTCGCTGGTGATGTACGGCCGCTCGGTGAAGAAGTCCGGGGTCCCCCACCGCACGTCCTGGCCGGTGCGCACGATGACCACCCGGCCCGGCCCGACCGCGCGACCGCTGCCCGCTTCGGCCACCTCCAGGTCCACGGGTTCGATGGCCTCGTGCGCCTGCTTGTGGGTGAGGTCGAGCAGATGGCCGGGCAGGATGAGCCGGTCCAGCGGTATCTCCTCGACCGACAGCCCCGTCTCGTCGAAGTGGGCGGGCGCGTCGAGGTGCGTCCCGGTGTGCTCGCTCAGCAACATCATCTTGTTGTGCAGGCCCATCCGCCCCTGACTGGCCTGGCGCGTCTTGGCGAAGCTGTCGACCGTCCAGAACGCCGTCACCTCGGCGGCATGGCACGGCATGCCGTCGTAGAGCGGGTGGCCCAGGTCCACGATCTCGGTGAAGTTCACCATTGCTCCTTGCTCGTTGTCGTCGTGTGTTCGCTTCGGTCACCGCTGTGGCTCACACGGTCACCTTGCCGATCAGGGACTGCAGGAAGCGCTGCGTCTGCGGATGGGCGGGGGCGCCGAGCACCTGTCCGGGGGTCCCTTGTTCGATCACGCGGCCGTCCTCGATGAACACGACCCGGTCGGCGACATCGCGGGCGAACCGGATCTCGTGGGTGACGACGATCATCGTCATGCCCTCGTCGGCCAAGCGACGCATGACGGACAGGACGTCGCCGACGAGCTCAGGGTCGAGGGCGCTCGTCGGCTCGTCGAAGAGCATCAACTTCGGCTCGGTGGCCAGGGCGCGGACGATCGCCACCCGCTGCTGCTGGCCACCGGACAGCCGGTGCGGCAGCTTGTCGGCGTGCTCGGCCAAGCCGACCGTCTGTAGCAAGGACCGGGCCTTGTCCGTGGCCACCGCCCGGTCCTCGCCGTAGACGCACACCGGCGCCAGCCGGATGTTGTCCAGCGCGCTCAGGTGGGGGAAGAGGTTGAAATGCTGGAACACCATGCCGACCTTGGCCTCGGCTCGGGCCCGAGCCAGCCGGCTGGGCGACGGCTCCGGCGCGCCCGACTCGGTGTAGCCCACGGTGCGGCCGTCGATCAGGACCATGCCCGAGTCGATCGACTCGAGGTGATTCAGGAGCCGCAGGAGGGTGCTCTTGCCGCTGCCGCTTGCGCCGAGGATGGCCACGACCTCACCTCGGGCGATGGTCAGGTCGATGCCGTCGAGCACGCGGCGCGAGCCATAGGACTTGGTCACGCCCTCACAGACCACGAGGGGGTTGTCGATCACCGGCTCGGGCAGCGTCCGGGCGATCAGGGGGCCCAATGTCGCGACCGCGCGCTCGGCCACCACGGTCGGACGCCTCTCACGGTCGAGGCTCGTGCGCCGCTCCAGCACGGTCTGGCCGATCGCCACCGCCGAGGTCATGAGCAGGTACATCGCCCCGGAGGCGAGGAACACGGGAAAGAAGACGAAGCTCTGCGACGACACGTACTGGCTGCGCTGGGTCAGTTCGCTCACGGAGATGACCGAGGCCAGCGACGTGCTCTTGATCAGGTTGATGAGCTCGTTGCCGATGCTGGGCAGGATCGCCCGCACGGCCAGCGGGAGCACCACCCTGCGCCGGGTGGTGGCCGGCGACATCCCCAGGGCGTTGGCCGCCAGGACCTGGTTCCGGTCCACCGCGAGGATCCCGCCCCGGAAGATCTCGGCGAAGAACGCGCCCTCGTTCAGGGTGAAGCCGATGATGGCGGTGGGGACCGCGGCGAACACGATCCCCACCGTCGGCAGGGCGTCGAACAGGAACACCAGCTGCAACAGCAACGGGGTGCCCCGGATGACCCAGATGTACGTGGCGGCCAGCCACCGGACCGGCCGCACCCGGCTGATCCGCAGCTCGGCCAGCAACGCCCCGAGGAGCAGCGCGCCGACCAGCGATACGCCGGCGACCTTCATGGTGGTCAAGGCCCCCTGCCACAGGTACCGCATGGTCAGGTAATGCACGAAGTTGTCCATGGCGGGCTCTCCAGACGGTCGACGGCGCCGGACCTGCGCCCGGTCCGCGCAACGCGGAGCCGGGACGGCGGCCTACGGCAGCAGCGACGCGGTCGCCTCGTCGTTGGGGTCCTGCTGCCACTGGGTGAACAGGGCCTTCTCGGTGCCCTTGGCCTGTACGGCCTTGGTGGCGGCGAACACGGCGTCGCGCAGGTCGGTGGTCGACTTGTTGAAGGCCATGCCGATCAGCGACCGGAACTCGGGGATCGGCGGAGTCGCCGACAGCTGCTGGGGGTACTTGGCCACGCTGAGGGCGACGACGCTGACCGGGTTGATGAACGCGTCGCTCCGTCCGGTCAGCACCCCCTGGAGGCAGCCGTTGAAGTCGGCGTAGGTGTTGATGTCGATGGCCGGCTTGCCCGAGCTGGTGCAGGCCGTGCTCTGCGTCTGGGCCGCGCCGGCCTGCACGGTGCCGGGGAACACGGCGAGGGACTTCCCGCACAGGTCGCTGACCCCGTTGATCTTCTTCGGGTTGCCGTTGGCGACGATCAGGGCCTCCTCGTCCTTCTGGTAGATGACGAAGTTCACCTGCTGCGCCCTCGCGTCGGAGGCGATCAGGTTGCTGATCACCATGTCGATCCGACCGGCCTGCAACGACGGGACCAAGGTCTGGAAGTCGGCCCGGGAGAACGAGTACGTAAAGCCTGCACAGCTGCTGACCGCCTTGAGCAGGTCGATGTCGAACCCGACGAGGTTGTTGGGGTCGTTCGGGTCGACCGTCTCGTAGCCCGGGATCGTCGGCGCGATCCCGACGTTGACCGCCTTGCCCTTGAGCGCCGGGTATTTGGCCTGGATCGCGCTGCACGCGGTGTCCGTTGCCGCCGTGGTCGGGGCGGACGAGGCGGTCGAGGACTTCGACGAGCCACAACCGGCCAACAGAAGGCTGACGCCGACCATGACGGTCGTGACCGTCAGCGAACGCGTTCTACCCATCGAATCACGTCGTTTCCGCCGGTCGAGGACCGGCTCGTCCAGTGTCCGGTTCAAGGCGAGCCGAACGACTGAGGAGGTTGTACCGCCGTGACATGACGACGAGATCACACGATTGTATACATCGCGTTTCGAGCGCTTTGGCGCTTGTTTGCTTGCGCTCTGGCGTCGCGTCCGTGACCTCTATCTGTCGTCGTATACAAGTTGGAGGCCTGGTCACCTAGCATTGTCGAGTGGACGGCAACCTGTCTCCGGGCCCGGACGCGTCGTGATCCTCTCCCGGGTCGACGACGGCCTGCTCGTCGTACGCCAACCCGATCACGGCTCCCAGACGGGATTGTTCGCCCGCGCGTGGGGCAACGGCGTGGTGGCGCCGCCCGCCGGCCATCGGCACGCGTCGGAGCTGGCGGCGCGTCACCATGACGACGGTTGGGCGTTATGGGAACGACGGCCCTCGATCGACCCGGCGACGGGCCGACCCGTGCAGTTTCTCGACCTCACTCCACGCGAGCACGTCCCGCTGTACCGAGCCGGGATCGCTCGGGCCGCCCACCACGACCCGTGGACGGGCCTGCTCGTGAGCCTGCATGGCGCCGGTCTGTACAACGACCGCTACGGCACGTTCCGCCTGGCCGAGCAACACTTCAACGCAGAGGAGCAGGCCCTCGTCGACGAGTTCCTGGTCGATATGGCCGCCCTGCAGAACGCCCTCAACGGCGCGGTCGGCCGCCGCCCGGTCGCCCACCCCTCCTATGACCCAGAGGTGTGGGAGCACTACCTGCTCCTGCAGGTGTGGGACCGGCTGTCCTTGCAGTACGCATTTCGGCTCGCGGCCGACGGTCTGATCGGGCCGGCGCCAGGCATGCCCGCCGGGCTTGCCTGCCGGGCCGACGGCCATTTCGGCCTGACGCTGGACCCATACCCGTTCGCCGACGATCGGCTCACGTTCCCGGTAGCGGCGACGGTCGTCGCCGACCGGCCCTACCGCACGCCCGAGGACTTCCTTGCCGAAGTGGCGGCCGCGTCGACGACGACGCTGGAGTGCCGGGCCCGGGCGCCGGGCTGAGTCGCAAACCCGGGGCAGTCCTACTGGGAGCCGACCATGGCCTGTACGCGGAGCTCGACCCGCCATCCGTCAGGGGTGAGGCGACGGTAGGTCGCGGTCAGGGCCCCCGACGGCGCAGGTGTGATCGCCAGGCGATGCCGGCCTGCTCGCACCGCCACGCCGCCGCCCGCCAGAAGCTCGGCGCGCACCGGTCGATCGTTTGGCAGTCGAGTCCAGTGCTCGACGTAGGACGCGGCGGCGCCGATCCCCGGGACGAGCCCGGACCCTCGCTCGATCAGATCCGCGCCGGCCCAGGACACCTCGCCGCTGTCCTCCGCTCGCGCCGCGGCGATGTCGAGGTCGTGGGCCCAGGTGAGGTTGGGCGGCGCCCAGGTCGTCGTCCCGGCGAAGCACGCCCGCACGACCCCGGACACCCGCTCGACGCGAACGTCCACGAAGAACAGTGCCGATTGGAGCCAGAGGACGTCGCACGTCTCGTGCGTGTCGCCCCCGTCCAGGGCGACGGACACGCGTCGCCACGCTCCGGTGAACGCGTCCGGGATCAGGGCTCGAGCCGGGCGAGCAGGTTGCGGTGGAAGGCCACGATCGGGGCTTCGTGGTCGCGCGCCAGGGGGCCCACCGAGAACAGCGGCGAACGGACGGCCCGCTGGACGGCCTCGCAGGCCACGATGTCCTCCTCGATGAAGGAGCCGACCGCCTTGAGCAGGGCGTCCCCGTCGGCTCCGGGCTCGGCCCGGACGCGCAGGTGCAGGCGGGTGCGCTCGGCGGAGACGGGCTCGGCCACGTAGGTGGCGAAGAACTCGGCCGCGGCGGCGATCATCACGTTCGGGAACACAAGGTGCGCGCCGAGCCCGTGGAGATCGTGGTCGTCCAGGTGGGCGATCTCCACCGTGCCCTGAGAGAGGTCGGTGGTCGATACGTCACAGGCGCGGCGGGGCTCCCAACTCGTCCAGTGCGGCCCCATTGCCCGGTGTTCGAACCGGGTGTGGTCGTACCCACCCAGGGATCGCTCGTGCAGGTACCAGAGGTGGTACACGTCGACATGGTTCTCGACGAACAGCTTCCAGTTGCACGCCAGGTCGAAGGTAGCCGTGGCCACTTCGCTCAAGCGCTCGGGCCGGTAGCTGCCGAGGGCATCTTGCATCCCGTCGAGCGTCGCCGTGAACGACCCGGCCACGGCCGCCGTCGGGTGTGCGAAGACCATGCCAGCCCATGTGTCAACCGCGCCTGCCACCAGCCCCCAGTCTGCAGAGTCGACGTCGGGGAACTGGTCCCGCCGTTGAGGAATGACGCGCAGCGCGCCGTCGAGGCCGTAGCGCCATGCGTGGTACACGCACGTGAGCTGCGGGCCGACGTTGCCGCGGCCCTCGACGAGGGCCATGCCGCGATGACGGCAGAAGTTGTGAAAGGCCCGCAGCACGCCGTCGTCGGCCCGGACCACGAGGAGCGGAGCCTGGCCGGCGTCGACCGTGACGTAGTCGCCCGGCGCCTGCAACTCGTCGATCGATCCGGCCAGGACCCAACTGTCGGCGAAGATCCGCTGCCGCTCGACCTCGAGCCACCCCTCGGACCAGTAGGCCTCGGGGGGGAGCAGACTCATCGTCCTAGGTGACTCGATCGGTGTTGCCACTGGGTGGCCGCCGTGTTGCCCTTCGATGAGCGGTTTCTGATCCATTGCTGGCATCCCGCACGCGGTCCGCCCTGTCCGACGTTGTCGTCACCGTGGCACCACTCCCGGCGAGCACCGACGCCACTTCGGTGCTGCCGGTGTGGATGCCATCCGGTCTACTGGTACAGGTTGACGCCGGCGACGATCTCGGCGATCAAGACCAGCGCGACCAGCCCGTCGACGGCGGCACAGAAGGGTGGCCACCATCTCGTGTTGACGACGTACTGGCGTCGGTGCTGCCAGTAGTCCTTCAGCCCATGCCCGGCGTAGCCGATGACCAACAGCCAGGCCGTCGTCGTCACGGCCACCGCGGCGATGAGCACGAACACCGAGGCGACGGCCACCTCGACGGCGAGCACCGTCGACCTTCCGTCGGCCACGGCGAAGCCGATGTAGACGGCGGCGATGAGGCTGATGTACATGGCGTGGAGCGTGGCGGGCTCGATCCATTGCAGGATGAGCGGCGACGCGGCCTGGACCGCACCGAGGGCCAGACCCCACAGCACGGGTCCCCGAAGGCTGTACCGCTCCGGGGACCCGTGCTGCATGCTCGCGTGGTTCTCCATGGCTACTCCTCGGATATCGGTTCTGGGCTCAGGAACTGGGCAGGGGGGAGCGGGTACGGATGGATCGGACCACGTCGGCGATGGCCCGGGCGGAGAAGGTGGAATCACTCTCATCCACGAGCAGCGACTGGTGGGTGGCCGGCACCACCCGGTGCAGGCTGTTGGTCGACAGCGTCGCCATGCGGTCCTGGGCCGCGGACCAGTACAGGCCGGGATCGGGGAACTGGAGCCGGTACGTGAAGGTGCCGCCGACCGGGATCGGTGCCTGGGTCTCGTGTGGAACCCCGTCGTAGCGGTTCTCCAAGCGGAGGCCGTGCCAGTGGACGGTGGCCTCGACGTCGCCGTCATTGGTGACGTCGATGATGACCTCCGATCCCTGGTCGACATGCAGGCAGGGGCCAGGAACGGAACCGTTGTAGGCCAGCATGCGGAGGACGTCGTCACCGATACGGTTGGCCACCGGCGAGATCCGCAGGTCAAAGCGGTCACCGTCTCGGAGACGGACGGCCTGGGGGAGCGTCGCCGGAGCCAGGTCAGTGGTGTCGGTCGGGAACAGGTCGTTGGTCGCGGTCGTCGCGTTGCCTCCGTGGTGTCGAGACCTTCCAGAACGGTCCGGAGGTCTTCGGGGATGGGCATTGCACGGAACGGGCTGACGTCGGCGCCGCCGGTGTTGCCCGCCGGGTAGCGGCCGGTGACGGGGCCGGGGCCGGCGACCAGCAGCCGAAGCAACTGGCCCGCCACCTCCCGACGATCGTGGCGGCGAGCGCCGCAGCTGAGCATCGCCAGGTGGGTGCGGATGTGGGGGACCAACAGCGGCTGGCTGAGGATGTGCGCGCGCTCGAGGTGACTCCACTCGGAGGTCAAGTCCCCCCGGCTCCTCGCCGTTCGGGCCGCGTCCCGCTCCTCGGTCCAGGCCTTCACGAGTCGTTCGTTTGTTCGCATGGTGCCCACTGTCTGCCTAAGGCCAGCGCCTGCGCATTGGGCGGGGGACCTCAGATTGCTCAAGACAGGAAAGGTGCTGCCCGCGAGGACACGCCTGCCTCCTCCTCGCGGAGCTGGTCGGAGCCCCGGCCTCGACGAGGCCAAGAACCGACAAATGCGCCACGTATGGCAGGCGAGCGGGCCAACGATCAAGGTGGAGATGGGCATGTTCCTCGCCCGGGCGCTGCGAGCACCGGTCGGCGGCCCCCTCTAGGGATTCCGCACCTCATCCGAGGGCACTCGCATAACCTCCTCTACGCCGCTACCGGGAGTTACACCCGTGTAACGGCACCTCGTGGCGATGCCCCACCTGGATATGCCGCACGTATTGGCCGCGCGTTCTGGAGCAGCATTGTCGGCGCGCATGCAACCACAGCCGTCTATATGGCGCGCCCACGGGGGACCCGGTCTCAGGCTCGGACAAGCGATAGGTGGCGTGCACAGGACGCCGAAGATCCGGCATCAGGTGCGGTTGACCGATGCGGCCATGGAGCCACGCGGTTTTGTTTGACGACTGACGTTGCGATCGAGCGGAGCACTACGCCGATGCCCTCCGCAGAGTCCAGATCGAGCAGAACACTGCCGCCTACCCGACTCGTTCGCCATCAGGGGGCAGGAGTGCCGCACGACCACGAGGATCACGGCTCGACCTGCGGAGTGTCGGGTGGTTCAAGGACGCCTTGCTGCGGCGGGCGACGACGTCGAGGCGCAGCCGCGCTGAGTGCTGAGTCTGCCGCGGCCGCACGGATCTAGGGACGGAGCTCAGTTGCTCGCCCGGCTGACCTTCGACTGCAAGGTGCCCGAGGATCTCGGCTGGGTGGAGACGACATGATCGTCCGCTGTAGAGGCGCCGGATCCCGGTAGTCGTGGGGCCGCCACGCCGGAAGTAATCCCGGAAGCGCGTGTCACACCGTGCCTCTATGGTTTAACACTCCGGAGCGCAGAGGGCGCTCGCATGCGTGTTGACCTGGGGGCCTGTCAGCGGCCATGAGATCCTGAACGGAGACGGCCAAGAAACTGAACGCTGGCGGCCACGCGAAC
>DATASA010000041.1:0-3582 GCA_036269435.1 Acidimicrobiales bacterium | reverse complement strand
CGGAAGGGGCGCCAGGATGCGCAAGCCGACGACGGCAAGGATCACGCCCGAGGCGGTCAGCAGGAGCCTTCCGCCGACGGAGCTCGAGAGCGCGGCACCTACGATCGTCCCGGGCACCCCCCCGTAGATCGACCACCGGGCCACCGGCCACGCCACCTGCCGCTTGCGGATGTACGCGACCATGCCGGCCAGCGCCGCCGGGATCACCGCCGGGAGCGGCGTAGCCACGGCGACGAGCCCGGGGACACCCAGCAGCGCCAGAACGGGGGTGGCAAAGCTCGAGCCGCCCACACCGAACAGACCGAACAGCACTCCGATGAGGGCGCCCGCCCCGGTGACCTCGGGCCACGGCGGCACCTACGGCGTCCCTGCCGTGACGGTCAGCTCATGGAAGTCCCGACGGCGTGGCGCGGCGGGAGGCATCGGGTTGCTGTCAGGCGAAATCTCAGACCCGCAGCCAGCAGGACGGGACTATCAGGACCCGAAACCGGATCCGGACCGGCGCGACGGCGATTCGTACTTGTAGCCGAGCCCTCGGATGGTCACGATCGACGTGGGCGCTGCCGGATCGTCTTCGACCTTGGCCCGCAGACGCTTGATATGGACATCCAGCGTCTTCGTGTCGCCCACGTAGCTGGCGCCCCAGACCCGGTCGATGAGCACGTCTCGCGTCATCACGCGGCCGGCGTTCTGTAGGAGGGCCTCGAGCAGCTCGAACTCCTTGAGCGGGAGCTGCACCGGCCGTTTGCGCACGAACACCTCGTGGCGCTCGGCGTCGAGGCGCACCTCGCCCACCTCCAACACCGGTATCGCCGCCACGTCCTCGGAGCGCGGCACACGGCGCAGCGCCGCTCGCATGCGGGCGACCAGCTCACGGATCCTGTAGGGCTTGGCGACGTAGTCGTCCGCTCCCACCTCGAGGCCCACGACCGTGTCGATCTCCGAGGACTTCGCCGACACCATGATGATCGGAACGGTGGAGTACGTGCGCAGGCGCCGGCAGACCTCGATGCCCGACATCGACGGCAGCATCACGTCGAGCAGGACGAGATCGGGATGGACGACGTCGAAGCGGTCCAGCGCCTCGACCCCGTCGCGGGCGACGTGGACAAGGAAGCCCTCACGTTTGAGGCCGACGGTGAGCGCCTCGACGAAGGATTCCTCGTCCTCGACCACGAGGATGGTGCTGGCCGGCTCGCGGCCCTTGGTGGCGCTCACGCTCATCCGGTGCTCGTGGTCCTGAGTGCGAGCTTGCCGGTCAGCATGTATACGACCCGGTCGGCGACGGCGACCGCGTGATCGGCGATCCGGTCGAAATGGCGCCCGGCGAGGTGGGCGTGCATGACCAGGCCGGCGGCGTCGGGGCCGGACCGGGTCAGCAGGTGGGCGGTGAGTCGGGCGTAGCCGCCGTCGAGAGCGTTGTCGCGCCGGACCAGGCCTTCGGCGCGCTCCAGGTCCTTCTGCGACCATGCCGCGCGCGCTTCGGCGACCAGCGCCAGCGCCCCGTCGGCCATCTCCCGCAGGATCGCCATCGTGCCGGGCTCGCGGTCCCAGGGCTCGGCCGCCAGGCACGCCACCCACACCGCCAGGCCTCCGGTACGCTCCCAGTCGGCCATCACCCGTAGCGACGACACGAGAAAGCGCAGGTCCGCGGCGACCGGCGCCTGGCTGGCGATCAGGTGGTACGCCTCCTGCTCGAGGGTGACGAACAGGCCGTCGATGTCGTCGTCGCCGGCGATCAGCGCCTCGGCCCGACGGGTGTCGGCGTCGAGCAGGGCGGTCGACGCCCCCCGCACTGCCTCCTCGGCCAGCGAGCCGAGCCAGTCGACGTTGGCTCGCAGGGCGCCGATGGCCTCCTGGAACGTGACCCGGGTGGTCACCCGAATCGCCCGGTGATGTAGGACTCCGTCCGCTCGTCGTCGGGCGTGGTGAAGATCTTCGAGGTCGGACCGGCCTCGACGAGCCGACCCGGCTCGCCCGTCGCCTCGAGGTTGAAAAACGCCGTCGTGTCGCTCACCCGGGCCGCCTGCTGCATGTTGTGGGTCACGATGACGATCGTGTAGCGCTCCTTCAGCTCGGTGATCAGGTCCTCGATCCGAAGTGTCGAGACCGGGTCGAGGGCCGAGCAGGGCTCATCCATGAGCAGCACCGCCGGTTCCACGGCGATGGCTCGGGCGATGCACAGCCGCTGCTGCTGACCACCCGAGAGGCTGATCCCCGGCCGGTCGAGGCGGTCCTTGACCTCGTCCCACAGCCCCGCCCCCCGCAGCGCCGATTCGACCACGTGGCCCATCTCGGCCCTGGAGCGCCGGCCGTTGAGGCGGATCCCGGCGGAGACGTTCTCGCTGATGGACATGGCCGGGAACGGGTTCGGCCGCTGGAACACCATGCCGATCGACCGCCGCACCGACACCGGGTCGACGCCCCCGCCGTAGACGTCCTCGCCGTCGAGGAGCACCTCCCCCTCGATCCAAGCCCCGTTCACCACCTCGTGCATCCGGTTGAGCGTGCGGATGAACGTCGACTTCCCACACCCCGACGGCCCGATCAGCGCAGTGACGTGCTTGGGCTCGATCGGCAGGTTCACGTCGGCCACCGCTTTGAACTTGCCGTACCAGGCGGTGAGGCCGCTGACGTCGATGCGCTTCATGTCAGGAGGCCTCCGAAAGATCTGGACCAGGCGCGGGCTTCTCGACGATGTGCACCTGGAAGCCCGGCCCGATCGAGTCCGGGGACCTACGCCCCGACGACCGTCTGGGCCTGGGTGAGGATCGACGCCGGCATCGGTGCGTAGTCGAGCCCCTCGGCCAGCTTCTGGCCGTCGGCCAGGACCCAGTTGGCGAAGTGCTTCACGGCCGCGTCCTTGTTGGCGTCACCGCTCGACTTGTAGAACATGAGGTACGTCGTCGTGCTGATGGCGTACGCGGCCGGGTCGGTCGGCAGGTAGTTGAGCTTCAGGGTGAGGTCGGGGTTCACCGTCGCGCCGGACAGCGCCGCGCTGACCGCGGCGCTGGTCGGGGCCACGTACTGGCCGGCCGAGTTCTTGATCTGCGCCGTGCCCAGGCCCGCCTGCTTCGGGTAGCTGACCTCGGAGTACCCGATGCTCCCCTCGGACTGCTTGACCGCGGCGGTCACGCCGTCGGAGCCCTTGGAGCCCGTGCCCGGGGTTCCCGCCGGCCAGTCCTTACTGGACGTTCCGTACGTCCACACGTCGGGAGCGGTGGCCCGCATGTAGTCGGTGAAGACCTGCGTCGTCCCGGACGAGTCCGACCGGTAGACGACCTGGATGCCGCTGCTGGGCAGGGAGACGCCGGCGTTGTCCGCCTTGATGGCGGCGTCGTCCCACTTGGCGATCTTGCCGGCGAAGATGCCGGCGAGGGTGGCCGGGGACAGCTTGAGCGTCTTGACGCTGGAGAGGTTGTACTCGACCGCGACGCCGCCGGCGATCCAGGGGATCTGCATCACCGCACCGGCACCGCCGGTGGCGGTGGCCTGATCGGCGCTGAGCGGGGCGTCGGACCCGGCGAAATCGACCGTCTTCGACGTGAGCTGCTGGATGCCGGCGCCGGAGCCGACACCGGT
>DATASA010000040.1:0-1762 GCA_036269435.1 Acidimicrobiales bacterium | reverse complement strand
CCCTGCTGGGTGACGCACAGTTGGTCGGCCCCCAGCCAGGTGCCGATGCCGTCGACGACCGCGAACACGGCCGGGCTGCCCTGGGTCCACTGCCGGCACAGCGCCTGGGTGCTGGCCGGCTGGCTCGGGTCGAACTGCACGATCATCGGGTTGATCTTGCGCCCGTTGATCCCGCCGCCGTTGTTGATCTGGTCCACGAAGAGGTGGATGGCGGGGATCTGCTCGTTGTATTCCTTGTCCTGGGCGAACCCGAACCTGCCCGCCTGGCTGTTGACCGCGACCACCGGGAAGACGACGTTGATCTCGGTCTTGGACACGCCGCGGTTGCTGGTGCTCGCCTGACCGACCGGCGTGAACCCCTGCGTGCCCGACCCGTTCGGCCGCTCGGCCGCGCCGGCCGTGCCCGAGCCGCCCGGTGTCCCCGACGGCGCGAAGGCCAGCCAGGCCACGAGCCCGACGACGATCGCAACGATGATCAGCGCGGTGCGGACCTGCATGGCCCGCGGACGCCGCCGCAGCCGGCGCCACGATCGTCCGATCGGCGCCAGGGGGTTCCACATGGTCAGGTGTCCGGCCGCTTGGGTGTTCCCCTCCATGGTCATGCTCCTTCGTTCCGACCTGTGCGGTCTCGACCGCCCTCCCCGAGCGGGCCCGACGCCATGAGCGCCTCGTCGCTGGCACCAAGGTAGGCGGCCAGGGCCTTCGGGTCCCCGCGGACCTGGTCGGGTGGTCCGGCCACCACGACCTGGCCCAGCTCCATCACGATCACCGTCGAGCAGAGCTCGAACACCAGGGGCACGTCGTGCTCGACGAGCACGATCGTGGTGTCGGCCACCTCGTGGATGCGCCGCAGGAGCGGGATGAAGGCCTCGGCCTCCCGCTGGGCGATGCCGGCCGTCGGCTCGTCGAGGAGCAACAGGCGCGGCCGCGCCAGGACGATGGACGCCAGGTCCACGACGCGGCGGGTCCCCGTCGACAGCTCGGCCGTGCGGTGGTGGCGGAACCGCTCCAGGCCGAACGCTGCGATCACCTGGTCGACCGCCTCGAGCTTGCGGCGCTCGGCCCGGCGCGCCCACGGGAGCCGCAGCGTGGTCGACAGGACCGCCACCTCGTGGCGGGCGTCCTCGCTCAAGAGAAGCACGTCGAGCACCGAGAGCTCCGGGTAGAGACGGCAGTCCTGGAAGGAGCGCACCATGCCGACGCCGAGGCGCTCTTCGGGGAGGTACTCCCCCAGGTCGATCCCGTCGAGCCGCACGCGCCCCGATTGCGGTTTCACCAGACCGGAGATCACGTCGAGCGTCGTCGTCTTGCCCGACCCGTTGGCGCCGATGAGCCCGACGATGGATCCCGCCTCGGCCGTGAACGTGACCCCGTTGAGTGCGTGCACCCCGCCGAACCGCACGCTCACGTCCTCGACACTGAGCTGCGCCGGGTGCCGGGTCGGCGCCTGTGCCACGGCCGTCACTGCTCCGCCCCCTCGGCCAAAAGCGCAGTCGACGGCACGGTGGCGGGCGCCGACACATGGGGCCCCGGGACGTCCGTGGCGTCGCGGCGCAACACGCCACGGAGGCCCACGGTCACCACGTCGCCGAAGCGGTGGAGCAATTCGGCCAGGCCGCCTGGCAGGTACAGGATGAAGGCCACCAGGCCCAACCCGCTCGTGAGGAATTGGATCGTCTGGTTGGAGCCGAAGATGGCGGGCAGCCCTTCGAGGTAGAGGGCGCCGAGGATGGCGCCGGGAATGGACCCGAGGCCCCCGATC
>DATASA010000039.1:0-14433 GCA_036269435.1 Acidimicrobiales bacterium | reverse complement strand
GGCGGCCGCGACGGCGACATGGCGCTCACCGACCGGGTCGCGGTGTACGCGGCCGGGTCGACCGTCGTGTGCTGGGCCTACAACTGCCGTGACTCGCGCGCCACCTGCCTGACCGGGGAGACCGACGTGGGGCTCTTCGTGGGCGAGGCGGTCACCGCCCGCCAGCACGACGCCCTCCGCCATGCCCTCGACGACCTGGCGGCCCGTCTGGCCGCCGCGGGCGCCGGGGTCGGGCCGGTCGCCTACGCCGACCGCGAACGACCGGAGGCGACGCTCGCCCCCGGGTGAGCGCTACAGCGAGGCCAGGAGGTTGGTGGCGGTATCGGCCGGCTTGACGTCGTACCAGGCCTGGGCGACCTTGCCGGCCTCGTCGATCAGGAATGCCGAGCGGATGATGCCCGTGTACTTCTTGCCGTACATGCTCCGCTGGCCCCACGCGTCGTAGGCGATGGCGACGGCATGGTCCTCGTCGGCGAGCAGCGGGAAGCCGAGGCCGTACTTCGTGTCGAACTTGGCCTGCTTGGCCGGCTTGTCGGGGCTGATCCCGATGATGGCGGTGTCGCCCACCTGGTCGGCGATGTCACGCATCGCACAGGCTTGGACCGTTCAGCCGGGGGTGTCGGCCTTCGGGTAGAAGTAGACGAGCACCTTCCGGCCCCTCAGGTCAGCCAGCGAGAGCGGCGAGCCGGACTGGTCCAAGAGGGTGAATTCGGGCGCGTCGTCGCCGGGCTGGAGGTGGGGCATGCCCCAGAGACTACTCGGGCGGTTCGACGGCCAATCCCGGAGCGGCCATGGCGTGGAAGCCGCCGTCGACGTGGAGGATCTCGCCGGTGGTGGCCGGGAACCAGTCCGACAACAGGGCGACGCAGGCCTTGGCCACCGGCGCGGTGTCCCGTGTGTCCCACCCCAGGGGCGACCGGCCGGCCCACGCCCCCTCCATCTGGGAAAAGCCGGGAATGCCCCGGGCCGCCACCGACCGGATGGGCCCGGCCGACACCAGGTTGACCCGGATCCCGTGCTGGCCGAGGTCGCGGGCGAGGTAGCGGGAGGTCGACTCCAGAGCGGCCTTGGCCACACCCATCCAGTCGTAGGCCGGCCAGGCCTGGCCGGCGTCGAAGTCCAGCCCGACGATCGAGCCTCCACCCTCCTGCATCAGGGGGAGGGTGGCCACGGCGAGGGCCTTGAGGGAGAACGCCGAGGTGTTCATCGTCAGGGCGACGTCGTCCCACTCCGTCGCCAGGAAGTTGCCGCCCAGAGCCCGCGACGGGGCGAAGGCGACGGCGTGCAGCACCCCGTCGACCCGTCCCCACCGGCTGGTGAGGTCGCCGGTCAGCGCGGCGAGGTGCTCCGGGTTGGTGACGTCCAGCTCGACGACGTCGGGCTCGGGCGACAGGCGCCGGGCCGTCCGCCGGGTCAGGCTCATGGCCCGGGCGAAGGACGTGAGGACGATTTCCGCCCCCTGCTCCTGGGCCAGGCGGGCCACCCCGAAGGCGATCGAATCGTCGTTCAGCACCCCCGTGACCAGGATCTTCTTGCCGTCGAGCAGGCCGCCCGCCGCGCTCACAGGGGCGTGTTCGTGTGCTTGGCCCGGGTCCGGGGCGTGGCCCGCTTGGTGCGCAAGGCCAGCAGCCCGGCGACGAGCAGGCGGCGGGTGTCCTCGGGGTCGATGACGTCGTCGACATAGCCCCGCTCGGCCGCGACCGCCGGCGAGCACCAGCGCTCGACGTAGTCCGCCTCCAGCTCGGCCTGCAGCGTCGCCCGCTCGGCGGGGTCGGCGACCGCGGCCAGCTTCCGGCGCTGCAGCACGGCGACCGCGCCCGGCGCGCCCATCACCGCGATCTCGGCCGTGGGCCAGGCCAGGCACAGGTCGTTGCCCAGGCCCCTCGAGTCCATGGCGATGTAGGCCCCCCCGTACGCCTTGCGCAGCACGACGCACAGGCGGGGCACGGTGGCGTTGGCGTAGGCGTGCACCAGCTCGGCGCCGTGGCGGATCATCCCCCGCCACTCCAGGTCACGCCCCGGGCGGAACCCACCGCAGTCGACGAAGGTCAGCAGCGGCAGGCCGAAGGCGTCGCAGCACTGGACGAAGCGGGCGGCCTTGCGTGACGCCTCGATGTCCAGGGTGCCGGCCTGGCTCCTGGGCTGGTTGGCGATGACCCCGACCGCCATGCCGGCCAGGCGGGCGTAGCCGGTGACGACGTTGGTCGCCAGGCCGGCCCGGACCTCCAGGAACGACTCGGCGTCACAGACGTCGCCGATGACCGTGCGGACGTCGTAGGAGGCGGTGGGCCGCTCGGGGACCACGCCTGCCGCGACCTTCGACGGGCGGTCGACGGGGTCGTCGCACGGCCAGGCCGGCGGCTCCTCCAGATGGTTCGACGGCAGGTAGGACAGCAGGTCGGCGACGGCCGCCGCCGCCCCGTCCTCGTCGACCACGACCAGCGACGCCACTCCACTGCGGCCGGAGTGGACCTCGGCCCCGCCCAGCTCGGCGTGGTCCGTGGTCACGCCGGTGAACGACGCGGCCGCACCGGGACCGTTCACGTAGGCATAGGCAGCGGCGGTCATCACCACGTGGTCGGCCAGGCCCAGCAGCAGGGCGGGCCCGCCCACGCACGGCCCGGTGACGGACAGCAGGATCGGCAGCGTCCCCGACGCGTCGGCCAGCGCCTTCGCCACCCGGCCCCACGCCACCAGCGACGCCACGCCCTCGTTGACGTCGGCCCCCGCGGTGGCGATCTCGCCCACCACGGGCACACCGGCGTCGAGGGCGAGACGGACGGCGCGCTCGATGACCTGGCCCTCGGTGGGCCCGATGGCACCGCGGTGCTTGCCGCCGGCCAGGCGGAACCAGGCGACACGGCGGCCGTCGATCTCGGTGAGCGCGGCCGTCGCCGCCCCGCCCCGCCGTGCTGCGACGGGGGCCGCCGCCGCGGTCACGAGCCGGGGGTCAAGGGGCGGCCGGCATCGTGGCCGGCCCCGCTGATTCCGCTCACGACGACGGGATCAGGACGAGGCTGGCGTTGTGGCCGCCGAACCCGAAGGAGTTCGACACGACCGGTGCGGACGGGAGCTTGCGGGGTTCACCGGCGACGACATCGACGGCCAGCTCCGGGTCGGTCGCGTGGTGGTTGACGGTGGCCGGGATCAGGCCGTCGCGCAGCGACAGCATGGCGGCCACCGCCTCGACCGCCCCGGCCGCGGCGATCAGGTGCCCGATCGAGCCCT
Source organism: Acidimicrobiales bacterium (assembly GCA_036269435.1). Taxonomy (GTDB): domain Bacteria; phylum Actinomycetota; class Acidimicrobiia; order Acidimicrobiales; family AC-14; genus CADCTB01. The sequence continues at coordinate 11,205 of DATASA010000039.1, read as the reverse complement.
TGGCCGACCAGATGGGCAGCGCGTGCTCGCCGAACACCTTGACCACGGCTTCGGCCTCGGCCGCGTCGTTGAGGTCGGTGGAGGTCCCGTGGGCATTCACGTGGCCGATGTCGGACGGCTCCAGGCCGGCGTCGGTCAGGGCCAGCCGCATGCACTCGGCCGCCCCCGCCCCCCCGGGCGACGGCGCGGTGACGTGGTAGGCGTCGGAGTTGCGGCCGTAGCCGGCGACCTCGCCGTAGATGCGGGCGCCCCGGGAGACGGCCCGGTCCCACTCCTCGAGGACCAGGAACCCGGCGCCCTCGCCCATGACGAAGCCGTCACGGTCGACGTCGAACGGCCGGGACGCCAGCTCGGGCTCGTCGTTGCGACTGCTCAGGGCGCCCATGCGGGCGAAGGCGGCGATGGCGATGGGCGTGACGCACGCCTCGGACCCACCAGCCAGGACGACGTCGGACGAGCCCTCACGAATGAGCCGGGCCGCCTCGCCGATGGCGTGGGAGCCGCCGGCGCAGGCGGTGGCGATGCAGAAGTTCGGGCCGGTCCACCCGAGCTTCAGCCCGACCAGGGCCGCGGCCGCGTTCGGCATCATCATCGGGACGAGCATGGGCGACACCCGCGCCGGTCCGCGTGAGAACAGGTTGTACTCCTGTTCCTCCTGGGTGATGAGCCCTCCGACGCCGGCCGCGGCCACCACACCGCATCGGGCGGGGTCGGCGCCGAGCTCGCCGGCGTCGGCCAGTGCGTCGGCGGCGGCGCCGAAGGCCAGCTGCGCCACCCGGTCGGTGCGGCGGATCTCCTTGCTGTCGAAGTAGGTGGCGGCCTCGAAGTCGGTGACCTCACAGGCGAAGCGCACGGGAAGCGCGGCGGGATCGACCCGGCGGATGGGCGCGGCGCAGGCGCGGCCGGCGACGAGCGTGGTCCAGAACGACTCCAGGTCGCAGCCGGCGGGGGTCTTGACCCCCACGCCGGTGACGGCCACGCGGGCCCGGGTGTACTGGCGGGTCATCCGGTGGCGCTTTCGGCCCGCTCGTTGACGATCTTGGTGATCACGTCGGCGGCCTGGCCCACGGTGCCGACGCCGTCGAAGGATTCTGTCGGCAGGTCGACGTCGAGCTTGTCCTGGAGGATCTCGAGGATCTCGAGGACGCTGAGGCTGTCGCCGTTGAGGTCCTCGACGAATCGGGCCTCCGGCGTGACGGTTGCCCGGTCGACGTCCATCACCTCGACCGCAGCGTCGGTCAAGAGGTCGAGGATCTGGTCGCGGTCCATGTACGTATGGCCTCCTACTGCTCGTTCCGGGTCATGTCGATCAGTGCCCCATCCCCAGGCCGCCGTCGACGGGGATCACGGAGCCGGTCACATAGCCTGCCGCGTCCGAGGCCAGGAATGCCACAACGGCCGCCACTTCCTCGGGTGTGCCGAAGCGGCCGAGGGGCACCAGGGCGGTCATCTCGTCCCGCCGGGCCTGCGTGAGGGCGTCGGTCATGGCCGTCGTGATGGGCCCCGGGGCGACGACGTTGACGGTGATGTTGCGGCCGCCCAGCTCCCGGGCCAGAGCGCGGCTGAGCCCGACCATGCCGGCCTTGGCCGCGGCGTAGTTGGCCTGGCCGGCAGCGCCGGTCAGGGCCACGACGGACCCGACGGCGATCATGCGGCCCCACCGGGCCCGGACCATGCCTGGCATGGCCCGGCGCATGGCGTGGAAGGCGCCGTCGAGGTTGGTGCGCAGGACGCGGTCCCACTGGTCGTCGGTCATGCGCAGGGCCAGTCCGTCGCCGGTCACGCCCGCGTTGGCGACGAGGACCTCGACCTTGCCCCAGGCGTCCTCGACCCGACCGAAGGCGGCGTCGACTGCGGCGACGTCGGCCACGTCGGCCTGCAGCGCCAAGGCCTCCGAGCCGAGCGCCTCGATTGCCGCGCAGGTGTCGTCGGCACCCTCCTGGTCGGCGGAAAACCCGACCGCGACCCGGTGACCCGTCCCCGCCAGCGCCAGCGCCACCGCCCGGCCAATCCCGCGGGATCCCCCGGTGACCAGGGCGATTCGGCCCCCCATCAGGGTTTGACCTGCCGGCGGCCGTGGTCGCCGCCGGAGGCGGCCCCGTCCGGCTGCCGGCGAGCAAAGAAAACGGCGGAAGCCGGCCGGCTCCGCCGGCCGACTGGAGCGCCGTCAACTCGACCAAACGGAGGGAGCGAAGCGAGCGAGGGAGGTCGAAACATCACCGGTCCCACCGCAGCAGGGCGCTGGCCCACGACATGCCGGCGCCGAAGCCGGTGAGGAGCACGAGGTCGCCCCGCTGCAGCCGGCCGGCGTCGGCCGCCTCGGCCAGGGCGATCGGTACCGATGCGGCCGACGTGTTGCCGTAGCGGTCGATGTTGACGAACGTGCGCTCGGATGGGAAGCCCAACTTGGCCGCGGCCGAGTCGATGATCCGTACGTTGGCCTGGTGCGGCACGAACAGGGCGATGTCCTGCGCGGTCACGCCGGCGGCGTCGAGCGTGGTCCGGGCCGAGTCCACGATGACCCTGACCGCCCGGCGGAACACCTCCCGGCCCTCCATCTTCAGCCAGTGGTCGCCGGCGGCGATGGTCTCGGGCGACGTCGGCAGGCGACTCCCGCCGGCGGGTATGCCCAGCAGCGGCGTCAGCGACCCGTCGCAGCCGAGGTCCCAGGCCAGCAGGCCGACCTCGTCGGCGGCGGTGAGCACCACGGCGCCGGCCCCGTCGCCGAAGAGGATGACCGTCGAACGGTCGGTGGGGTCGACGACTCGGGTGAGCGTCTCGGACCCGATGACCAGCGCCGGGCCCATGCCGGCGGCAACCAGGGACGCGCCGGCCACCAGGGCGTAGACGAAGCCGGAGCAGGCCGCGTCGACGTCGAACGCCCCGCAACGCAGGCCGAGGCCGTCCTGCACGAAGCTGCTGGTGGGCGGAATGGGCTGCTCGGACGTGCAGGTGGCGACGATGCAGCAGCCGATGTCGGCCGGGTCCACCCCGGCGTCCTTGATGGCGGCCAGGCCGGCCTCGATGGCCAGGCTGGCGGTGGTCTCCCCGTCGCCCGCCACCCGCCGCTCCTTGATGCCGGTCCGGTCGGTGATCCACTCGTCGCTGGTGTCGACCGTGCGGGCCAGGTCGAAGTTGGTGACCCGCCGTTCCGGCACGGCCATGCCCCATCCGGTGACGGCGACCCGCAGCCCCTGCCGTGCGCTCAAGTAGCCGAGCGGAGCCAGGCCACCGGCTGGCCCTCGCGCACCCGCTCGCCCGCGTGGGCCAGCAGGCCCATGAGGCGACCGCCGAAGGGCGAGCGGACCGGCGTCGAGTGGCCCCGGCCCTCGACGAAGCCGATGACCTGCTCCTCGACGACCTGCGCCTCCACGGCGGCGTCCGCGGCGTCGACCGGCCGGAACGTGCCCGGGGCGGGCGCCACGATCACCCGTTCGGGCACGGCCAGGTTCTCGCCGTGGATCGTTCCGGTTTCCATCTACGCAACCTCCAGGAGGGCATCAGTGGGCACCGCTATCCCGCGGGTGACGATGGCGGGGACGGTACGACGGGCCAGGGCGGCCAGGACGTTGCCCGGGCCGACCTCGAAAAAGGTGTCGACGCCCAGCGCGGCCAGCGTCTCCAGGCAGGAGCGCCACCGTACGGGCGAGGTCAGGTGGTCGGCCAGGCGCTGGCGCCAGCCGGCGGCGTCGGTGTACGGCTGCGCGTCGGCGTTGGACACGATGGGGGCCGACGGCGACGAGAACGCGGTGGCGGCCAGGATCGGCGCCAGCGCTTCGGCCGCCGGCGCCATGAGCACGGTGTGGAACGCGGCGCCCACCTTCAGCGGGATGACCCGGCGGACGCCGAGCTGGCGGGCCCGCTCGGTGCCGGCGTCGACGCCCGCAGGCGTGCCGCCGATGACGACCTGGCCGGGCGCGTTGTCGTTGGCCAGCCAGGAATCCGTACCGGCGCACGCCTCGTCGGCCAGCTCGGGCCCGGCGCCGATGAGGGCGGCCATCCGACCGGGAGCGGCGTCGGCTGCGGCCTGGGTGCAGTCGGCCCGGCTGACGGCCAGGCGGACGCCGTCCTCGAGGGTGAGCGCGCCGGACGCGATCAGGGCGGTGATCTGGCCGAGCGAGTGGCCGGCGAAGGCCACCGGGGCCTCGATCTGGTCGCGGACTGCCTCCCACGCCAGGAGCGAGGCCAGCAGGACGGCCAGCTGGGCCTCCCGGGTCCGGCTCAGGTCGGCCTCGGACGCGTCCAGCAGCAGGTGGGCGAGGGGTTGGCCGAGCGCCGCTTCGGCCCTTTCCACCACCTCCCACGCAGGAGACGCCCGCCAGGGCTCACCCATGCGCGGGGTCTGAGTCCCCTGTCCAGGGAAGAGCACAGCGGTCGCCACTGCCTCTGTGACTACCCGGGAACGCAAAGGGTTACGTCCGGCGACCGGACCCGTCGAGGCCGGCGCGCAGCTCGGCGACGAACGCGGCCGCCCCGTCCGGCCCGGCGCCCTCCAGCAGCCGCCGGACCAGCGCCGATCCGACAATGACGCCGTCGGCGTCGGCCGCAGCCTCGACCGCCTGCGCCGCGCTGGACACGCCGACGCCGATCAGGACCGGCGTGTCGGTGATGGCTTTGAGCCGGCGGCCCATGAGCCCGGCGCTCGACGCCAGCGCCGACCGCTCCCCGGTCACGCCCATCAGCGCGACCCCGTAGACCCAGCCCCGGCTGCGCCGGCAGATCTCGGCGAGGGTCACGTCGGGGGTGTTCGGCGCGGCGAGCAGGATGGTCTCGACGCCGGCGGCGTCGGCCGCCTCGGCCCAGCCGTCGAGCTCGACCAGGGGGAGGTCGGGGACGATGGCGCCCGAGACGCCCTGCGCGGCCAGCGACCGGGCGAAGCGCAGGTGGCCGGCCCGGAACAGGATGTTGTAGTACGACATGACGACCAACGGGACACCGGCATCGATCCGGGCCAGGTCGGCCAGGATGGAGACCGGCGTGGCCCCTCCGGCCAGCGCCCGCTGCGACGCCTCCTGGATGACCGGACCGTCCATGACGGGATCGGAGAAGGGGATGCCGATCTCGATGGCATCCGCCCCCGCGGCGGCGACGGCCTCGACCACGCGGATCCAGTCGTCACCCAGCCCGCCGGTGACGTAGGGCACGAGCAGCTTGCGGCCGCCGTCGCGGCTGGCGCGCAAGGCGGTCTCGATCCGGCCCTGTTGCCCCACTGCGGTCATGCCCCACTCTTGCCGATGGGACGTCAGAGGACGCGGTGGCGCCCCAGGAACTGGTCGAGGAGGCTCGAGAGCTGGACGACGTTGGTGGCACACCGGTCCAGCGCGTCGCGGCCCTCGGTGGTCAGCTCATAGACGCGTGGCACCGGGCCGGCCCGCGGCGCCGACCAGGCCGAGGCCACCAGGCCCGCGTTCTCCAGCGCTCGCAGCTCGCGGTAGATGGGTCCGGGCCCGCCCCAGTCGAAGCCGAGCGGCTTGAGCCGCTCCATCAGCTCGTAGCCGTGGCCCGGCGCCTCGGCCAGGAGCAGCAGGAGGCACGGCGCCAGAAGCGCCCTTGGATGAGCAACGTCGCTCTCGAAATCGTTGGCCACCGCCGGAGCTCCGCTTCTGCCGCTGTATGTTGACGGCATAGAGTAGCTCTGTCATTAGCCGCGTGGCGTCAACATCTCCATCACCTGGGCCACGTCCTTGTCGCCCCGGCCCGAGAGGGTCACCAGAACGGTGCAGCCGGTCGGCAGATCGTCCGAACCGGCGGCCCGCACGACCCAGGCCAGGGCGTGGGCCGGCTCCAGGGCCGGGATGATCCCCTCGGTCCGGGCCAGCAGGCTGAAGGCCTCGAGCACCTCGGCGTCGCCGGCGGCGGCGTAGGTGACCCGGCCGATGGCCGACAGGTGGGCGTGCTCGGGGCCGACGCCGGGATAGTCGAGGCCGGCCGACAGGGAGTGGGCCTCGAGCACCTGGCCGTGCTCGTCCTGGAGGAGGTACGACTTGCTCCCGTGCACGACGCCGGGGATCCCCCGGCCGATCGCCGCGCCACCCGCCGGCTCGACGCCGACCAGGCGGGCACCGGTGTCGACGAACCCGGCGAACGTGCCGGCCGCGTTCGACCCGCCGCCCACGCAGGCCACCACCACCTCGGGGTCGGCGTCGCCCAGCAGCTCGCGGCACTGCTCGCGGGCCTCGGTGCCGACCACCCGCTGGAACTCGCGCACCATCCACGGGTACGGGTGCGGTCCCATGACCGAGCCCAGGCAGTAGTGCGTCGCCCCGACCGTCGCCACCCACTCGCGCAGGGTCTCGTTGATGGCGTCCTTGAGGGTCCGGCTGCCGGAGGACACCGGCACCACCTCGGCGCCCAGCAGCTTCATGCGGAAGACGTTGAGCTCCTGGCGGACGACGTCGACCTCGCCCATGTAGATCCGGCACTCGAAGCCGAGCAGGGCCGCGGCGGTGGCGGTGGCGACGCCGTGCTGGCCGGCGCCCGTCTCGGCGATCAGCCGGGTCTTGCCCATGCGCCGGGCCAGCAGGGCCTGGCCGATCACGTTGTTGATCTTGTGCGACCCGGTGTGGGCCAGGTCCTCCCGCTTCAGCAGCACGCGTACGCCCAGCTGGGACGACAGGTTGCGGCACTCGGTGACGGGCGTGGGCCGGCCGCCGTAGTGGTGCAGGATCGACTCGTACTCGGCGTGGAAGGCGGGGTCGGCCCACGCCTCGGTGAAGGCGGCCTCCAGCTCCGTACAGGCCGGAATGAGCGCCTCGGGCAGGAACCGCCCACCGAACTCGCCGAACCGGCCGTCGGAGGTGGGCTCGCCCATGAGGGTGGTCATCTAGTCATCCTGGTCGAACGGGCCGGCGGCGGTGGACTCGTATTCGGGCGCCTCGGTCGCCTTGGCCGCAGCCACGAACGCCCGCAGGCGCACGGGGTCCTTGATGCCGGGCGACCGCTCCACGCCGGTGACCACGTCGACCCCCCACGGGTGCACCCGGGCGATGGCCTCGGCCACATTTCCGGCGTGCAGGCCGCCGGCGAGCATGAGCCGCAGGCCGTCGGGCAGCTCCGCCAGCTCCCAGTCGAAGATCTGGCCCGAACCGGGCCGGGGCGCGTCGATCATGATGATGTCGGCCCCGTAGTCCCCGGCGCGGGCGATGGCGGGCGCCCCGGCCGGAAAAACCTGGATCACGAAGGGCACCCGCTGGCGCACCCACTGGGCCTGATCGGCGGTCTCGTGGCCGTGGAGCTGGGCTGCCCGCAGGCCGACGCTGTTGACGATCTCGACCACGCGGGCCGGCGCCTCGTCCCGGAACACCCCGACGGTCATGATCTCGGGCGGTAGCCGCTTGGCGATGTCCGACGCCAGCCCGACCGCGATCTGGCGTGGTGAAGGCGCGAAGATGAAGCCCACGGCGTCGGCGCCCATGGCCACGGCGAGCAGGGCGTCGGCCTCGCTCGTCGTGCCACAGATCTTCACGAACACGCCTCGACGGTACCGGCTGGGACCTAGATTGCCCGCCATGCCGCACTGGGACATCTCCCTGGGCAACGACCCCCGCGCCGCGGTGGCGACCATGGCCCGGCGCTCGGCGGACCTCGTGCGCTCCGTGGCCGACGCCTCCGCGCCGACTCTCGGTGTCTGGGACGCCGGGCAGCTCGCAGCCCACATCACCCACGTGTTCGAGGTCGACGCCGACCTGATCAACGAGGTGCCGTCGCCGTTGGCCGACCTGGACGACCTGGGCGAGCTCACCCAGTCGAAGGTCAGGGACGAAGCGGTGCACGACCTCGGCGCGCTGGCGGCGCGGATCGAGTCGGCCGCCGAGACGTTCCTCGCGGTGGCGGCGAAGGTCGACGGCCATGCGCCCCGCGACTGGCTGGGCGGCGCCCGGGTGACGGCGTCGGTCCTGGCCTGCCACATCGTCAGCGAGTGCCTCGTCCATGGCCGGGATCTGTCGAAGGCCACCGGCCAGCGGTGGCCGCTGGAGCGGACCGACGCGGTCCTGGCCTTCCGGGGCTTCATCTGCCCGATGTACCGGGCACTGGGGCGGCCGACGTACGCGGTCCACCCGGAACGGGCCGCCGGCCTGCGGGCGACGTACGACATCCGCATTCGGGGCGGCGGCCGGGTGTTCTTCGTCTTCGCCGACGGCGGCCTGACCATCGAGGATCCGTCGAACCGCAAGGTCGACTGCCACCTCTCGATCGACCCCCGGGCCCTCGTCCTGCTGGCCTGGCACCGGACCGGCCTGGCCCCGCCGTTGCTGCGCGGCCAGATTTCGACGTGGGGCCGCCGGCCCTGGTTGGCCCCCCGCCTCCCGGGGCTGATCAGGCCCCCGTAGCGACGCCTCTCCGTCCAGGCGCCTCTCCGTCCAGGCGCCTCTCCGTCCAGGCGCCTCTCCGTCCAGGCGCCTCTCCGTCCAGGCGCCTATCCGTCCAGGCGATCGTGGAGGTAGTCGTCGTAGGCGGCGAGGTCGAGCAGGCCGTGGCCGGAGTAGGAGAACAGGATGACCTTCTCCGTGCCCTCCTCCTTGGCCAGCAGGGCCTCGTCGATGGCGGCCCGCACGGCGTGGGCCGTCTCCGGCGCGGGAATCGAACCCTGGGTGCGGGCGAACTGGACCGCGGCCTCGAACACCTTCCCCTGCGGATAGGCGACCGCCTCCATCCGGCCGGCCTGGACCAGGTTGGAGATGATCGGTGCGTCCCCGTGGTAGCGCAGGCCGCCGGCGTGGATGGTCGGCGGGACGAACTCGTGGCCGAGGGTGTACATGGCCAGCAGGGGCGTCATGCCCGCAGTGTCGCCGAAGTCGTACTCGAACCGTCCCGAGGTGAGCGTGGGGCACGACGACGGCTCGACGGCCATCAACCGCACGCCGGCCTCGGGTACGAACGGCAGGGAGATGCCACCGAGGTTGGAGCCGCCGCCGCAGCTGGCGATGACCACGTCCGGGAGCCCCTCGCCGGCCGCGGTCAGCTGCTCCTTGGCCTCGAGGCCGATGACCGTCTGGTGGAGGAGGACGTGGTTGAGGACCGACCCCAGGGCGTAGTGGGTGTCCGGTCGCTGGGCCGCGTCCCGCACGGCGTCGCTGATGGCGGTGCCGAGCGAGCCGGGGTGCGACGGATCGTCGACCGGCGACGGCTCCACGTCGCCCCCCCAGGTCTCGATCATGACCCGGCGGTAGGGCTTCTGCTCGAACGACGACCGGACCATGTACACCTTGCACTCCAGGCCGAAGAGGGCGCAGGCCAGGGACAGCGCGCTCCCCCACTGGCCGGCGCCGGTCTCGGTGGCCAGGCGGGTCACGCCTTCCTGCTTGTTGTAGAACGCCTGAGGGACGGCTGTGTTGGGCTTGTGCGAACCGGCCGGTGACACCGACTCGTCCTTGTAATAGATCCGGGCGGGCGTGCCGAGGGCCTGCTCGAGCCGGTGGGCCCTGACCAGCGGCGTGGGGCGCCACGTCCGCAGCACGTCGAGCACCTCGCCCGGGACGTCCACCCACGGCTCGGCCGTCACCTCCTGGCCGATCAGGGCCATGGGGAACAGCGGGGCCAGGTCGTCGGGGCCGACCGGCTCGCGGGTCCCGGGGTGCAGCGGCGGCTGCAACGGGGCCGGCAGGTGGGGGACGACGTTGAACCATGCGTCCGGCATCCGGGCTTGGGGAATCTGGGCCGTCATCGCACTCCTTCTCGCAATCGCCGGAGGGTTTCGGTGGGATCCGCGGCGGTGACCAGGTGCTCGCCGACGAGGGCGCCGTCGTAGCCGGCGTCGGCCAGGCGCCGAAGGTCGTCGGCGCCGCCGATGCCGGACTCGGCCACCTTGAGCACGCCGCTCGGGATGCTGCGAGCCAGGCGCACGGCCCGGCCCTTGTCGACCTCGAACGTCCGCAGGTCGCGCTGGTTGACGCCCACCATGTCGGCGTGGATGACCACGGCCCGGGCGACCTCGGCCTCGTCGTGGACCTCGACCAGCGCGGCCATCCCCAGCTCGTGGGCCAGGTCGTGGAAACGCCTCAGCTCGTCGTCGGACAGGACGGCGACGATGAGCAGCACGGCGTCGGCGCCCATGATGCGGGCGTCGCAGACGTCGCGCTCGTCGACGGTGAAGTCCTTGCGCAGGACCGGCAGGTTGACTGCGGCCCGGGCTGCGACGAGGTCCTCGGGCGAGCCGCCGAAGAACTCCCGGTCGGTGAGGACGGACAGGGCGACCGCCCCACCGGCCTCGTAGGCCTTGGCCAGCCCGGCCGGATCGAGGTCGGGCGCCAGCTCGCCCTTCGACGGCGACCGACGCTTGATCTCCGTGATCACGTCGAGCCCCCACCTGCCCATGCTCTTGCGGAACCGGCGGGGAGGCGGCGCGGCCGCCGCCTGCTCCATGAGCGGCCCGAGCTCCCGCTCGTCGGCCGCGGCCGCGTCCCGGTGGGCGGCGACGATTCTCTCGAGCACGGTCCCCATGGCCGGATCGTAGTTGTCACTCCCCATCGGCCGGCCGGAGCGATGGACCCAGCCGGTGCTCGGCACCCGTTCGGGAAAGATCGCTGCCCACTTCCTCTCCCGGCCGGCGTGCGAGCATGGCGGCGGGATGAACGAGGCGACGATCGTCGTGGTCGAGGACGACCAGCACATCGCCGACCTCGTCGAGCTGTACCTGCGCCAGGAAGGTTTCCGGGTCGTGCAGGCCTCCACCGGCGAGCGCGGGATCGAGGCGGTGCGTGACCAGCGGCCCCGTATGGTCATCCTCGACGTCGGCCTGCCGGGCGGGATCGACGGCCTGGAGGTGTGCCGCCGCCTGCGCACGGCGAGCGACGTCCCCATTCTCATGCTGACCGCCCGCGATGGCGAGATCGACCGGGTGCTGGGGCTCGAGCTCGGTGCGGACGACTACGTCACCAAGCCGTTCGCGCCGCGCGAGCTCGTCGCCCGGGTACGGGCCATCCTGCGCCGGACCGACGGCCGCACCCGGGAGCAGGCTGCCGACGTGCTGCTGGCCGGCGACGTGGAGGTCGACCTGAAACGGCGGGAGGCCCGCCGTGACGGCCAGGTCGTGGCCCTCGCCACCAAGGAGTACGACCTGCTGCGGTACCTGGCCGAGAACGAGGGCCTGGCCCTGAGCCGCCAGCAGATCCTCGACGCGGTGTGGGGCGCCGACTGGTACGGGGACGAGCGCACGATCGACGTGCACGTCCGCCAGCTGCGCAAGAAGTTGGGCACGGGGCTGCC
>DATASA010000038.1:0-30055 GCA_036269435.1 Acidimicrobiales bacterium | reverse complement strand
GAGAGCAGCAGCTTGACGCAGACCAGCCCCACCCTCGCCCCCGAGACGGTGATCCCCGACCCTGATGTCCATCGCGCCGAGAGGCGCAAGCTGCTTCTCCTGGCAGCGATCTTCGTCGGCGTGATCGGCATTTCGATCATGAACGGCAGCTTCCCCGTCGTCGCCTTTGTCATTGCCATGGCCGCCACCGTCATGCTCCACGAGGCCGGCCACTTCGTCGTGGCCAAGCGCTCGGGCATGAAGTGCACCGAGTTCTTCCTTGGCTTCGGCCCCCGCCTCTGGTCCGTCCGCAAGGGCGAGACCGAGTACGGCATCAAGGCCCTCCCGTTCGGCGGCTACGTGAAGATCCTCGGGATGACCAACCTCGAGGCCGACATCGACCCCGAGGACGAGCCCCGCACGTACCGCCAGCAGTCCTACCCGAAGCGCATGGCCGTGGCCCTGGCCGGCATCGTGACCCACTTCGCCATGGCCTTCCTGCTGCTCATCATGATCTTCGCCGCCATCGGAATCCCCGGCTACGACAAGCGCCCGGTGATCGGCTCGATCAGCAAGCTCGACTCCGGGCCCAGCCCGGCTCAGACCGCTGGTTTCAAGGTCGGCGACCGGATCGTCTCCATCGACGGCAACCACATCACGCGCTGGGAGGACATTCCGCCCCACACCCAGGGCAGCGCCGGTCGCGAGCTCGCCTTCGTCGTCAACCGGAACGGCACGCTCGTGGACCTGACGGCCACACCGGCGGCGGTGACCAGCGGCGGGGAGACCCGCGGCGTCATCGGCATCGAGCCCAAGCCGGACGTCGAGCGGATGAACCCACTGGCCGCCGTGCCGCGCTCGGGCTCGCAGATCTGGCACCTGAGCACCAGCTCGGTCGCCGGTATGGGCTCGGCCTTCTCGCCCAGCTCCCTGAAGAACTACGCCGGCGACCTGACCAACAGCACGAAGAAGAGCTCGTCATCGACCTCGACCGACGACCAGCGCTTCGTGTCCGTGGTCGGGGTGGCCCGCATCGCCGGGCAGGCGGCCCACAGCGGCGCCTTCAACGTCGTCTACCTGCTGGTCCTGCTGAACATCTTCATCGGGGTGTTCAACCTGGTCCCGCTGCTGCCCCTCGACGGCGGCCACGTGGCCATCGCGACCTACGAGCGCATCCGCTCCCGGGCCGGCCGCCGCTACCAGGCCGACGTGGGCAAGATGATGCCGGTCGCCGCGGCCATGATCGTCATCCTCGTGCTCATCGGCGTGACCTCGATCTACCTCGACATCGTCCGACCGATGGCGAACCCATTCCAGTGATCGGCTTCGCCTCGCAAGCAGAGCTTGCTCGGCGAGTTTCCACTGACGCAGCGGGGGGCGCCGGCGTAGCCGGCGGCCCCCGATCGTCTCCCTTCCGCCGGCAGCCGGGGGGGCCGCCGACGGCGGCTTCCTGCGGCCGCCGGCCCCCTGGCGGCCTCGCGTGACGTTCCCGCGGCGACTTACCCGGAAGATCTTTGTCGGCTCGGTTCCGGTGGGCGGGGACGCGCCCATCTCGGTGCAGTCGATGACCATCACGAAGACGGCGGACGTCGACGGGACGCTGGCCCAGATCTACGCGTTGGCCGCGGCGGGGGCGGACATCGTGCGCTGCACGTGCAACGAGCCGGAGGCGGCGGAGGGCCTGGCCGCCATCGTCCCCCGGTCGCCCGTGCCCATCGTCGCCGACATCCACTTCCAGTACCGGCTGGCCCTCGCCGCGCTGGAAGCCGGCGTGGCCTGCCTGCGGCTCAACCCGGGCAATATCCGAAAGCCGGCCCAGATCAAGCTGGTGGCCGAGGAGGCCAAGGCCCGCGGGGTGCCCATCCGGATCGGCGTGAACGCCGGTTCGCTCGACCCCGACCTGTACGCCAAGCACGGCGGGGCCACGCCGGAGGCGCTGGTCGAGTCGGCCCAGCGGGAGCTGGCCTACTTCGACGAGGTCGGCTTCGACGACGTGAAAATCTCGGTGAAGGCGTCCAACGTCGCGTTGATGATCGAGGCCTACCGCCAGCTGTCGGAGATCACCGATCACCCGCTGCACCTCGGCGTGACCGAGGCCGGCCCGCCGCCGGCCGGGCTGATCAAGGCCACCGCCGGCATCGCCACCCTGCTCTCCGAGGGCATCGGGGACACCATCCGGTACTCGTTGACGGCCGATCCGGTGGAGGAAGCCAGGGCCGGGCGCCAACTGCTGGAGGCGCTCGGCCTGCGCACCCGCAAGACCGTCGACCTCATCGCCTGCCCGTCCTGCGGCCGGGCCGAGGTCGACGTCATCCGGGTGGCCAAGGAGGCCGAGGAGGCCCTGGCCGACCGCAAGCTGCCCATCCAGGTGGCGGTCATGGGCTGCGTCGTCAACGGTCCCGGCGAGGCCCGCAACGCCGACCTCGGCATCGCCGCCGGGAACGGCAAGGGCCACCTGTTCGTGAAGGGCCAGATGATCCGGGTGGTGCCCGAGGCCGACATGGTGGCCGCCCTCGTCGAGGAGGCCGAGCGGCTGGTGGCCGAGGGCGCCGAGGCCCGGCTGGCGGCGGCCGACGTCGGCGCCGTCGAGGAGGCCGAGCGCGACCGCCAGGCCCTCCTGGCCGAGCAGGGCGACGACCCGAACGCCGTCGCCCAGCGGGTCGAGCTCATCCGGAAGGAAATCGAGTAGCCCACCTCCCCACCGACGCCCTCCGGGCCGAGGTGGAGGGCATGGTCGAGACACCTCGTCGACCTCGTCGACTTCTACTCGGCGGGCTGGGACGGCTTCCGCAGCGGCCGGCGTGCCTTCGCCGCCGGCGTACGCGCCCTGCGCCGCGGCGCGAGAGTCGTGGGCATGGGTAGGGGCACATGACCGCCGACCGGTCGCACGCCGACTGGGACGGGGCGACGTACGACCGCATCGCCGATCCCATGACCCGCTGGGGGAGCGGCGTGCTCGAGCGGCTGCCGCTCCGGGGCGACGAGACGGTGCTCGACGCCGGATGCGGCAGCGGGCGGGTGACCGAGCAGCTGCTGGAACGGCTCCCCGACGGGCGGGTGGTCGCGGCCGACGCCGCCCCGTCGATGCTCGTCGAGGCCCGGCGCCGGCTGGAGCGCTTCGGCGACCGGGTGCGCTTCGTCGAGTGCGACCTGGGCTGCCCGCTCCCCGTCGACGGGCCGGTCGACGCCGTCTTCTCCACCGCGACGTTCCACTGGGTCCCCGACCACGAGGCCCTCTTCGCCAACCTGGCCGCGGTGCTCCGCCCGGGAGGCCGGCTCGTGGCCCAGTGCGGCGGCGCCGGGAACCTGGCGTCGGTCCAGCGGGTCCTGGTCGAGGTGGGCGAGGCGTGGCCGGGGCCGTGGACGTTCGCCACGCCCGAGGAGACGTCGGCTCGGCTGGCCGCCGCCGGCTTCGTGGACGTCGACACCTGGCTCCAGGACGAGCCCACGGTGATCGAGCCGGGCGAGCCGCTGGAGATGTTCCTCCGGACGGTCATCCTCCGGTCCCACCTCGAGCGCCGGCCCGAGGGCCAGCGGGACGACTTCGTCCGTGCCGTCGCCGACCGGCTCGCGGGCAGGCCGATCGACTACGTCCGTCTCAACATCATGGCGACGCGGGCCTAGCTCGACCGGTCCTGCATCTCCCAGGCATGGTCGAGGGCGTGCCAGGCCACCCGCCGGGCCGCGTAGCGGTAGGGCCACGTCTTGGTGGGCAGCTCGGGCTGTGGCTGGCGGGCGGCCCGCAGGATGTCGAGGAACTCGGGCCTGCTGTTGGTCTTGAGGCCGACCTTGCGGAAGTAGCTGGCCTCGGCGTCGACCACGTGGGTGACCATCTTGTCCCGGTCCCGGCCACCGCCGCGAGGCCCCTTGCGCAACTCGGCCGGCGCCGTCGCCGCCACCCGGTCCAGCACCGTCCACGCCGCCTCGACCAGGGCGGCAAGGCGCTCGGCCCCGGCCTTGGTCAGCGGCGTGGCGTCGGCCGCCGCCGGCTTGCCAGGGGCGCCGAACGTGGTGGTCCCGTCGCCCGCGATCCGCTCGACCACGTCGAACTCGTCACCGGCCGACTTCGGCAAGCGGAGGCCGGCCTCCTCGGCGACCGGCCGGTACCGCTCGGCGTACGTCGCGAGCGCCTCCAGGGCGGCCTCCTCGTCCCTGCCGGCCCGGCACCATCCCGGCCAGTCGAGCGAGCACGCGAAGGACTTCGTCTTCCCGACCTCGAGGTACACCGGCGTCGCCATCGTCGTTCATCCTGCCCGATCCCCGGCGGGCCCAACGGCCGGCGAGCGACCCGCCTCAGTACCTCGATGCCTGGAGCCGGAACAGCTCCGCGTAACGGCCGCCGGCGGCCAGCAGCTCCTCGTGGGAGCCCTGCTCCTCGATGCGGCCGTCGTGCAGCACGACGATGACGTCGGCCATGCGGACCGTCGAGAACCGGTGGGAGACGAGGATGGTGATGGGGCTGCGGCCGTCGGCGCTCCGGCGCGACATGGCCGCGAACGTGGCGAAGACCTCGTGCTCGGCCCGGGGGTCGAGGCTGGCGGTGGGCTCGTCGAGCACGAGCAGGGCGGGCGAGGGACGCATCAGGCCGCGGGCCAGGGCCACCCGTTGCCACTCGCCCTCCGACAGGTCGACGCCGCCCTCGAACCAGCGGCCGAGCTGGGTGGACAGTCCCGCCGGGAGCCGGTCGATGACCCGGTCGGCCCCGGCCTGGCGGGCGGACGAACCCACCCGTACCAGGTCGTCGATGGCGGGCAGGTCGCCCACGCCGACGGCCTCCTGGGCCACCAGCTGGAAGTGGACGAAGTCCTGGAAGGCGGCGCCGGTGCCGGCCCGCCAGCCGTCGAGGTCGAGGTCGCGCAGGTCCACGCCGTCGACGGTGATGCGGCCCCCGGTCGGGTCGTAGAAGCGGCAGAGCAGCTTGACCAGGCTGGTCTTGCCTGCGCCGTTCTCGCCGACCAGGGCGACGGTGCTGTGGGGCGCCAACCGCAGCGACACGTCGTCGAGCACCACCTCGTCGGTCCCCGGATAGGTGAACGACACGTGCTCGAAAACGATCCCCTCCTCGACCCGCGCCGGCGCGGGCACGGCCTGGCCCGGCGGCTTGGCCACCACGGTCGGCTCGTACTCGAGCAGCCACAGGTAGCGCTCGCCGGTGAAGGCCAGCTCGGCCAGCCACGCCGCCTGGCGGGCTGCGCTCTGGACCTGGCCGATGGCCATCCGGGCGACCTGCACGGTGAGGGCGACGTCGCCGAAGGTGGCCCGGCCGTCGAGGGCCAGCCATCCGACGAAGCCGATGGTGGCGGCCAGCCCGGCGCCGTACAGGCTGCCGGCGGCCATGCCGGCCCAGGTCCGGCGGAGCTGGTCCCGGAACAGCATGGTGTTGTACGTACCGGTCAAGACCCGGTGCCGCTCGATGAGATGCGGGCCGAGCCCGAACAGGCGGATCTCCTTGGCCGCGGCCGGTTCGGTGGCCAGCTGCAGGTAGTGCCGGGCCAGCCGCTCGTCGAGGGCGACGGAGTCGTGGCGGGCGAAGTGGCGGCGGTAGTTGTTGAACTGCAGGACGACTCCCGGCCCGACCACGACCGGGAGCAGCACCAGCAGGGGGTGGACCGTGCCCAGCAGGACCACGGCGGCGGCCAGCCCGAAGATGATCGACGCGAACGAGTTGAGGTTGGTGAAGGCGAAGTACGGAAGGAAGCTCCGGTCGCGCACCAGCTTCACCTTGTCGGCGAACTCCGGGCGTTCGAGGTGCTCCAGCCCCGCGGCCGACGACGACACGGCCATCAGCTTCTGCTCGACCGCCTGGCTCGTCTGCTCGCCCAGGTCGGACTGCACCAGGTTGCTCACGTCGTCGGCCAGGGCGGCCAGGGCGGTGAGCACGAGGTAGGCCACGCCGACGCCCATGGCCCGCCCGGGATGGCCGCCGGCCAGGGCGTCGACCACCATCTTGGTGACCAACCCGCCGATCGCCCCGAGGATCCCGTAGAGGGCGGCCGCGGCGAAGAGGGTGGTCGCCTTGCCCCGGGCCGCCTCGAAGGCCAGTCCCAGGATGACCCGGTAGACCCGTAGGGACCGGCGGAACGTCGCCGTGGGCGAACGGTCGGGCGTCGGGCTCG
This sequence comes from Acidimicrobiales bacterium, assembly GCA_036269435.1. Classification (GTDB taxonomy): domain Bacteria; phylum Actinomycetota; class Acidimicrobiia; order Acidimicrobiales; family AC-14; genus CADCTB01. The sequence continues at coordinate 23,960 of DATASA010000038.1, read as the reverse complement.
AGGTCGGGGTGGTGGACGGGCTCGCGGTCATTCCAGCGTCCCGGTGAGCCGGTAGTGAGATGCCTGGACCTCGTACAGCTCGGCGTAGCGACCGCCGGCGGCGACGAGCTCGTCGTGGGTGCCGTCCTCGGCCACCTTCCCGTCGGCCAGCAGCACGATCCTGCCGGCCATGCGCACGGTGGAGAACCGGTGCGACACGAGCAACGTCGTCCGGCCCCGGCTGAGCTCGGCGAAGTGGCCGTAGAGCTCGTTCTCGACCCGGACGTCCAGGCTGGCCGTGGGCTCGTCGAGGACGAGGAGGTCGGCGTCGCGGCCGACCTCGGCCATCATGGCCCGGGCCAGCGCCACCCGTTGCCACTCGCCGCCCGAGAGGTCGACCCCGCCGAACTCCCGGGCCAACGGGGTGTCCCACCCCGCCGGGAGGGACTCCAGCTGCTCGCGGATGCCGACCCGGGCCGCGGCTTCGGCCAGCAGCGACTCGTCGGCCGCGGCAGCCAGGGCGCCGAAGCCGACGTTGTCGCGTGCCGACAGCTGGTAGTGGACGAAGTCCTGGAAGATGACGGCCATGCGGCTGCGCAGATCGTCCAGGTCCAGCTCGCGGATGTCGACCCCGTCCAGGGTGATGCGGCCTCCGGTGGGGTCGTAGAACCGGCACAGCAGCTTGATGAGGGTGGTCTTGCCGGCGCCGTTCTCACCGACGAGGGCGACGGACGACCCGGCCTCGATCGACAGGTCGAGGCCGTCGAGGATCCTCCGGTCGACCCCCGGGTACGAAAAGGTGACGTTCTCGAACCGGATCCCGGTGCGGGTCGGCTGGCGGGCCGGTCGGGTGCCCGAGACGTCGAGCCGGGGGTCGGCGTCGGCCAGGCCCAGCACCCGCAGCGCCGAGGGCAAGTAGAAGCTGCTGCGCCGGGCCTGGGCGGCCTGGCGGAACAGCTGCACCACAGTGCCGACCAGGTTCACCGCGGCCAGCGACGCCGCGGTGAAGCGCCCGACGGACGTGTGGCCGCCGATGGCGCTGCGCAGCATGATCACGTACGTCACCGCCAGGCCGGCGAGGGCGAGGGCGTGCAGCCACAGGACGGCGAGCAGGCCCTTTCGCCGCAGCACCAGCATCTCCCTCACCCCGGACAGCCAGTGGCGGGCCTGGCGGGCCCCGGCCCATGCGGGCAGGGAGAAGATGCGCAGCTCCTTGCCGGGCTCGCGCATCACCGCGAGGTTGCGGTAGTAGTCGGCCCGCCGGGTGTCCTCCGACCGCCGCCATCGGGACATGCCGGTGATCGACTCGAAGCGCCACGACGCCACCCCACCTGGGATCGCCGTCGCCAGGATCAGCGCCGGCACCCAACCTGCGTAGGCGGCCGCGACCGCGGCCATGGCCGCGAGCTGGGAGAGCTGCTGGAAGACCTGGGTGGCGAACTGCAGCGTGTGGACCGGCCCGAACCCGATCCAGTCGGCGACGGCCAGCTCGTCCCGGAACTCCGAGTCCTCGAAGTAGGCCAGGCCGGGGAGGGCGACGGTGGCCGTCATCAGCCGTCGGGCCAGGTAGGCCTCGAACCGCCGTTGCAGGCCGAACAGGACGGCCTGCTGGATCGGCCCGACGATCTGGCTGACGAAGACGGCGGCGGCGATGAGGACGAGCGCGGAGCGGACGTTGCGTCCCGGTGCCGACGCCCCGCCGAGCCGGATGGCCGCCGGGAGCTGCGACAGGAACCGGCCCGTCTCGGCCACCACCAGCGCCGGCGCGCCGCCGGAGACGATCGTCGTGGCCAGCAGGACGAAGGCCAGCAGCGGCGACGAGCGGCCGACGAGGACCAACCCCCGCAGGTTGGCCACCAGCTCCTGGCGGCTCGTCGGCTTCTGCACCGGCCCAGCATGGCGTGTCCACCTAACCTGCGGCGATGGCAGGTGACGAGCGGCGGGTGCTGGTCGTCAGCGCCCACCCGGACGACATCGAGTTCACGTGCGGCGCGACGGTGGCGTGCTGGGTGGACGAGGGGTGGGACGTGCGGTACGTGATCGTCACCTCCGGACAGAAGGGCGTGCAGGACGTCGACGCCGACCCGGAGGCGTTCGGGCGGATACGCGAGGCCGAGGCCAGGGCGGCGGCGGCGATCTGCGGGGTCAGCGACGTCACGTTCCTGGGCTACCTCGACAGCGAGTTGGCGTGGGCCGACCCGCGCCGGCTCCGGGTCGACCTGGCCCGCCAGTTCCGCATCCACCGTCCCCACCGGCTGCTGGCCGTCGACCCCGAGATCCTGCCGACCGACCGGTTCGTGAATCATCCCGACCACCGGGCGACGGGCGTCGCCACCCTCGACATCACCATGACCAGCGGGACGACGGCGGCGATCTTCCCCGAGCTGATCCACGAGGAGGGACTGCAGCCCTGGCGGGAGCTGGAGGAGGTCTGGCTGTACGGCCCGGCGACGGGGGAGACGGTGGTCGACGTCACCGCCGGGCTCGACCGCAAGGTCGCCTCCCTGAAGGCCCACGCCAGCCAGATCGGCGACTGGGACGTGGGCCCGGCGGTGGCCGCGTGGATGGCCGCGGCCGGTGAGCCGCACGGGTTCGCCTACGCCGAGTCGTTCCGGGTGGTCAACTTTCGGCGGTGACCGTGGCTACAATGAACGCCGAATCTGTCGTCGACATTGGGTGGTGACCGAGCGTGGGCAGTGCCCACGCTTTTGTTTGCCAGCGAAGAAGGGAGAGCGAGGTGACCGACCAGCACATGAACGAGCGCGTCCGTGCGGTGGTCGAAGGTCCCCTCGCCGACGCCGGCTTCGAGGTGGTCGACGTCGAGCGCCAAGGCCCCATGCTGCGGGTCACCGTCGACCTGCTGGTCGGCGCGGAAAGCACCGTCGACCTGCCGGTCGGCGCGGAAAGCACCGTCGACCTGCCGGTCGGCGCGGAAAGCGGACGTCGGGGAGGAATCGACCTGGACGGCGTGACCGAGGCCACCCGGCTGGTGTCGGACCTGCTCGACCGGCACGACCTGGTCGGCGAGCGGACGACGCTGGAGGTCTCCAGCCCGGGGATCGAACGGCCGTTGCGCACGCCGGGGCACTTCCGGCGGTTCGTCGGTACGGAGGTGGCGATCAGGCTGCGGCCCCAGGCCGACGGCGACCGTCGGGTGACCGGCGCCCTGGAGGCAGCCGACGACGACGGGGTAACGGTGGCCGGCCGCCGGCTGGCCTACGCCGACATCGACCGGGCCCGGACCGTGTTCGTCTGGCCCGCGAGCGGCCAGAAGGCCCAGGCGTCGGGGCCACGGCCGAAGAAGATTGGAACCGCATCATGACTGCAGCGAACTTCGAACTGATGGAAGCCCTCCAGGTGATCGAGCGGGAGAAGGGCGTCTCCGTGGACACGCTGCTCGAGGCCCTGGCCAACGCCCTGGTCTCGGCCTACAAGCGCATGCCCAAGGCCGCCGAGGAGGCCTTCGTCACCATCGACCCCGACACCGGGGAGATGCACGTCTACGCCCAGGAGCTCGACGACGACGGCAACGTCGTGCGGGAGTGGGAGGACACGCCGGACGACTTCGGCCGCATCGCGGCCCAGACCGCCAAGCAGGTGATCCTCCAGCGCATCCGGGAGGCCGAGCGGGAGATGAAGTACGAGGAGTACGCCGGCCGCGAGGGCGACATCGTCACCGGGATCATCCAGCAGAACGACCAGCGCTACACCCTGCTGGACCTGGGCCGGGTCGAGGCCCTGCTGCCCCAGGCCGAGCAGGTCCCCTACGAGCGCTACGAGCACGGCGCCCGCCTCAAGGCCTACATCGTGGAGGTCCGCAAGACCACCAAGGGCCCCCAGATCGTCGTCAGCCGGACCCACCCGGGGCTGATCAAGCAGCTGTTCGTGCTGGAGGTGCCCGAGATCGCCGACGGGGTCGTCGAGCTGAAGGCCGTCGCCCGTGAGCCGGGCCACCGGACCAAGATCGCGGTGTGGTCCAACGACCACAACGTCGACCCGGTGGGAGCCTGCGTCGGCGCCCGGGGCGCACGCGTCCGGATGGTGGTCAACGAGCTGCGGGGCGAGAAGGTCGACATCGTCCCCTTCTCCGAGGACCCGTCGGAGTTCGTGATGAAAGCCCTGTCGCCGGCCAAGGTCAAAGAGGTCCGCATCGACGAGAACACCGGCACGGCCGAGGTGATCGTGCCCGACTACCAGCTGTCGCTGGCCATCGGCAAGGAGGGCCAGAACGCCCGCCTCGCCGCCCGGCTGACCGGGTGGCGGGTCGACATCAAGAGCGAGAGCCAGCTGGCCGAGGAGGAAGCGGGCTACGCCGGCGAGGAGTGGGCCGAGGGGGAGTGGGTCACCAACGAGGCCGGCGAGATGGTCTGGCAGCCCGCCGAGGGCGGCGAGGGCGTGTCGGCCCAGGAGTACGCGGCACCGGCCACCGGCGACCAGCCGGCGGCGGGCACCGCGCCTCCGACCGATCCGGAGCCCGGGGAGAAGTCGGCATAGCGCCGGCGCGCACCTGCGTCGGCTGCCGCAGGGTGGCGTCGCCGGACCAGCTGGTCCGGGTGGTGGCCAGCCCCGGCGGAGGGCTGGCGGTAGGTCGGACGCTGCCGGGCCGGGGCGCCTGGCTGTGCGCCGGCTCGGCGTCGTGCCTGGAGGCGGCGGCCGGCCGCAAGGCGTTCGACCGGGCCCTGCGCACCCCGATCAGGGCCGACGCGGTGCAAGACCTGAGGACCAGCGCCCCCGGGCGTGGGAGGATAGAGGGCTGACGGTCGGCGGGAACCCGCCGAGGACCGAAGTCGGCGGCAGCCCGCCAAGGAAGCAGTCGGCGGAGAGCCGCCAGCGAAGAGGGTTCCGGCGCAAGCCGGGAAAGGATGGAAGCGGCAGTTGGCACAGAGGATTCGGGTGTACGAGCTGGGACGAGAGCTCGGGCTCACCAACAAAGAGACGCTCGATCTCTGCGACGCGCTCGGAATCGGCGTCAAGAGCCACAGCTCGAGCATCGAGGACGCCCAGGCCGACCGCGTCCGCCGGAAGGCGGACCGCGACGGGCTCCGCCGCGACGTGTCCCCCAGCGAGCCCGAGGCTCCGACCCGTGGCCGCGGGGGCCGCAAGCCTGAACCCGCGGTCGCCCCCGCCGGCCCGTCCGTGGTCGACGGCGCCCCGCCCGCCGGCGGCTCCGCGCCCCCCGTCGGCCGCCCGGCCGAGCCGGCCGAGGTGTCGACCGCCCGCCCCGCCGACCCCGAGCACCGGCTGATCACGAGCCGCCCGGCCAGCGAGCAGGGCGAGCCCGGCGCGCCGACGATCGCCCCGCCGCCCCGCCGGCTGCCACCGCCGCCGTCCATCGCCCGCCCGCCCGCGGCGGCCGCATCCTCGGCGCCGCCGGCGCCTGCCGCTGCCCCATCGGCTCCGCCGCTCGCCCCCGCGGCCGCAGCGTCGGCGCCGCCCGCGGCGCCGTCTGCGCCCCCCGCTGCTCCTCCCGTGTCGGTCCCCGGTGGCACCGGCGCCCCGCCGGCGCCCGGGCGCCCGGCCGGGCCGCCGTCCAGCCGTCCCGCGCCTCCGATCCAGATGACCCCGCCGCCACCCCAGGCGCCGCCGGCGGCTCCGACCGCCGGGCCCGGCGCCGGGGCCACCCCATCCTCGCCGCGCTCGGCGTCCGGTCGTCCGATCCCGCCGCCTCCCGGCACCCACCCCGGCGGGCCCCCGCGCTCGGCCAGCGGCAAGCCGATCCCGCCGCCTCCCGGCCTCGGGCCCCGCCCGTCGGCCCCCCAGGGCGGCGCGGCGCGTCCTGGCGGCTTCGGTGGTGCCGGCCGGCCCGCCGGCGGCCCTCGCCCCGGCGGCGCAGGCACCGGTGCCGGGGCGGCGCGTCCCGGCGGTCCCGCCCGACCCGGCGGCGCAGGGGCCGGACGCCCCGGCGGCTTCGGTGCTCCCGGCGCCGGCGGCTTCACCCGTCCGGGCGCCCCGGCAGGCGCCGGCCGCCCCGGCGGTCCCGGCGGCGGGCCCGGTCGCCCCGGGGGCCCCGGCGGTGGCCCTCCCGGCCGCGGCGGTCCCGGTCAGGGCCGGCGGCCACCCCAGCGCCGCCGTCGCCGTCGCCGCAGCTTCGAAGAGCTGGAGCCGACGCAGGCCACCAACTACACCCGATCAGACGCCCCCGTTCCCGAGGGCGAGGTCGTGATCGAGCGCGGGTCGAGCGCCCAGGACCTCGGCCCGAAGCTGAACCGCACCGCGGCCGACGTCGTCCGCTTCCTGCTCCAGCAGGGCGAGATGGTCACCGCCACCCAGTCGCTCACCGACGACATGATCGAGCTGTTCGCAGCCGAGGTCGGCGCCGACGTCCTGCTGGTCGAGCCCGGCCAGGAGGAGGAGGTCAAGCTCAGCGAGCTGCTGCGCGACGACGAGGACGACGAGGCCGATCTGCGGCCCCGCCCGCCGGTGATCACCGTGATGGGCCACGTCGACCACGGCAAGACCCTGCTGCTGGACCGCATCCGGGCCACCAACGTGGTGGCCGGGGAGGCCGGCGGCATCACCCAGCACATCGGCGCCTACCAGGTGAACAAGGACGGGCGGCTGATCACCTTCATCGACACCCCCGGCCACGAGGCGTTCACCGCCATGCGGGCCCGGGGCGCCGAGGCCACCGACATCGCCGTGCTGGTGGTGGCGGCGGACGACGGCGTCATGCCCCAGACCGTCGAGGCGCTCAACCACGCCAAGGCGGCCGAGGTGCCCATCGTCGTCGCCATCAACAAGATCGACCGCGAGGAAGCGGACCCCAACCGGATCCGCCAGCAGCTCTCGGAGCACGGCCTGGTGCCCGAGGAGTGGGGCGGCGACACGATCATGGTCGAGGTCTCCGCGCTGCAGAACCTGGGCGTCGACGACCTTCTCGAGCAGCTGCTGGTCGTGGCGGATATCGAGGAGCTCGTCGCCAACCCCGAGGGCCGGGCCCAGGGCGTGGTGCTGGAAGCCGAGCTCGACAAGGGCCGGGGGCCGGTGGCCACCGTCCTGGTCGAGCGGGGCATGCTGCGCGTCGGCGACCCGGTCGTGGCCGGCGCGGCGTGGGGCAGGGTCCGGGCCCTGATCGACGACAAGGGCGACAACATCAAGGAGGCCACCCCCTCCATGCCCGTGCAGGTGCTCGGCCTGTCCGACGTGCCCAGCGCGGGCGACGAGTTCCGCGTCGCCCCCGACGACAAGACGGCCAAGGTGGTGGCCGAGGCCCGGGCCCAGCGCTACCGGCTCCGGGGCATGCGCCAGCTCCCGTCGCTGCACATCGGCGGCGGCGCCCGCCTGGAGGACCTGTTCGAGCAGATCCAGCGGGGCGAGACGGCCACCCTGAACCTCATCCTGAAGGCCGACGTGAACGGGTCGCTCGAGGCCCTCACCGAGAGCCTCAAGAAGCTCGAGCGCGACGAGGTCAAGCTGGCCTTCGTGCACCGGGCCGTGGGTGGGATCACCGAGAACGACGTCCAGCTGGCGGCGGCGTCGAACTCCACGATCATCGGCTTCAACGTCCGCCCGGACCGCAAGGCCCGGGAGCTGGCCGAGGCCGATGACGTCGACATCCGGACCTACCAGATCATCTACGGCGTGCTCGAGGACGTCGAGAAGGCCATGGTCGGCCTGCTCAAGCCCGAGTACCAGGAGGTCGTCACCGGCGAGGCCGAGGTCCGGGAGGTCTTCCGGGTCCCGCGGATCGGCGCCGTGGCCGGGTGCTACGTCCGCAACGGCGTCATCACCCGGGGGTCGAAAGTCCGCTTCCTGCGGGAGGGCGTCATCATCTGGACCGGCACGATCACGTCGCTGCGTCGTTTCAAGGACGACGTGCGCGAGGTGGCCACCGGGTTCGAGTGCGGCATCGGCCTGTCCGACTTCCAGGACCTCAAGGGCGGCGACATCATCGAGACCTACGAGGAGCGGGAGATCCCTCGTACCTAGGCCGCGAACGGCGTGCACGTAGCTGTCGTGCAGCTCGAGCTGCACATCCCCACCAGTCGATCGCTCAAGGAGAAGCGGGCCGCGTTGCGTCCGATCGTCGAGGGCATCCGCCACCGCTTCCAGATCTCGGTGGCCGAGGTCGGCTTCCAGGACAAGTGGCAGCGGTCCCTCGTGGGCATGGCCGTCGTGTCGGATTCGTACTCCCACGCGGTCGACGTCGTCGACGCGGTCGAGCGCTGGGTCTGGAGCAAGCCCGACGTCGAGGTGTGCCGCTTCGAAACGACCTGGATGGACGGGCCGTGAGGACGGTTTGGAAGATCCGGCGCGCCAGGGCGGCGCAGATCCACCAAATCGGGGTGGGGTGACGTGGCCAGTAAGAAACCCCGGATGGATCGGGTCAACCAGGTGGTCCAGGAGGTGCTCGGCGACGAGCTGGAGCGCATCGACGACGAGCGCCTCGAGCTGGTCACCGTCACGGGCGTGCGCGTCGAGCCCGGTCTGAGCCATGCTGTCGTCTGGTTCTCGTCCCTGTCCCGGGGCGATCCTGAGGGAGTGGCCGTGGCACTCGGCGAGCACCGCATCCGGCTCCAGGCCGCGATCGGCCGGCAGCTCCGGCTTCGCGCCACCCCCCTCCTCACCTTCGTTCCTGACCCAGCTATAGCCTCTGGGTCTAGAGTGGAGGAGTTACTACGTGATCTCCACACTCCTAGGAACGAGGACGGCGCATGAGCGCGTTCGGTTCTACGCTCGACCAGGCGGCTGACGCGATCGCGGCGGCGCCCTCCCTGGCCCTGGCCTGCCACCACACCCCCGACGGTGACGCCCTCGGCTCCATGCTGGCCCTCCACCACCTGGCGCTGGCCGCCGGGAAGCAGTCGGTGGCGTCCTGGCCGGAGCCGTTCGACGTCCCCGCCCACTACACGTTCCTGCCCGGCCTGGATCTGACCACCAAGCCGGCCGACTTCCCGACCGCGCCCGACCTCATGGTCACGTTCGACTGCGGCTCACTCAGCCGGCTGGCCGAGCTGGCCCCGGCCGCCCAGGCGGCCCGGGAGCTGATCGTCGTCGACCACCACAGCACCAACGACGGCTACGGCTCGGTCAACCTGATCGACCCGGAGGCCGCCGCCTCCGCGGTCGTGGTCCGCCACCTGCTCGAGCGGCTGGGCTGGGACCTGAACCGGGACGCGGCCCAGTGCCTCTACACCGGGCTGGTGTGCGACACCGGGCGCTTCCAGTACGACTGCACCACGCCGGCGGTGTTCGCCCTGGCCCAGGAGCTGGTCGCCTTCGACCTGCCCATCGGGGCGATGAACCGCCAGCTGTTCGAGGAGCACCGCCTGGCCTATCTGCGCCTGGCCGGCGCCGCCCTCCAGCGGGCCGAGTACGACGGCGACCGTCGCTTCGTCGCCACCTGGGTGACGACGGCCGACCTGGCCACGTTCGGCGTCGGCCTGGAGGAGACCGAGGGCCTCATCGACCTGCTCCGTCGGGCTACCGAGGCGGACGTGTCCGCGGTGCTCAAGGAGACGCCCGACGGCACCAAGGTGTCCATGCGGTCAGTCAACGGGTTCGACGTGGGCCAGGTGGCGATCGGCTTCGGAGGCGGCGGCCACAAGGCGGCGGCGGGCTTCGTGTCGCCCCTGCCGGTTCGGGAGCTGCTCGACGCCATCCGGGCCTCGCTGCCGCTGGTCGTGGTCGACTGACGAAGTCGCAGGACAGCCCGTTCGACGGGCTGGTCGTGGTGGACAAGCCGGGCGGGTGCACGTCGCACGACGTCGTCGGCCGGTGCCGGAGGATCTTCGGGCAGCGCCGGGTCGGCCACGGCGGCACGCTCGATCCCGACGCCACCGGTGTGCTCCTGGTCGGACTGGGCCGGGCCACCCGCCTGCTCCGGTACCTGACCGAGCTGCCCAAGTCGTACCGGGCCGAGGTCGTGCTGGGCGCGGAGACGAACACCCTGGACGACTCGGGCGAGGTGGTGGCCACCTACGACATGGCCGCGGTCGGCCTGGACGACGTCCGTCGGGCCGCGGCCGGGTTCGTCGGCGAGATCGACCAGATCCCCCCCATGGTCTCGGCCGTGTCGGTGGGCGGGCGGCGCCTGCACGAGCTGGCCCGGGCCGGGATCGAGGTGGAACGGGCGCCACGGCGGGTGACCGTGTTGCGGTTCGACGTGGCCGAGGGCTCGGAGCCCGGCACGTTCGCGGTGCAGGTCGACTGTACGTCGGGCACCTACGTCCGCACCCTGGCCGCCGACCTCGGGACGGCTCTGGGCGGCGGGGCCCACCTGCGCCGGCTGCGCCGCACGGCGGTGGGGCACTTCACCGTCGAGCGGGCCGTCGCGCTGGACGACCTCGGTCCGCCGGACGTCCTTCCGCCGGCCACGGCGGTCGCCCACCTGAGCGCGGTGACCGCCGACCCGTCGACGGCCGAGGCGGTCGGCTTCGGCCGGGAGCTCGACACCGACTGGCCCGGCGACGGGCCGTGGGCGGTCCACGACGGCGACGGGCGCCTGCTGGCCGTGTACGAACGGGCACCGGGCGGGCGGAACAAGCCGTCCGTGGTCCTCGCGCCTCACTAACGTGCCCGTGATGGACGTGGTGACGGACCCGGCGGCGTTCGTCGCACCGAGCGCCGGCACGGCCGTCACCATCGGGGCCTACGACGGCGTGCACCGGGGCCATCAGTTCGTCATCGCCCACCTTCGCCGCCTGGCGGCCGAGCGTGGGCTGGAGACGGTCGTGCTGACCTTCGACCGGCACCCGGCTGCGGTGGTCCGCCCGGAGTCGGCGCCCAAGCTGCTGACCGACCCCGACCAGAAGCTGGAGGTGCTGGCCGGCACCGGCGTCGACCACGCCGTCGTCGTGCACTTCGACGAGGCCCGGTCGCAGGAGGAGCCCGAGGACTTCGTGCGCGACGTGCTGGCGACGTGCCTGCGAGCCCGGGTCGTCGTGGTGGGGGAGGACTTCCACTTCGGTCGGCGGCGGCGGGGCAATGTCGCCCTGCTGCGGGAGATGGGTGCCGATCACGGGTTCGAGGCGGTGCAGGTGCCCTTGCTCCCGGGCGTCTCGTCGACCGCCATCCGCCGGCTGCTGGAGGCCGGCGACGTGGCCGGCGCCGCCGAGCTGCTGGGGCGGCCCCACCAGGTCCGCGGCGTGGTCGAGCGGGGCGACCAGCGGGGCCGTGAGCTGGGCTACCCCACGGCCAACGTCGCCCTGCCGGCGGACATCCTGCTGCCGGCGCCCGGCATCTACGCCGGCTGGTACGGCGACGACCAGCCCACGGCCATCTCCGTGGGCCGACGGCCGATGTTCAAGGACGGCGCGGCACCGGTCGTGCTGGAGGCGTACCTGCTCGACTTCGACGGCGACCTCTACGGCAGGGCGGCCGCGATCTCCTTCGTCAGCCGGCTGCGCGACGAGACCCGCTTCGACTCGGTCGACGCCCTGGTCGAGCAGATGGGGCGCGACGTCGAGGCCACCCGCGCCGCCCTGAGGGGCGCGGTCGCCGCAGGCTGAGCGTCAGGGGCGCTCGATGTCGACCGGCTCGATGTCGTCGGCCGGCTCGAAGCCCAGCACCTGGCCGTAGAACGACAGCTCGGCCTCCACCACCCGCCGGATCGTCTCGGACCGGCGGAACCCGTGGCCCTCACCCTCGAAGCGCAGGTAGGCGAAGGGCAGGCCGGCGCGACGAAGGGCGTCGACCAGCACCTCGGACTGCGCCGGCGGCACCACTCTGTCGTCGAGACCCTGGAAGAGGATGAGCGGAGCGGACAGCTCGTCGGCGTGAAAGAGGGGCGAGCGCGTCCGGTAGACGTCGGCCGCCACGGGCCACGGGCCGACCAGGCGGTCGCAGTAGCGGGCCTCGAACTTGTGGGTGTCGGTGGCGAGGGCGGCCAGGTCGGCCACCCCGTACAGGCTGGCGCCGGCGGCGAAGACGCCCCGGGTGAGGGCGAGGAGGGCGGTCAGCCCGCTGGCGCTGCTGCCCCGGATCACCATGCGGGCGCCGTCGACCAGCTTGGCGTCGGCCAGGTGGCGAGCTGCGGCCAGGCAGTCGTCGACGTCGACCACCCCCCAGAGCCCGTCGAGGGCCTGGCGGTAGGCCCGGCCGTACCCGGTGCTGCCGCGGTAGTCCACGTCGACCACGGCGATGCCCCGGCTGGTCCAGAACTGGGTGCGCAGCTCGAGTGACCTGGAGGCCGCCGCCGTCGGCCCGCCGTGGCTGGTGACGACCAGCGGCGGAAGGTCGCCCGGCGGCGCGTCGCAGTCCCGGTTGGCCGGGAGGTAGAACAGGGCGTGGGCGGTGGCGCCGCCGGTCGTCGGGAAGTCGATCGCCTGGGGGGTCGACAGGTAGCCCGGGTCGACCGGAGTGGGCCGGCTGGCGCGGATGACCTCGACCCGTCCGGTGTCGGGGTCGATCGTGACCACCGCCGGGGCCTGGGTCGGGGAGGCGACGATCGCCGCGACACCGTCGCCGTACGCGTGCACGTCGGCGAACGAGGTGAACGGCAGGTCGAGCGGGGTGATGGGGGCGCCGGGCTCGAGCACGCCGAGGTGGCTGCGGCCGTCCGCGGTCCAGGCGGCGACGATCCGGCCGTCGGCGAGGAACGTGTAGGTGGCCTGGCCGAACGACCAGTCCGGGCCGGTGAACTCGGCCTCCATCGGGGTCAGGGCCTGCCCCTCCCGGTAGAGGTTCCACCAGCCGGTCCGGTCGGACACCCAGTGCAGCACGCCGTCGCCCGACCACCGGGGCTGGCTGACCGACTCGCCCGGGCCGCCGGCGACCTGTTCGTCGTCGACGAACAGCCGGCTCGCGTCCCACGGCATGTCCGGGTGGTCCCAGGCCAGCCAGGCCAGGCGGCCGTCGGCGCTCCAGCGGGGGGCGGCGAAGAAGTCGTGTCCGGCGGCCACCACCTCGGGCGGGGTCGAGCCGTCGGTCGGGACCACGACGACGTCGTTGACGACGCCGTCGGCGGTGTGACGCTCCCGCACGCAGACGAGCCGGGCGCCGTCGGGGCTGAGCTGGCCGTCGGCGTAGCGGGCCCGGGCGTCCTCGTCGCCCGTGATCGGCGTCGGCGGCCCGCAGTCCGGGTCGGCTCGCCACAGCCGCTGGTCGGTGAAGTTGGAGAAGAACAGGCCGCCGGGCCCGACGCAGAACGAACCGCCCCCGTACTCATGGACGGTCGTGCGGGCCGAGAAGGGCGCGGGGACGACGTCGACCGGGTCGTCGCCAGGCGCCCACCGCACGACGACCTGGCGGCCGGCCTCGGCCGGGCGGCCCTCGTTCCAGTAGAGGAAGTCGCCGGACGGCGTGAGCTGACCGAGCGACACCGCCTTCTCCACCAGCGAGGCGGCGGTGACGGGCGACGGCCAGGAGCCGAAGGGGAGGGTCGTGGCGATGGGCGCCGAGGCTAGACCGCGGCGGGTGCCGGCTCGGGCCTGACCTCGCCGGCCCGGGTGGCCTCGACCGACACCTCGCCGGGCACCCTCGGCGTCTCGATCTCGACCGTCACGGTGCCGTTGTCCTCCTCCCAGCGGATGACGTTCACCACGCAGGCGTAGACGACCAGGCGCCCGAAGAACAGCAGCCAGGCCAGGGTGGCGAAGACCACGCCGAGCGTCCCGTACAGGGCGGATGCCGAGGCCACGGCGCGCGGGACGTAGAACGCGCCGACCGCTTTCAGCACCTCCAGGCCGAGGGCGCCCACCACCGCGCCGGGGACGAGGGCCTTCAAGCCGACGTCACGCGTCGCCAGGACCTTGAACGTCCACATCCACAGTCCGAGGTTGACCGACAGGCCGCCGAGGATGCCGAGCGGGGCGAGGAAACCGGGCAGGAAGTTGACGACCGCGGCCATGGCGAAGGAGTTGAGGAACAGCAGGGTGGCGCCGGCCAGCCACAGCAGCCCCTTGAGCTTGTCCCGCCAGCCCCGGCCGGTCGCCTGCCACGAGGCGTTGATGGCGTACTGCACCGCGGCGACGAGCCCGAGCCCCGACCAGAGCAGGCCGGCCACCCCGACCACGGAGGCGGTCCGCCGGCTCTTCTGGGCGGTGGCGATCGCGTTGCTGATCCCGTTGGCCGCGTCGCCGGTCAGGCCGAGGTTCTTGACCACGTCGGCGGCCAGGTGCGGGGTCCCGGCGGAGACGAAGCCGAGGATGGCGACGGCGAACAGCAGCAGCGGGAAGATCGAGAGGAAGGCCGACAGGGTGACGGCGGAGGCCAGATAGTTCCCGTTCAGCTCGCCGTAGCGCTTCTGCACCCTCAGGACGGTGGCGAACCACTTCCACCGCTCGCCGAGCTGGTCGAGTTTTTTCTTCACAGCGGGGTCATACCCACCGGTCGGGAGCGCGCACCGGCCCTACGCTCTGGGTCCGTGGACGCCGGCCGATCGCTGCTCGACGAGATCGACCGCGGCGGGGTCCCCCGTCACGTCGGCGTGGTCATGGACGGCAACGGCCGGTGGGCCCAGAAGCGGGGCCTCGCTCGCACCGACGGCCACGCCGCGGGGGAGGAGGCCCTGTTCGACACGGTCGAGGGGGCGCTGGAGCTCGGGGTCAAGTGGCTCACCGTGTACGCCTTCTCGACGGAGAACTGGAAGCGCCCGCCGGACGAGGTCCGCTACCTCATGCGCTTCAACGAGAACATGCTCCTGCGCCGGCGGGACGAGCTGAACGGGCGCGACGTCCGGATCCGCTTCCTCGGTCGCCGGGACTGGAGGGTGCCCCGGCGGCTGATCCGTCGGATGGACGAGGCGTTGTCGCTGACGGCGAGGAACCGGACGATGACGTTGACCATCGCCTTCAACTACGGGGGGCGGGCGGAGATCGTGGACGCCGTCCGCTCGTTGGTGGCGTCGGGCGTGTCGGCCCGCGGTGTGGACGAGAAGGCGATCCGGGCCCACATGTACCACGCCGACATGCCCGATCCGGACCTCGTCGTACGCACGTCGGGCGAGTACCGCATTTCCAACTTCCTGCTCTGGGAGCTGGCCTACAGCGAGCTCGTCTTCACCGACGTGCTGTGGCCGGACTTCCGTCGCCAGCACCTGTTCGAGGCCGTACGCGAGTTCCAGCGGCGAGACCGCCGCTTCGGCGGTCTCGAAGCATGAACGCTGGCGGCGGCCCGACCGCCGACACGAACCGCCGCTTCGGCGGTCTCGAAGCGTAGGCGCATGGGCCTGTACCGGGACCAGGGGGTCGTGCTGCGGACGTGGCGGTTGGGGGAGTCCGACCGCATCGTCAACCTCATGACGGAGCGCCACGGCAAAGTGCGGGCCGTGGTCAAGGGCGTGCGCAAGACCAAGAGTCGCTTCGGGTCCCGGCTCGAGCCGATGGTCCACTGCTCGTTGCTGTTCTACGAGGGTCGGGAGCTGGACATCGTCACCCAGGCCGAGGCGCTGGAGGTCTTCCGGCCGGTCCGTGAGGACCTCGGGCGACTGGCCAAGGCGTCGTCGCTGCTGGAGGCGACGGATCAGCTGGCCCAGGAGCGCCACGCCGCGCCCCGGCTGTACTCGATGTTGCTGGGCGCCCTGCGGGCCCTGGCCGCCCACGACGCCGCCCTGCTCGTGCCGGCGTTCTTCCTCAAGCTCCTGTCGACGGAGGGGTTCCACCCGTTGCTGGACGAGTGTGCGATGTGCGGCGAGCGCTACGGCCTCGTCGGCTTCGACCTGGGCCAGGGCGGCGTGCTCTGCGGACCCTGCTCCTCGCGTCGGGGCGGCGAGGACGTGGGCCTGTCCGCCGACGGGCTCGACCTGGTCCGCCGGATCCTCGGCGGCGACCTCGTCGGCGCACTGGCCGCGCCGCTCACCCCGGCGACGACCGAGGTCGAACGACTGGCCACCCGGGCCATGGAGCACCACCTGGAACGCCGCCTGCGCTCCGTCCCCGTCGCCGGAGCCCTCTCGACCGACTCGTGACCGGCTCGCCGGCTCGCCCTGCGACGCCGAGAGTGCACAGATGGTCGTAGGGCAGCCATTCCTGCGCGTTCGGTTTAGTGTCATACCCTCTCCGTACCGTCTGCGACATGGATGCGATCGTTGCCAAGCTCGCTGCTCGACAGCACGGGTTGATCACGCAGGCGCAGGTCGTCGGGCTCGGTGGGACCCGGGGCGCGGTCCGCCATCGTGTCGAGGTCGGGCGTTGGGCACTGGTGGCTCCGGGTGTGTACCGGGTGGCCGGGGTGCCGGCGACGTGGAAGCAGCGGGCGCTGGCCGCGTGCCTGGTGGCGGGACCGGGCGCGGTGCTGTCTCACCGGTCGGCCGCGGTGCTGTGGGGCGTCTCGGGCTTCCGACCGGGGCCGCTCGAGATCACCGTGCCGGCCGGACGGAGCACGCGGAATGCGCTCGCTCGTGTGCACCGGTCGTCGTCGCCGCGGGAGATCGTGCGGCGTGACGGCGTGCCCGTCACCCGGCCGGCGCAGACCATCGTCGACCTCGCCGCCGTCGTCGGTGGGCGGCGGCTGGAGGAGGCGGTGGACGACGTGCTGTGCCGGCGCCTGTGCACCCTCGACGACCTGGCCGGCGCCGCGGAAGCGCGGAGGCGAGGGAGCCGGGCCTTGGCGGCGGTCCTGGACGCCTGGAGTGGCGACGGCCTGGCCGAACAAGTGGCCGAGATGCGGGTCGTGCGCGCGCTGCTGGCCGCCGGCCTGCCCAACCCGGTGCGCCAGTACGAGATCCGATCCGGTCGGGAGTTCGTCGCCCGCGTCGACCTTGCGTATCCCGCGGACGTCGTGGCCATCGAGCTCGACGGGTTCCGGTGGCACGCCGGTCGGGGGCCCTTCCGGAGCGACCGTCTCCGTCGCAACCGGATCGAAGCCGCGGGCTGGCGGCTCCTGGAGACGTCGCCCGAGGACATCGGCGACCTGGTCCGGTCCGCGGCGGCGATACTCAGGCGGGCCGCGTGAGCATCGCCACTACGCTCGACCGCCGTGGCCGACCTCACGGAAGCTGTCGTCAACCTGTGCAAGCGGCGGGGGTTCGTGTTCCCGTCGAGCGAGATCTACGGCGGGTTCCGGTCGACGTACGACTACGGCCCCCTCGGCGTGCTGCTCAAGCGCAACGTGATGGAGGCGTGGTGGCGGGCGATGGTCCAGGAGCGCGACGACATCGTGGGCCTGGACGCGGCGATCCTGATGGCCCCCAAGGTCTGGGAGGCGTCGGGCCATCTCGCCACCTTCACCGACCCCCTGGTCGACTGCCGCAAGTGCAAGGAGCGGTGGCGCGCCGACCAGATCGCCGACTCCGTGCCGAACGGCGAAACGCCGACCTGCCCGAACTGCGGATCGACGGATCTCACCGAGGCCCGGCCGTTCCACCTCATGTTCAAGACCCACGTCGGCCCGGTGGAGGACGAGGGCGCGACCGCGTACCTGCGCCCGGAGACGGCCCAGGGCATCTTCGTCAACTTCGCCAACGTGCTCCAGACGAGCCGCAAGAAGCCTCCCTTCGGCATCGCCCAGCAGGGCAAGTCGTTCCGCAACGAGATCACGCCGGGCAACTTCATCTTCCGCACCCGCGAGTTCGAGCAGATGGAGATGGAGTTCTTCGTGCCGCCGGACGAGGGCCCGACGTGGTTCGAGTACTGGTGCGAGGAGCGGCTGCGCTGGTACACGGACCTGGGCATCCCCGCCGACAAGCTGCGCCTGCGCCACCACGACCCCGAAGAGCTGTCGCACTACTCGACCGGCACCGCCGACGTGGAGTTTGGCTACGAGTGGGGCTGGGGCGAGCTGGAGGGCGTCGCCAACCGGACCGACTACGACCTTACCCAGCACGCCAAGTTCTCCGGCGAGCGGCTCGACTACTTCGACCAGACGACAGGGGAGCGTTACGTCCCCCACGTCATCGAGCCCGCCGCCGGCGTGGGCCGCAGCATGATGGCCTTCCTCCTCGCCGCCTACGACGAGGACGAGGTCAACGGGGAGCAGCGGACGGTGCTGCGCCTGCACCGCAAGCTCGCCCCGTACAAGGTCGCGGTGCTCCCGCTGTCGAAGAAGGACACGCTCACGCCGACGGCCCGGGAGGTCCTGAAGGTCCTCCAGCCCCACTTCATGTGCGACTACGACGAGACCCAGGCCATCGGCCGCCGGTACCGCCGCCAGGACGAGGTGGGCACGCCCTACTGCGTCACGGTCGACTTCGACACGCTCGACGACCGCGCCGTCACCATCCGCGACCGGGACACGCTCGAGCAGGAGCGGGTTCCCATCGACGCCCTGGTGGACGAGGTGCGGGCCCGCCTGGCCTGACGTCGGCCCCGCCGGGCAACGCCGGAGGGCGTCGGAGGGTCCCGGGTAGGCTGAGGCTTGTTCCGCCGCATCCAGGAGAGCTTGTGACCTACGTCTACCCGTTTGACCACCCGCACGAGAAGTCGCCGATGAGCATGAAGGACCTGCTCGGAGGCAAGGGGGCCAATCTGGCGGAGATGACGTCGGTGCTGGAGCTGCCGGTTCCCCACGGGTTCACCATCACCACCGACGCGTGCCGGGCCTACCTGGCCGGCGGGTGGCCGGCCGGGCTGGACGACGAGGTCGCCGCCCAGGTGCAGATGCTGGAAGGGTCCATGGGCAAGCGGCTGGGAGACGCCGACGACCCGCTGCTGGTCAGCGTGCGGTCGGGGGCGAAGTTCTCCATGCCCGGGATGATGGACACCGTGCTCAACCTGGGGTTGAACGACGAGTCGGTTCGGGGCCTGGCCGCGCAGACGGGTGACGAGCGCTTCGCCTACGACTCCTACCGGCGGTTCGTGTCGATGTACGGCCGGATCGTGCTGGGTGTCCCCGGCGAGGAGTTCGAGGCGCCGTTCGACGTGGCCAAGGAGAAGTCGGGCGCCGCGTCGGATGCGGAGATCCCCGCCTCGGCGCTGAGGGAGCTGGTCGAGCAGTACAAGGACGTCGTGGCCAAGCACACGGGCCAGCCGTTCCCGCAGGCCCCCGCCGACCAGCTGCGCGGCGCCATCGAGGCCGTGTTCAGCTCATGGGGCGGGGCTCGGGCCGTGGCCTACCGGGTCCGGGAGCGCATACCCCACGACCTGGGGACCGCGGTCAACGTCCAGTCCATGGTGTTCGGCAACCGGGACGACAACTCGGGCACCGGGGTCGGCTTCACCCGGGACCCGGCCACCGGGGCCGCGGGAGCGTACGGGGACTTCCTGGTCAACGCCCAAGGCGAGGACGTGGTCGCCGGCATCCGCAACACGCTGAAGCTGGCCGAGATGCAGCGCCTGTTCCCGTCGATCTACGACGAGCTGCTCGCCATCTTCGACCGGCTCGAGCGTCACTACCGGGACATGTGCGACACCGAGTTCACCATCGACCAGGGCAAGCTGTGGATGCTGCAGACCCGGGTCGGCAAGCGTACGGGGGGCGCCGCGCTGCGCATGGCCGTCGATATGACGACCGACGAGCGCACGGCCCTCAGCCACGCGGAGGCGGTGCAGCGGGTCACGGCCGAGCACCTGGAGCAGGTCCTGCACCCCCAGGTGGGCGGGGGAGACGTGCAGGTGATCGCCACCGGGCTGGCCGCGTCGCCGGGCGCCGGCGTCGGGAAGGCCTACTTCACCGCCGACGACGCGGCCGAGGCCGCGGCCCGGGGGGAGGCGGTGATCCTGGTCCGCAGCGAGACGTCGCCGGAGGACGTCCACGGCATGATCGTCGCCAAGGGGATCCTCACGGCCCGGGGCGGGCTGGTGAGCCACGCCGCCGTGGTCGCCCGGGGATGGGGGACGCCCGCGGTGGTGGGGGCGGACGCCGTGCATATAAGAGGCAACGCGTTCGACGCCGGAGGGGTCACGGTGAACGAGGGCGACGTCATCTCGGTCGACGGGTCGACCGGGCGGGTGATGCTGGGGGCGGTCGAGGTCACCGTGTCCGAGCCGCCGCCGGAGTTCGACACCATCCTTGCCTGGGCCGACCAGATCCGGGCCGGCACGATGGCGGTGCGGGCCAACGCCGACACCGGAGCCGACGCGGCCAACGCCCGACGGTTCGGGGCCGAGGGCATCGGCCTGTGCCGCACGGAGCACATGTTCCTGGCCGAGGACCGGCTGCCGATCGTCCGGCGGATGATCATGGCCGACACCGTCGAGGAGGAGACCGCCGCCCTGGAGGAGCTGCGGGTCGCCCAGAAGGCCGACTTCTACGAGGTCCTGGAGGCGATGGACGGCCTGCCCGTCACCGTCCGCCTGCTCGACCCCCCGCTGCACGAGTTCCTTCCCCGCACCGAGGAGCTGCTGGTCAAGCAGGCCAAGGCGGGTGGCGGGCTGAGCGACGAGGAACGCCGGCTGCTCAAGGCGGCGGAGGCGTGGCACGAGTTCAACCCCATGCTCGGCATCCGCGGCGTGCGCCTGGGCGTCCTCAAGCCAGGCCTGTACGCCATGCAGGTGCGGGCGCTGATGGAGGCGGCGGCCGACAGGGTTGCGGCCGGCGGCACGCCGATCGTCGAGGTCATGATCCCGCTCACCGTGGGGCGCGAGGAATTGGCGCTGGCTCGCGGCTGGGTCGAGGAGGCCATCGCCGGCGTGGCTGCGGGCGTCGACGTGACCATCGGGACGATGATCGAGACGCCGCGAGCCGCGCTGCGGGCCGCCGACATCGCCGAGGAGGCCGACTTCTTCTCCTTCGGCACCAACGACCTGACGCAAATGACGTTCGGGTTCAGCCGGGACGACATCGAGAGCCGGTTGATGCCGGCCTACCTGGAGCAGGGGCTGCTCAAGCGCAACCCGTTCGACACCATCGACGTCGCCGGCGTGGGCGAGCTGGTTCTTCTCGCGTCGGAGCGGGGACGGGCGACCAAGCCCGGGCTCAAGCTCGGCGTGTGCGGCGAGCACGGCGGTGACCCGGAGTCGATCACCCTGTTCCACGCCGCCGGGCTGAACTACGTCTCCTGCTCGCCGTTCCGGGTGCCGATCGCCCGGCTGTCGGCGGCCCAGGCGATCCTCGCGTCCTGAGTTGAGTCCGTGGCCCGCCGGGCCGAGGCCCGACGGGTGTCGCCGGTTCGTTAGGGTCGCTCCATGTTCGAGTTCGCCGAGGCCGCGGTCGAGGGGGCGCTGGCCGCAGGGGCGAGGTACGCCGACGCCCGGGCCATGATCACGGCCACCGAGGGCCTGACGGCGCGCAACGGGATGCTGGAGCGGCTGGCCCAGAACGAGTCGGCCGGCGTGGGCGTGCGGGCCCTGATCGGATCGTCGTGGGGCTTCTTCGCCACCCCGGACCCGAGCCGGGAGGCGGCCACCCGTGCCGGCCACGAGGCCGCCGCCATCGCCAAGGCCTCCGCGGTGGTGGCCGGGCCGCCGGTCGAGCTGGCCGATGTCGGCGTGGCCCAGGCCCACTGGGACTCCGGCTGGGAGGAGCACCCCTTCGACATCGCCCTGTCGGAGCGGGGCGACCTGCTCGTCGGCGTGACCGCGACGATGAAGGCGGTCGACGGGGTGGGCGTCGCCTCCGCCTACATGCACGCCTGGGACACCCAGAAGTGGTTCGTCTCGTCGCAGGGGCACCGAATCTCCCAGCATCTCGTCGAGTGTGGGACGTCCATGGAGGCCACCGCGGTCGGCGAGGCGGAGACGCAGCGCCGGAGCTACGGCGGCATCGGTGGGATCTGGGGCACCCGGGGCTACGAGATGATCCGCGCCGCCGACCTGGCCGGCAACGCCCAACGGGTGGGGGAGGAGGCGGTCGAGCTGCTGTCGGCGCCCGAGTGCCCCTCCGGCACCACCGACCTGATCCTGGGGCGCGAGCAGCTGGCGCTGCAGATCCACGAGTCGGTCGGTCACGCCATCGAGCTCGACCGCATCCTCGGTTGGGAGGCCGCCTTCGCCGGCACCTCGTTCCTGGATCTGGACCAGCTGGGTCGCTTCCGGTACGGGTCGGACCTGATGAACATCACCGCCGACGCCACCCTGCCCGGCGCCCTGGGCAGCTTCGGCTACGACGACGAGGGCACGCCGGCCCAGCGGGTCGACATCGTCAAGGACGGCACCTGGGTGGGCGTTCTCTCGGGGCGCGACTCGGCCCACGTGGCCGGCCTGCCGCCCGGCGGCATGGTGCGGGGCGACGGGTGGAACCGCTTGCCCATGGTGCGCATGACCAACGTCGGGCTGCTACCGGGGGAGTCGTCGTTGGAGGAGATCATCGCCGCCACCGACGACGGGATCTACATGGAGACCAACCGGTCCTGGTCGATCGACGACAAGCGGCTGAACTTCCAGTTCGGGTGCGAGGTCGGCCACGAGGTCAAGCACGGCAAGCTCGGCCGGCTCCTGCGCAACCCCACGTACACCGGCATCACCCCGCGGTTCTGGGCGTCGCTTGACATGCTCGGGGGGCCCGACGAGTGGGTGTTCTGGGGCACGCCCAACTGCGGCAAGGGCCAGCCCCAGCAGCTGGGCCACACCGGCCATCCCGCGGTCCCGGGCCGGTTCCGTGGCGTCCGGGTCGGCGTGCGAAGCACGTGAGCGACCGGGAGAAGCAGTGATCGATCCGCTCGAGACCTGCGACCGGCTCGTCGAGCTGGTGGGCGACCGGGCCGAGGCCGAGGCCAGTGCCAGCACCGGCCGCTCGGCCCTCACCCGGTTCGCCAACTCGTCGATCCACCAGAACGTCGCCAACGACTTCGTGGGCGCCCGGCTGCGGGTGTCGGTCGGCGGGCGGCTGGCGTCGGCGAGCACGGACCGGCCGGACGCCGGCGGCCTGGAGCGGCTGGTCGAACGCACCCTGGCCGCGGCGGCGATGCGGGCGGTGGATCCGGAGTGGCCGGGGCTGGCCCCGCCCGCCCCCGCGCCCGAGACCGACGCCTACGACGAGGCCACCCATCTCGCCGAGCCGGCGCGGCGGGCCGAGGTCGTGCGCCAGTTCGTGGAGGCGGGGGCGCCGGACCTGCGGGGCGCGGGGTACTGCGACTCCCACGGCTCGCTCTCCGCCTTCGCCAACTCGGCCGGGCAGCGGCTGGCCGGGCGATCGAGCTCGGCCACCATCGAGGCGATCCACCGGTCGGCCACCTCAGACGGGCGGGGTTGGCAGAGCTCGAGCCGGCTGTCCGACATCGACGGCGTCGCCGCCGGGCGCACCGCAGCGGAGAAGGCCCGGGAGGGCGACAACCTGTTGGAGTTGGAGCCCGGCCGCTACGACGTCGTGTTGGAGCCGTCGTGCGTGGCCAACATGTTGGAGTTCCTGCGGGACGGGTTCAACGCGCGGACCTTCGAGGAGGGCCGGTCGTTCGTCGAGCTCGACCGCCCGCAGCTCGATCCGGCCGTCACCCTTTGGGACGACGCCACCGACCCCCGGGCCATCAGCCGGGGATTCGACGCCGAGGGCACGCCCAAGCGGCGCCTGGACCTGGTGGTCGACGGGACGCCGGTCGCCCTCTGCCACGACCGACGGACGGCGGCCAAGGCGGGCACCGAGAGCACCGGTCACGGCTTCGGGGGCGACGGCGGCGGCATACCCACCAACCTGTTCCTCGGTCCGGGCACCGAGTCGCCCGAGGAGCTGATCGGGTCGGTCGAGCGGGGCCTGCTCGTCACCGAGTTCTGGTACACCCGCATCCTCGACCCCAAGACGCAGGTCGTCACCGGCCTGACCCGGAACGGCACCTTCCTCATCGAGGGCGGCCGGGTGGTGGGCGGCGTGCCCAACCTGCGCTTCACCCAGTCCTACGTGGCCGCCCTCCGGCCGGGCAACGTCCTGGGCGTGGCCAACGACGCCCGCCTGTTCGACGGCAGCTACCACGTCCCGACGCTGCGGCTGGCCTCCTGGAACTTCACCGGCGGCAGCAAGGGCTGATTGTTGCTGGCGGGCACCCGGGTGCTTCGCACCTCGCCCGCCAGGTGCCGGCGGGGGCCCCTGCCCCGCCGGCGTGCCGCCAACCTCGCCGGTGCAGGTAGCCTCCCCGGCCGCCGGCGTGCCCGCCCCGCCCCGCCTGCCGGCTCGCCGCCGGGCCTGGAGGTGATTCTCGGCCGCCGCCGAGATGGGGGGCCGCTACCGTCGCCGGTGATGGGTATCGTCGCCGAGGACATCGAGCGGGTCCGGGCGGCCACCGACTTCGTCGCGGT
>DATASA010000037.1:0-36545 GCA_036269435.1 Acidimicrobiales bacterium | reverse complement strand
GGTCCTCCCGGGCGCCCCCGCCGAGGGGCCTTCGGAGCCGAGACAACCGCCGCATCGCCTCGGCTCCCAAGACCCGCCGTAAATGCCCCTCGGAGGAAGGTGGGATCGACCGGCACTCCGTGCGCCCCGCCGAGTGGTTTTTCCCGCCACCTCTGGGTACAGTGTAACCAACCGGTTAGTCACAGTCCACAGGAACCCGAGAAAAGAAGTGGCAATTGGCCCTCCTTGACACGTCGCAGCCCCGGACCCCATCCCCGGAGGCGGGGCCGGAGGCGGAGGCGCAGCGGCAGTCGCCGCCGGAGCCAGAGCCCGACGTCGAACCGGCCGGGACGCCTGGTCGCATCCTCCAGGCCGCCATCGACGAGTTTGCCCAGTTCGGCCTGGCCGGGGCCCGGGTCGACCGGATCGCCGAGCGTGCGGGTGCCAACAAGGCCTTGCTGTACCGGTACTTCGGGAGCAAGGAGGCCCTGTTCGACGCGGCCATCCAGACCATGGCCTCCCGGTTCGACCAGATCCGCAGCGCGCTGCCCGCGTCGCTGGAGGGACGCCTGCCTTATTACTTCGAGCGGGCGACTGACGACCAGCAGTGGGTGCGCATGCTGCAGTGGGAGGCGCTGCAGACCGGCGCCGGCCCGACCGTGAACGAGGACCAGCGGCGCGAACACATGCAGAAGGCCGTGGAAGGCGTCAAGGCGGACCAGGCCGCCGGCCTGCTGCCCGCCGACCTCGACGCCGGCCAACTGTTCCTGACGTTCCAAGCCCTGTCGGCCCACCCGTCGGCGTTCCCCCAGATGACGCGCTTCATCACCGGCATGAATCCCACCGACCCCGAGTTCCGGGCCCAGCGGGCCGAGTTCCTGCGGGGCCTGGCCCGCCACCTCGTCCCGCAACCGCCGCCGGGGGAGACCGGGTCACTGGCCGACGATCGACCGTAGGGGCATCCGGGGGCCGAACCGGGGGGCGGCCCCGGCGCCCGCCACGATGAGGCGGACGACCCGGCCCCGGTGCCCCGGCCAGGGCGCGAGCAGCTCGAGCATGCGGGCGTCGTCGGCGCGGGGCTCGCCGGCGAGGGCCCACGCCACCTGGTTCGGCAGGTGGTAGTCGCCCACGCTGACCGCGTCGGCGTCGCCCAGGGCGACCATGCCCACCTCGGCCGCCGTCCACGGGCCGATCCCGGGCAGAGCGGTGAACCGGCGAGCGGCGTCGGTCGGGGCCATGTCGAGCGTCTCCTCCAGCCGCCTGGCGTACGAGCAGGCCAGGCGGATCGTGTCGGCCCGCTTGCGTTCCACGCCGAAGCGGTGGAACGCCCACGCCGGCGTCGCGGCCAGCACGGCGGGGGAGGGAGGCACCCGGAGCCCGGCGGGCCCGCCGGGACCAGGCGCCGGGTCGCCCAACGTCCGGACCATGGCGGCCCACGAGCGCTTGGCTTCGATGCCGACGACCTTCTGCTCGAGGATGCTGGCGACGAGAGCTTCCATCACCGCCCCGGAGCGGGTGATGCGCAGGCCGGGCAGTCGCCGGTGGAGCTCGCCGACGACACCGTCGCCCGGGGTGAACCCGGCCTCGTCGTCGCCGGCGCCGACCAGGGCCGGGAACGCATCGAGCGCCCACTCCGCGCCCGGGCCCCACGCGGTCATGGCCACGGTGCCGTCGTTCGGGCGACTCCGGACCTGGGTGGTGACGGGCCCGGCCGGCGTTCGGGTGGCCCGCCAGAACGCGCCGCCGGGCCCGATGCGCATCGACGGGTCGCTGCGTCCCCGTCGCAGCGGTCCGAGGGTGAGCCCCAGGTGGACCCCCAGGATCGGCCGCACCGTGCGGGTGCGCCCGTCGACGGCGGTCACGGCAGTTGCAGGGACTTGATCTCGAGGTAGGCGTCGAGGCCGTGGCGACCGAGCTCGCGCCCGTAGCCGGACTGCTTGTACCCGCCGAAGGGGGCCAGCAGGTTGAACCCGCCGCCGTTGACGTCGACCATGCCGGACCGCAGGCGGCGGGCGACCCGCAGCGCCCGTTCCCTGTCGCTCGAGAACACACCCGCGTGCAGGCCGTAGACGGAGTCGTTGGCGAGGCGTACGGCGTCGTCCTCCCCGTCGTAGGGGATCACCGCCAGCACAGGCCCGAACACCTCGTCGCGGGCGACGGCCATGCGGTTGTCGACGCCGGCGAAGATCGTCGGGCGCACGAACCAGCCGCGGTCCAACTTCTCGGGCCGCTCGTCCCCGCCGGCGACCAGGGTGGCGCCCTCGTCGACACCGGCCCGGATGGCGGCCCGCACCCTGGCCCGCTGCGCGTCGGTCGCGACGGGCCCGAGCGTCGTCGACGGATCCAGAGGGTCACCCAGCACGTAGGCCTCGGCGACCTCGGCGGCCGTCTCGGCGGCCCGGTCGTGCAGGTCGCGTGGGACCAGCAGGCGGCTCCAGGCGATGCACGTCTGCCCGGAGTTGAGCATGCACTGGCGCACGGCCGAGCTCACCGCGTCGCCGAGGTCGGCGTCGTCGAGCACCACGCTGGGCGACTTGCCGCCGAGCTCCAGGGTGACCCGCTTGACGGTCGCCGCGGCCAGGGCCGCCACCCGGCGACCGGCCGCGGTGGAGCCGGTGAAGGAGACGACGTCGACGTCGGGATGACCGACCAGCGCCTCGCCGGGGGCGGCGCCCCGACCGGTGACGACGTTCAGCACGCCCGGCGGCAGGCCCGCCTCCTCGGCCGCCTCGGCGAGCACGAAGGCCGACAGCGGGGCGACCTCGCTGGGCTTGAGCACGACCGTGCAGCCCGCGGCCAGCGCCGGCGCGACCTTGGCCACGGCCTGGTGCAGCGGGTAGTTCCACGGGGTGATGGCTGCGACGACGCCCGCCGCCTCCCGCACCACCAGGGAGCTGCCGATCTGCTCCTCGAAGGCCGCGTCACGGGCGATGGTGGCGTAGGACGCCATGACCATCGCCGGCAGCCCGGCCTGGATGACCGTCGCCATGGCCATCGGCATGCCGACCTCCTGGGCGATCAGGACCCCCAGCTCCGGGACCCGGGCGCTCAGGGCCTCGCCGAGGCGTTCGAGGGCCTTGGCCCGGTCCTCGACCGGAGTCCGCGACCAGTCGTCGAACGCCGCCCGGGCCGCGCCGACGGCGCGATCGACGTCGGCCGCCGTCCCCGCCGGCACCGAGCCCATGACCTCCTCGGTGGCGGCGTTCACCACCTCGATCACCTCGTCGCCGCCGGCCGCCAGCCACGCTCCGCCGACGTACAAGCTGTCGCGCACGATCATGGTCCGACGATAGAGCGCTGTCGCCCGCCGGGCGGCCCGGCGTGGTGACCCCTCGCCTTCCTAGGATGCCCGGGTGAGCTTCCTCCGCCGTCCCGTCGTCCTCATGGTGCTCGGCCTCGTCGTCCTCGGCCTCGGTGGGTTCGCCTACACCACCCGCGACACCAAGAAGGTCGACCCCGCGGCGGCCACGCGCTGCCAGTTCCCGCCCTGCCGGGCCTCGGCCGACCCCGTGCCGACCCGCGGCTTCGAGGGCGGGTACGTGGCCGCCGACCCGGCCAACCCCGATCACGTCATCGTCACCGACGCCGACGTCCTCGCCAACGCCTGCAGCTTCCACACCACGTTCAACCGGGGCAAGGACTGGTCGGAGGGGCCCTTCGCCCTCCCCGCCGGCTACCTCGGCTGCCGGATCAACCCCGGCTCGGGCGGGCACGTCCCGAACGGCAGCGTGGTGCTGGCCCCGTCGGGCCGGGTCTACGCGGTGTTCGGCTCCGCCGCGGTCACCGACAACCGGCGCGAGAGCATCATGTTGGCGACCTCCACCGACGGCGGCAAGACCTTCGGCCAGGCCAAGGTGGCCATGGCCCCCACCGGTCCCGACATTGGCCTGGCCCGGCCGCTCATGACCGTCGCCGCCGGGCCGGGAGGCAAGGACACCCTGCTGGTGTCATCGTGGTCGTGCCATCCGACGGCCGCGGGGACGGCGTGCGACCAGGCCCTGTTCTCCCGCTCCGACGACAGCGGCGACACCTTCGCCGCGCCGATCATCGCCAACGACGCGCCGGCCGGGCAGAACCCCTCCCAGCCGGCGATGGACAAGGGCGGGGCCATCTACGAGACCTACCAGCGCCGGTTCTCCGACGGGCCGGTGCAGCTGTACCTGGCCAAGTCCGTCGACGGCGGCAAGACCTTCACCAGCAGCCTGATCG
Source organism: Acidimicrobiales bacterium (assembly GCA_036269435.1). Lineage (GTDB taxonomy): Bacteria > Actinomycetota > Acidimicrobiia > Acidimicrobiales > AC-14 > CADCTB01. Next base: position 32,357 of record DATASA010000037.1, on the reverse strand, counting down.
ACACCCAGGTCAACATCGGCATCCAGTACGACCCGGCCAAGATCATCGCCGATCCCCACAGCGGCACCCTCTACACGACCTGGGCCGACACCCGGACGGGCCGGGCCCAGATCTTCCTGCGGATCTCCACCGACCAGGGCGCGACCTGGGGCGACAAGCCGGTGCTGCTCGCCCCCGACCCGGGCTTCACCGGCCAGAGCCGGTCGCCGTCGATCTCGCTGGCGCCGAACGGGCGGATCGACGTCGTCTACTACCACACGTCCCCGGCGCCGGACCTCCAGGACTTCGACGACGTGTACCTGAGCTACTCGACCGACGGGGGGGCGAACTTCCTCTCCAAGCAGGTCAACGACCAGCCGATCGACCGCAAGAAGGGGTACTCCGGACCGGCGGCGTCCATGCGCCAGCTCGGCAACTGGTACCCGCCCACGGTGTCCTCCACCGACAGCGCCGCCTACGTCGTCTGGAGCGACACCAGCCAGGCCACCGACATCACCAACACCCAGGACGTCGTCCTCCGCAGGGTCGAAATCCTCGGTTCCTCGCCCCCGCCGTAAGCCGCGGGGAGCCGGCGGACTAGGGCTGGCCGGAGAGGAAGTTGCGGGGGTTCTGGGCCGTGCCGTCGACCCGGATCTCGAAGTGGACGTGGGGACCGGTCGAGAAGCCGGTCGAGCCCTCGTACCCGATGACCTGCCCCTGCGAGACCTTCTGGCCCACACTCACGCCGAGCTTGGACTGGTGTGCGTAGGCGGTGGCGTAGCTGCCGCCGTGGTCGATCACCGTCATGTTCCCGTACCCGCCGTCGTTGAACTGGGCATAGATCACCGTGCCGCTCATGGCGGCGACGATGGCGCCCCCGTTCGGCCCGGCGATGTCGATGCCCGGGTGGAAGCCGCCCCAGCGCGGACCGAACTCCGAGGTCACCACGCCCGAGATGGGCCAGATGAAACCTGACGCGGACGGCTTCACCGCCGCCTTGGGCGCTGGCGCGTTCGCCGCCGCAGGAGCGGCCTGGGGAGCGGCGGCGACAGGGGCGCCGGCCGGCGGCATGGGCGGCTGCGAGGTGATGAGGGACTGGATGGCCGCATCCTGCGCAGCCAGGTCCCGGCTCTCCTCGGTGAGCGCGGTGATCCGCTTCTGCATCTCGTCCTGGGCCGTCTGCGCGGCCTTCTGCGAGGTGACCAGGGTGGCGAGCTGCGCCGACTCCGCCTTGGTCCGGTCCGCTGCGACCTGCTGCGCCTGGGTCAGCTGGACGTGGGCGTCGGCCTCGTCCTCCTTGGCGGCGCGCAGGGCGCCGATGGCGTCCACCGTGCGGCCCTGGACCACGTCGACCAGCGTCTGGCGCTGGACGGCGTCGTTGATCGTGGCTGCGCCGGTCAGGGCGAAGAAGCCACTCGACTTGCTCGGCTGGGTGTACGCCTGCACGGCCCGGGCCGACAGCTCCTGCTTGGCCGCGTCCGATTTCGCGGTCAGGTCGGCGAGGTTCTTCGCCGCCTTGTCGGTCTCGGCCTTGGCTGCGCCCTCGGCCTGCTGGGCGCTGGCCAGCTTCGACTGCTCGGCCGAAACGTCGTGGTTGAGCTTGTTGACCTGGTCCTCGAGGGCGGCGTTCGAAGCCTTGGCCAGGTCGAGATCCGCCTGGACCTGCTGCTTCTTGGCGGCGTTCGACTGGTCGGCGCCGGCGGCGAGCTGACTCAGCGCGAGCAGTCCGAGGACGCTCAAGCAAGCCACAACGCCGCGAAGACGACCCAAAACCAAACCCCCAAAAACCCCGTGCGGTCCCGGCACCCTAGACAGGCGAAGACCCCCAAGACAAGCACTCGGACGTCATTGGTCGACTCGGGCCGGCCGCGACGGCGGTCAGCGCTGGTGCCTGGGACAGCTCCAGGTCGTCCTGCCGCCCACCGTCCGGCGGACCAGCGGGGTGCCGTCCGCGGGGCACGTGCCGCCCGGATGGCGTTGCGCCTGGAGGTCCCCGGTATGGGATCCGCCGTGGGCGATGAAGTCGCGCAGGGTGCCCACGAGGTGCTCGTGCAGGCGCCCCACCTCCGTCGGCGACAAGGTCCCCGCCGGGCGCCCCGGGTCCAGGCCGGCCCGCCAGAGGATTTCGTCGGCGGCGAGGTTGCCGACGCCCGCCAGCCGGGCCTGGTCGAGAAGCCGGGCCTTCAGTGGCGCCTGGCTGCGGTCGAGGACGCGAAGCAGGTCGTCGGTCGTCAGGCTCAGCGCGTCGGGGCCGAGCCGGTCCTCGGGCGGGCCCAGCTCGACACCGCCCAGCCGGCGCGGGTCGCGTATCCGCAGGTCTCCGCCGTCGGCGAAGCGGAGGCCGAAGCGGTCCCATCGCTCCAGGTCCTGGTTGCTGCTGTAGAGCAGCTCGTCGACGCCGGCGACGCCGTCGACGAGGAGCCGGCCGGTCATCCCGAACCGTAGGCCGAGGACCGGGCCGTCGCGATCGGTGTCGAGCAGCAGCAGCTTGCCGATCCGCCGGGCGTCGACGAAGCGGCGGCCGACCAGCGCGTCGCTCAGCGTGGCCGCGTCCAGCCCGCCGCGCAGATACCACGCGTCCGGCGCCAGCACCTCGGCCACCCGCCGGCCCAGGGCCTGGGTCGCCAGCCGCCGGTAGGCATCGACCTCGGCGAGCTCGGGCACGGGCCGATTCTGGACCGGATCCCGGCGGCGGGGCGGCCACCGGCAGCGCCAAGTAGGCCTGCGGGCGCCCCTACAGTGGTCGCCGATGCCCCGGGAAATCCTCCAGTGGAAGCACCTTTACTCGGAAGTGGTGACCTCCGGGCTGTGTACGGGCTGCGCCGGCTGCGTCGTGGCCTGCCCCCACGACGTCCTGGGGTACGACGACCGGGAAGGCGTCTACAAGCCGTTCCACCTCGAGGAGGAGCTCGGCCCGGACAACTGCACCCACGGAGAGAAGGGCTGCACCTCCTGCACCCGGGCCTGTCCCCGGTTCCGGAGCTGGGAGACCGAGATCGACACCCACCTGTTCGGCCGCACCCGCCTGCCCGACGAGGTCGACGGGATCGCCAAGGACATCATCCTGGCCCGGGCCGTCGATCCGAAGGTCCACGAGCTCGGACAGGACGGTGGCCTGGTGTCGGCCATCCTGATCTGGGCCCTCGAGCACGGGTACATCGACGCCGCCCTGGTCTCCTACCTGGAGGGCGACGGCACGTCCTGGAAGGCGATTCCCGGCGTGGCCACCAACCGGGAGGAGATCCTCGCCGCCGCGGGCAGCCGCTACACGTACTCGGCCAACACCATGGCCTACGCCGAGGCGGTCCAGAAGGGCGCTGAGAAGCTGGCGCTCGTCGGGATGAGCTGCCAGTCGTCGGTGCCGCCGGTCATGACCGTGCGCAAGGCGGGCAAGCCGGCCCGCCGCTTCGTGCTGAACATCGGGCTGCTCTGCTCCAAGACGTTCGACGACGCCATCTTCGAGGAGCTGTTCGAGGCGAAGTACGGCCTGCACAAGCAGGACATGGTCAAGATGAACATCAAGGGCGTCTTCCAGATCTGGATGCGCAACGGCGACTACCACGAGGTCCCGCTCAAGGAGTGCCACGCCTGGACCCGTGAGGGCTGCAAGCTCTGCCCGGACTTCGCCGCGGAGCACGCCGACATCTCGACCGGTGGCATCGGCGCCTTCAACGACTGGACCCTCACCATCATCCGCACCGACCTGGGACGGGAGATCATGGTCAAGATGCTCCAGGACGGCACCATCGAAGGTCGTCCCGGCGACGACGACCCCGGCGCCATCGCCCTGCTCCGCAAGCTCTCCGCCCGCTCCCGCAAGCGGTGGCCGGAGACCGCCGTGGCCGCGCCCGGCCTGATGCCGGCACCAGTGGCGAAATGATCCAGCACGCCGGACAGCCCGGCGGACGCACCTATTGGGAGGAAAAATGAGCCCACGGCAGTTCGCGGTCACCTGGGACTACCGCTGACCATTCGCACGCAACTTTGCCGAGCACGTGCTGCTCGGTCAGGAAGATGCAGGTGCGGAGTGGGACGTGCGGTGGCTCGGGTTCTCGCTGAACCAGACCAAGGTGGTCGAGGGTGAGGCCGACGTCTGGGACGACCCGGAGCAGGCCAGTACCCGTATGGCCGTCGAGGTCGGCATCGCCGTCCGTGACCACTGGCCGGACGCCTTCGCGGCCGTGCACCGGGGCCTGTTCGCGGCCCGCCACGACGAGGGTCTCGACCTCCGCGAGCACGACGTCGTCGCCGACGTCCTGACCGCGCACGGCCTGGACGCGGACGAGGTCTTCAACGAGGTCCTCGGCTGCGGCCCCCGGGACTCGTTCCGGGCCGAGCACGAGGCCGCGGTGAAAGATCACCACGTCTTCGGCGTCCCGACGGTCATCGCCGACGGTCGGGCCGTCTTCATCCGCCTCGTCGACCGGCCGGGCGCCGACCCGGCCAAGGCGCGCGAGACGGTGGACCGCTGCGTCGACCTGGTCACCGGCTGGCCGAACCTCAACGAGTTCAAGCACACCACGATCCCGCACTAGCCGGTATCCCGAACGAGCGGCACCGGTCAGGGGCCGCACTAGCCTGCCCCCCTCGTGGACAGAACTCTCGTCATCTGCAAGCCCGACGCGGTCGAGCGGGGCCTGACCGGCCAGATCGTCGCCCGGCTCGAAACCAAGGGGCTGAAGCTGGCCGCGGCCGAGCTGCGCACCATCGACGCGGAGACGGCCGGCACGCACTACGGCGAGCACGCGGGCAAGCCGTTCTACGAGAGCCTGGTGCGCTTCATCACGCGCGGGCCGGCGCTGCTCATGGTGGTGGAAGGCCCGGGCGACACCTACAAGGTCGTCCGCACCCTGATGGGGGCGACGAATCCCATCGACGCCGCCCCCGGCACCATCCGTGGCGATCTCGCCATCGAGATGACGGAGAACCTGGTGCACGGCTCGGACTCGCCCGAGTCGGCGGCGCGCGAGATTTCCCTCTTCTTTCCCGGCCTCGTTTAGGGCGGCGGGCTTGTGACCCCCCTCCCCACCGCCTAGCCTCAAGCCCGACCCCTGGCGCGGAGCCTGCTCATGTCAGACAACTTCTTTTCTGCATTCCTGGGTCGCGACATGGCGGTCGACCTCGGCACCGCCAACACCCTCGTCTACGTGCGGGGGCGCGGCATCGTCCTGAACGAGCCGTCGGTCGTGGCCGTCAACGTGAAGGACGGGCGACCGCTGGCCGTCGGGCTCGAGGCCAAGCGGATGATCGGCCGCACGCCGGGCCACATCCAGGCCGTGCGCCCGCTGCGCGACGGTGTCATCAACAACTTCGAGATCACCGAGAAGATGCTGCGGTACTTCATCACCCGGGTGCACCAGCGGCGCTGGGCCAAGCCCCGGATGGTGATCTGCGTCCCGTCCGGCGTCACCGGCGTCGAGAAGCGGGCGGTCCAGGAGGCGGCCGAGTACGCCGGCGCCCGCAAGACCCCCTTCATCATCGAGGAGCCCATGGCCGCGGCCATCGGCGCCGGCCTGCCGGTGCACGAGCCGACCGGCAACATGGTGGTCGACATCGGCGGCGGCACGACGGAGGTCGCGGTCATCTCCTTGGGCGGCATCGTGACCAGCCAGTCCGTCCGCATCGGCGGGGACGAGCTGGACGACGCCATCATCCAGTACATCAAGAAGGAGTACAGCCTGGCCCTGGGCGAGCGCACCGCCGAGGAGATCAAGATCGCCCTCGGCTCGGCGTACCCGCTGGAGGAGGAGCTGCGGGCCGAGATCCGTGGTCGCGACCTCGTGACCGGCCTGCCCAAGACGATCGTGACGTCCACCGAGGAGGTCCGGCGGGCCATCGACGAGCCCGTGACCGCGATCGTCGACTCCGTCAAGGTCACCCTCGACAAGACGCCGCCCGAGTTGGCCGCGGACATCATGGAGGCCGGGATCGTGCTCACCGGGGGCGGCGCGCTCCTGCACGGCCTGGACGTCAGGCTGCGGGCGGAAACAGGCATGCCCATCGTCATCGCCAACAACCCCCTCTTCTCGGTCGCCCTTGGCGCAGGCCAGTGCCTCGAGGAGTTCAACGTCCTACGGCAGGTGCTCTCCGGCAACAACGACAGGTAGCGGTGGCGGTTTACCGGCGTTCCCGGCGACACCGCTTCGTCCTGGTCCTTCTCGCCCTGACCTCCATCACCGTGCTCACCCTGGACTACCGGGGGGGCGGCAACGGAGCCCTCGAATCCGTCCGGCGCACGGCTCGTGACGCCTTCGCGCCGGTCCAGTCGGCCGCCGACCACGTCGTGTCGCCGGTCACGGGCTTCTTCAACACGATCACCCACTACGGCGACCTGAAGTCCGAGAACGCCAGCCTCCGCCGCCAGCTCGACGCGGCGAGGGCCGACGCCATACGGGGCGCCGACGCCGACCGCGAGCGCCAGGGACTGCTGGCGCTGCAGGGCCTCGACTATGCGGGGGGCCTCGCCTCCGTGCCGGCGCGGGTGGTGTCGAACACGCCCACCAACTTCCTGCTCACGGTCATCATCGACCGGGGCAGCGACTCCAAGCTGGCCGTCGGCATGCCCGTCGTGACCAACGCCGGCCTGGTCGGGCGCATCACCGAGGTCTCGAAGACCCGCTCGACGGTGCTGCTCATCACCGATCCGTCCTCGAACATCGGCGTCCGGCTGGCCATCTCGGGCAAACAGGGGGTGGTCAAGGGCAGCGGCGCCGGCCAGCCCCTGCCCCTCGACCTGATCGACGTCGACGTCCCGATCGCCCCCGACGAGCCGGTGGTGACCAGCGGCCTGGAGAAGGGCCTGTTCCCGCCCCAGATCCCCGTCGGCCGGGTCCGCAGCGCCAAGGCGGCGCCGGGCGCCCTCCAGCAGGACATCCTCGTCGAGCCCAGCGTCGACCTCGTCAGCCTCGAGTTCGTGAGCGTCCTGCTGTGGACGCCGTCCCCGTGACGGCCAGGCGGGGAACCGGATGACGCGAGACCCCCGGCTGCGGATGCCGATCATGCTGCTCGCCGCCCTGTTGCTCCAGACGACGGTCCTCGTCCGCATGCGGATCTTCGGCGTCATGCCCGACTTCATGCTCCTGGTGGCCGTCGCCGCGGGGATCACCGCCGGACCGGTCCGCGGGGCGACGCTCGGCTTCGTCTCCGGCATGGTCATCGACATGTTCCTGCCGACGCCGCTCGGGCTGTCGGCCCTGGTCTTCACCCTGGTCGGTTACGGCGTCGGGGTGGCCAACACCGCCGTGCTGCGATCGGCGTGGTACATCCCGGTGCTCACCGCCGGCGCGGCCAGCGCGGCCGGTGAGGTTCTGTTCGCGGTGGTCGGCTCGGTGCTCGGTGAACAGATGATCAACGGTCACCTGGCTACGATCGCCCTCGTGGTGGGGGTGACCAACGCCGTGCTGGCGCCTGTCGCGGTGAAGCTGGTCGACTGGTCCCTCGGCTCCCTCAAAACCGGCGCGCCGTTGGCGTCGTGACGGCGTCGACCGAGAGGTCGCCATGATGACGTCGACCGAGAGGTCGCCATGACCGCGTCGACCGAGAGGTCGCCATGACCAAGGACACCTCCCGGCTGCGGCTGGCCGTCCTCGGGATGGTCGTGCTGTCGCTGTTCAGCGCCCTGCTGGCCCGGCTCTGGTACCTGCAGGTGCTGGCTGCGCCGTCGTACAAGGTGGAGGCGCAACACAACAGCGTGGCCGTCGTCTACACCGAGGCGCCCCGCGGTCGCATCCTGGACCGCAACGGCAAGGTGTTGGCCGACAACAGGGTCGTCCTCGCCCTCGTGGCCCACCGGGAGAAGGTCGGACCGAACTCGCCGGTCCTGCAGCGTGTCGCCGACCTCGTCGGCGACACCGTCGACGACCTCAAGGCCCGGCTGGGCGACGAGCGCTTCAGCCAGTTCAAGCCGGTCCCGCTGGCCGTCGACGTGCCCAAGGAGAAGCTGATCTACGTCAGGGAGCACCAGGACGACTTCCCGGGCATCGAAGGCCTGCAACTGACCGAGCGCGTCTACCCGAACGGCACCCTCGCCGCCCACGTGCTCGGCACCATCGGCGAGATCAACGACAAGGAGCTGGCCGCCCACAAGGCGGACGGCTACCGGGCCGGCGAGACGATCGGCAAGTCCGGGGCGGAGCTGAGCTACGAGGCCGACCTGCGGGGCACGCCCGAGATCGACAAGCTCGAGGTCGACTCCTCCGGCCGGGTCCAGCGCTCGCTCGGCGACCAGCCCGCGGTCCAGGGTCACGACGTCCGGCTGAACATCGACATCGACGTCCAGCGCCTGGCCGAGGAGTCGCTGGCCCAGGGCATCGACCTGGCCCGCAAGTCCACCGATTTCCTCACCGGCAAGCCGTTCCTGGCGCCGGGCGGCGCGGTGGTGGTGCTCGACCCCAACGACGGCTCGGTGCTGGCCATGGCGTCCAACCCCACCTACGACCCGAACGAGTTCGTCAACGGCATCTCGGTCCCCCGGTTCGCGCAGCTCAACGACCCGGCCAACAACTATCCGCTCAACAACCGCGTCACCCAGGGCCTCTACGCGCCCGGGTCGACGTTCAAGCTGGCCACGGGCATGGCCGCCTTGAAGGACGGCCTGATCACGGCGCGCGACACCTTCAACGACACCGGCAGCTACACGATCACCGGCGAGCGGCCGGAGACGGTCAGCAACGCCCGGGGCGCCAAGAACGGCATCGTCAACATCACCCAGGCCATCACCGTGTCGAGCGACGTGTTCTTCGACTGGCTCGGCCAGCGCTTCTGGGATGGCCGGGGCAAATACGGCCAGGCCGCCATCCAGGACGTCGCCCGCACCCTCGGCATGGGCGACTACACCGACGTCGACCTGCCCTTCGAGGCCGCCGGTCGGATCGACGAACCGGCGAGCCGCGAGACGCTCCACAAGAACGACCCGGCCAACTTCCCGTACCCCGAGTGGTACACGGGCTACAACGTGAACATGGCGATCGGCCAGGGGGACACGGTGGTGACGCCCCTGGAGATGGCCGACTCCTACGCCACCTTCGTCAACGGCGGCACGGTCTACGCGCCCCACGTCGGCCAGGCCGTGCTCGACCAGAGCGGGCAGCAGGTCCGTGCCATCGAGCCCAAGGTGGTGCGCCGGACCGAGATCCCGGCCAGCATCAAGGATCCGCTCCAGGCCGGCTTCAAGGGCGTCGTCGCCAGCCCCGGGGGCACGGCCAACGCCGCCTTCGCCGGATTCCCGCTCGGTGCCTTCCCGGTCGCGGGCAAGACGGGGACGGCCGAGGTCGCCGGCAAGCAGGACACCTCGCTGTTCACCGCCTACGCCCCGGCCGACAACGCCAAGTACGTGGTGACCGTGGTGCTGGAGCAGGCGGGCCTGGGGGCGACGGCGGCCGCTCCCGTGGCCCGCAGGGTGCTGGAGGGCATCGCCGCCAAGGAGGGGGTGGCGGTCGCGCCGCCGGCCCCGGTCAACCGCGTCGCCGGAGCGGACTGATGCGGGCGGCCCGAAATGTGGCGGCGCCCTGGCGGCACCTGGACATCACCCTGCTGGTCGCGACGCTGGGCGTGGCCGGGATGGGGTTGCTGATGGTGTACTCGTCGACCCGGCCGAAGCAGCTGAGCGCGGGGCTGGACCCCGGATACTTCCTCAAGCGCCAAGCCGCCTACATGGCCATCGGCCTGGTGGCCATGGCCGTCGTCGCCCTGGTCGACTACCGGCGGATCCGTGACTTCATGCCGATCCTGTACGGGTTGGCGCTGCTGACGCTCATCCTGGTGGTGTCGCCCGTCGGCACGTCCCGCCGCGGCGCGCAGGCGTGGTTCCAGATCGGCTCCTACCAGTTCGAGCCGTCCGAGGTGGCCAAGCTCGTCTTCGTCGTGGCCCTGGCCGCGGTGTGCGCGAACCACCGCGGCGACCTCGACACCGGCGGCCTGCTGACCGCCCTGGGGATCGCCTTCGTCCCGATGGCGCTGATCTACGTGCAGCCCGACCTGGGGACCGACATGGTGTTCGCGGCGGTGCTCATGGCGGTCCTGCTCGTGGGCGGGGCCAAGCCCCGCCACATCGCCCTGCTTTCCCTGCTGGCGTTGACCGGGGTGGTCGCCATCGTCCAGTTCGGGATGCTCAAGAGCTATCAGCGTGACCGGCTGACCGCGTTCCTGGATCCGCAGTCCGACGGGCAGCGCTCTTCCTACAACCTGCGCCAGTCCCAGATCGCCATCGCCGCCGGCGGGATCGGCGGCCGCGGCCTGTTCGCCGGCACCCAGACCAACCTGTCGTTCGTGCCGGAGCAGCACACCGACTTCATCTTCACCGCGGTGGGGGAGGAGCTGGGCTTCGTCGGAGGCGTGTCGCTCCTCGGGTTCTTCGGCGTGATGCTGTGGCGGACGTGGCGGGCGGCGGTGCTGGCCCGTGACCAGTTCGGCCGGCTCGTCTGTGTCGGGGTCCTGGCCATGCTGGTGTTCCAGATCTTCGAGAACATGGGCATGACGATGGGGATCACACCCATCACCGGCATCCCATTGCCGTTCATGTCGTACGGCGGCTCGGCGATGATCGCCAGCTTCGTGGGTGTCGGCCTGGTCCTGAACGTCCACATGCACCGGTTCGAGTAGGGGGCGCAGCCCGGGCCGCAGGGCTATCATTCGGCCGACCGATGCTCCTTCTCCGCCCTCGGACGCAGTCGCGGTTCGCCGACATGCGTGCACTGCTCGCCACGATGCGAGGCCTGTTGCGCACGATCCGGGCGGGACGCCTGGCCCAGCACCTCGAGCCGCCTCCTCCGGACGAGCAGATCTGCGAAGGACGCCGTCACCAGTTCGCTTCCCCGCCCTCCGGCGGGCAGCCCACGATCGAGCGCCTCGGCGCGCGCTGGGGGACAACCCCCGCCGCCCGCGACGGGCGCCGCGCACCCCTGAGGGCGTGCGCCTGCAGAAGGGACTCCCCCGATGTCCGACCCCGCTCCGCGCCCGCCCGCAGACCTGCCCGACACGGCGCGTGCCATTCCCGCCGCCACTCCCGCGGCCCCAGCGCGCGCCGCTGAGAGCCAGGCTCCGGCCACTGCCGACGCACCGGTAACCACGTCGCCGGACGGCGACGGTGGCGGCGCGGGTTCCGGGGAGGAGCGGTCCGGTGGGAACCGGCGCCGGCGCGGCTCGCGCGGAGGTCGCGCCCGTCGGCTGCCGGGCGACCCGCCCGAGGACGAGAGCCGCCGCGGCGGGTCCGGCGTGGGCGCAGGGCGTGCCGGCTCCGGCGACCCCGACCTTCCCGACCCGCCGGGGGAGGGTCGCCCGTCGGCGGAGGCCGGCGCCCGGGCCCTCGTCGGGCGGCCCAAGATCGGCGACAGCCGACCGGCTCCGGCGGCCCGCTCGCCGCGCCCGGCGCGGTCCGGATCCCGGCCGACGACCGCAGCGCCCCGGGCGGACGTGGCGGTCGACGGCGACGGCGAGGAGGACGGCGACGGCCCGGGTCGCAAGCGCCGACGCCGCGGGGCGCGGGGCGGGCGGGCCGGAGGCGGGGCTGGTCCGAACGGAGCGGGCGGGCCCGGCGGGAGGGCGCTCGGCGGCACGCCGCAGCCGGAGGCACCCGTCGAGCTGGACGAGGAGACGCTCGAGAAGCGTCGGGGGCGCGAGCGCAAGGGGAAGCCGGTCGGGCGCTACCAGATGTGCGTCCACGTGCGGCCCGAGGCCACCCAGATCGCGGTGCTCGAGGGCCGCTCCCTCATCGAGCACTACGTGTCCCGCCCGTCCGACGACGCCACCCAGATCCACGGGAACATCTACATCGGGCGGGTCCAGAACGTCCTGCCGGGCATGGAGGCGGCCTTCGTCGAGATCGGCACGCCGAAGAACGCTGTTCTGTACCGGGGAGACGTCCAGTACGACAGCGAGGACGTCGACGAGAAGGGCCCGAACGCCAAGGGCGGCGGCGGCAGGGACGATGTGCGCATCGAGCAGCTCCTGCGTCCCGGCCAGACCGTGCTGTGCCAGGTCACCAAGAACCCGATCGGCACCAAGGGCGCCCGCTTGACCCAGGAGGTGTCCCTCGCCGGGCGCTTCGTGGTCCTCATTCCCAACAGCTCGACGTACGGCATCTCCAAGCGGCTGTCGGACGACGAGCGCAAGCGCCTCCGCCGCATCCTCGACGACGTGCGCCCGACCGGCCATGGGCTCATCGTGCGCACCGCGGCCGAGGGGGCGACGCCCGAGGAGCTGCGCCGCGACGTCGAACGGCTCCTGCGGCAGTGGGCCCAGATCGAGGCGCTGGCCGCGAAGTCGAACGCGCCCACCCTGCTCTATCGCGAGCCGCCGCTGGCCGTCCGGGTGATCCGCGAGGAGTTCAACAAGGACTACCGGGGCGTGCTGATCGACGACGTCGAGCTGTTCAACGAGGTCCACGAGTACGTCGCCGCCCTCATCCCCGAGCTGGCCGACCGCATCGAGCTCTACGACGACCCGGCCCTGCCCGTCTTCGAGCGCCAGCACGTCCACGAGCAGCTCCACAAGGCCCTGGACCGCAAGGTCTGGCTCCCGTCGGGCGGGTCGCTCATCATCGAGCGGACCGAGGCGCTGACGGTGATCGACGTCAACACCGGCAAGAACGTGGGCAAGTCGAACCTGGAGGAGACGGTCTTCCGCAACAACCTGGAGGCGGCCGAGGAGATCGCCCGCCAGCTGCGCCTGCGTGACATCGGCGGGATCATCGTCATCGACTTCATCGACATGGAGATCCGCCGCAACCGGGAGGAGGTCCTGAAGGTGTTCAAGGACTGCCTGGCCCGGGACAAGACCCGCACCCAGGTGTTCGACATCTCGGAGCTGGGCCTGGTGGAGATGACCCGCAAGCGGGTGTCCGAGGGCCTGGTCGAGTCGTTTTCCGCCACCTGCCCGAACTGCAACGGCCGGGGCATCATCCTCGACGAGACGCTCCTCTGAGATCGAACTGGGGTCACCCAGTGTCGGATGTCGCACGGGGTGTCACCAGTTCGGGGGCGGCCGCCTCGGCTACGATGGTCAGCCATGTACGCCGTGATCAAAACCGGGGGGAAGCAGTACCGGGTGGCCGAGGGGCAGCGCCTCGACGTCGAGCGCGTCTCGTCGCCCGAGGGTGAGCTGAGCTTCGAGCCGGTGCTCCTCGTCGACGGCGAGGCCATCACTGCCGGTGCCGGTGCCCTGAGCGGCGCCGCGGTCACCGCCCGGGTCGTGGGCAGCACGCTCGGTCCCAAGGTGGTCGGCTTCCACTACAAGAACAAGAGCAACCAGCGCAAGCACTGGGGCCACCGCCAGCAGTACACCACGATCGAGATCACCGGCATCCGTGGGCCGGGCTCCCAGGAGGGCTGAGGACACATGTCGAAGACCAAGGGTGGCGGTTCCACCCGCAACGGGCGTGACTCCGCCGCCCAGCGCCTGGGCGTCAAGGTGTACGACGGCGGCGTCGTGGCGCCGGGCGCCATCATCGTCCGCCAGCGGGGCACCCACTTCCACCCCGGCGAGCAGGTGGGTCGCGGCGGCGACGACACGCTCTTCGCGCTGGCCGCCGGCAAGGTGAAGTTCGGCCACCGGCGCGGTCGCCGCCTGGTCGACGTCATACCCGACTAGCCGTCCCGGCGCCGGGAAGGCCCGGGCCGCACGGAGGGAACTGAGATGTCCGGGTTCGTCGACGAGGCCAGTCTGTCCGTGCGCGGAGGCGACGGAGGTGCGGGGTCGGTGTCGTTCCGCCGCGAGGCCCACGTCCCCCGGGGCGGCCCCGACGGGGGCGACGGCGGGCGCGGCGGCGACCTGTGGCTGTACGCCGATCGGGAGGTGGCCTCGCTGCTGGCCTTCCGCGACCGGCCCCACCGGCGGGCGGCGAGCGGGTCCCATGGGATGGGCCGGGCCCGCCACGGCTCCCGGGGCGAGGATCTGCGGGTGCCCGTGCCCGAGGGCACCATCGTCAAGGACACGGACGGCAACGTGCTGGCCGACCTGGTGTCGGCCGGCGACACCTGGCTGGCGGCGCGGGGCGGGCGGGGCGGCCGGGGCAACGCCCGTTTCCTCTCGAACCGGCGGCGGGCACCGTCGTTCGCCGAGCAGGGCGAGGTAGGCGAGGAGCGCTGGCTCCGCCTGGAGTTGAAGCTCATGGCCGACGTGGCCCTGGTCGGCTTCCCGAACGCGGGCAAGAGCACCTTGATCTCGGCGGTGTCGGCGGCCAAGCCCAAGATCGCCGACTACCCGTTCACCACCCTCGAACCGCACCTCGGCGTGGTCGTCGTCGACGGGTTCGAGATGGTGTGGGCCGACATCCCCGGCCTGATCGAGGGAGCCAGCGAGGGCAAGGGGCTCGGCCATCAGTTCCTCCGCCACATCGAGCGGGCCCGGGTCCTGCTGGTCCTGGTCGACCTGGCCGCGGTCGACGAGACGCCGCCGGCCGAGCAGGAACGGATCCTCGTTCGCGAGCTGGGCCGCTACCGGCCGGAGCTGCTCGAGCGGCCCCGGCTCGTCGTGGGCACCAAGGCCGACGTCGGCCTCCTCGCCGCAGGTGACGACCCCGGCCTGCGCACCTCGGCCGTCACCGGCCAGGGGCTGACAGAGGTGCTGCGGGCCGCGGCCGCCCTGGTGGCCGAGACCCGGGCCGCCCAGCCCATGCCCGAGACCTACGTCGTCCACCGCCCGGAGCCCGAAGGCGTCCAGGTGACCCGGGCCGACGACGGCGCCTACGTCGTGCTGGGTCGCCCGGCCGAACGGGCCGTGGCCGTGAACGACCTGACCAACCCCCAAGCCCTGGAGTACGTCCGGCACCGGCTGTCCCGTCTCGGCGTCGACCGGGCCCTGGCCCGCGCCGGCGCCCGGCCGGGGGACCTCGTGCGCGTGGGCGGGTTCACGTTCGAGTACGTCGACCAGGAGATCGAGGTGCAGGGCCGCCGCCCCCGGCGATGAACGCGCCGGCATGAACGTCGTCGTCAAGATCGGCACGTCGTCGATCACCGACGAGCGGGGCGAGATCGCCCGGCCGGCGATCGACAAGCTGACGGCCGAGGTCGCCGCCGTCCGGGGCCATGGTCACCGCATCGTGGTCGTGACCTCGGGCGCCATCGCCGCCGGGCTGCCCGCCCTGGGGCTCTCGGGGGCGCGGCCGATCGACGTGGCGACCCTCCAGGCGGTGTCGGCGGTGGGCCAGAGCCGGCTGATGGGGGCCTACGACGCAGCCATGGCCGCTCACGGCCTGGTCACCGGCCAGGTGCTGCTCGCGCCCCTGGACTTCATGCACCGCGCCCAGTATCTGCACGCCCGGGACACGCTGCTCCGGCTGCTCGATCTCGGCGTCGTCCCGGTGGTGAACGAGAACGACGCGGTGGCCGACGACGAGATCCGCTACGGCGACAACGACCATCTCGCCGCGCTGGTCGCCCACCTCATCTACGCCGACCTGCTGGTCCTGCTCACCGACATCACCGGCCTCTTCAGCGCCGACCCCCGGCTGGACGCCGATGCGTCGCTGATCGAGGAAATCGTCGAGTTCGACCGCGAGCTGGAAGGAATGGCCGGCGGTCGGGGAACCGTTCGGGGCAGTGGCGGCATGGCGTCCAAGCTCCAGGCGGCCAAGATGGCGTCCTGGTCGGGGATCCGTACCGTCATCGCCGCCGCAACCCGGAACGCCGTGCTCACCGCCGCGGTCGCCGGGGAGCCCGGTGTCGGCACGGTCGTGCGCCCCAAGGACCGGCGCCTCGGCGCCCGCAAGCTCTGGATCGCGTTCGCCACGCCCTATGAGGGCGTCCTGGAGGTCGACGACGGGGCGCGCCGGGCGCTGCTCGAGCGCGGGACCTCGCTCCTGCCGGTGGGCGTCGTCGGCGTGTCCGGCGACTTCGCCGCCGGCGACGCGGTGGAGATCGCCGATCGGACGGGAACGGTGTTCGCCAAGGGGCTGGTGCGACTGAGCGCGGCCGACCTGCGCGCCGCCGCGGGGCGGCGCACCGCCGATCTTCCCGAGGGCGCTCCCCACGAGGTCGTACACCGCGACGACCTCGTGCTGACCGTCACGTGAGGCGCGTCCTCGCCGCGCTGGCGCTGTGCGGCGTGGCCGTGGGCGTGGGCGGGTGCGGGCGCCGGTCCGAGTTCGCCGCCACCCGCCGGGCCCTCGATCGTGCCGGCTACCGCTCCGTCGCCATCACCGTCCGTTCCGGTGGCGGCGTCGTGTTCGCCACCGTGACCGCCCGCTCCCCGGGCGGGGCGGGCGTGGCGGACACCGCGGCGGAGATCGTGTGGCAGACCCTCGACGTGCGCTTCGACCGCGTGGCGATCGCCGTCGCCCCGGGGGTGGCCGTGCTCGGCTACGACGATCTCGCCGCCCGTTTCGGCCCGCGGGACCCCTCGCTCGACCGGCCGGCACCGGCGCAGACCAACGGTCGCGTCCGGTCCGAGCTCCTCGGCGTCGTCGTCCTCGGCGCGGTGCTGGCCGGCGCGGGACTGGTGGCCGGGGTGGTCCTGGTCCGCCGCAGCCTTCGGGTCGGTCGCCGGCAGCTGGATCAGACCGCGGGGCCCGGCTCCGAGCTGGGCGTCGCCGCGCCCTCGCCGATCGCCGAAGGCTCCGACGACGACGCCGACGCGATGCCGAGCTGAGCGCGGATGGCGTCGAGGCGGGCGGTGGCCTCGGTGTTCATCGCCGCCTGCTCGACCTCGAGCATCCGGTGCTCGACCGACTTCCCGGCGATCTCGGAGGTGCCCAGAGCCCGGGCGTAGCGGGTCTCGATCTTGTCGCGGACCTCGTCGAAGGTGGGCACGTCCTGGCCCACCGACTCGCTGAGCGAGGCCATGGCCTTGTTCATCTGCTCCTGCATCTTGGCCTGGTCGAGCTGGCCGAGGAGCTTCTGGCGCTCGGCCAGCTTCTGCTGCATGACCATGGAGTTCTGCTGGACGGCGGCCTTGGCCTGGTTGGCGGCCTGGGTCGACTGCAGGAGGAGCTGCTTCAGCCCGTCGACCTCCTTCTCGGTGGCGATCAGGCGGTTGGCGTAGGCCTCGGCGCCGAGGTGTAGTCGAGCGATTTGGTCGTGTCGCCCCGCTTGCCGGCGTCGTCGGCCATGGTCACCGCCTGGCGGGCCGACGCGTTGAGCTTGCCCAGCTCCTCCATGGCCCGGTTGAGCCGCATTTCGGTCTGCTTCTGGTTGGCGACCACGTTGGCGGCCTGCTCGATGAGGCGCCGGTGTTGGTCCTGGGCCTCGGTGATGGCCTGCTCCAACTGGACCTTCGGATCGGCCGCCTCGTTGAATCGACCGGTGAGCGCCGCGGTCAGGTACGACCAGGTCCGTCGAAAAAGTTTGAGCATGCCCCGAGGATAGTGACGGACCTGTCGGGTCGGTACCATCACGCCAGGAGGCAGGCCCCAGACCAGTGCACATCCCCTTCAACGCCTCCGAGCACTCGAGCCTCGGGGTCGAAGTCGAGCTCGAGATCGTCGACCGTCAGACACGCGAGCTGGCCAGCGCGGCCACGTCGATCCTCGACGAGCTCGGGGCCGGTCATCCCGGGGGCGAACACCCGAAGGCCAAGCACGAGCTGTTCGAGTGCACGGTCGAGATCATCACCGGCATCTGCGCCACCGTGGCCGAGGCCCGCGACGACCTCCAGCACACGCTGAAAGAGGTCGCCGCGCCGGCCGAGCGCCGCGGCCTGGCCCTGATGTGCTCGGGGACCCATCCGTTCTCGGACTGGCACGACCAGCAGATCAGCCCCGATCCCCGGTATCACCGCCTGGTCGACGAGATGCAGTGGCTGGCCCGGCGCATGCAGATCTTCGGCGTGCACTTCCACGTCGGCGTGCGCTCCGCCGAGAAGTCCATCGCCATCGCCAACGCGCTGACCGCCTACATCCCCCACTTCCTCGCCCTGTCCGCGTCCAGCCCGTATTGGCACGGCCGCGACACCGGGCTGGCCTCGAGCCGCAGCAAGGTCTTCGAGAACCTCCCGACCGCCGGCTTGCCGTACCGGATGGACGGCTGGCAGGAGTTCGAGGAGTTCATGGGCACGCTGGTCACGGCCCAGGCCATCACCAGCATCCGGGAGGTGTGGTGGGACATCCGCCCGCACCCGGACTTCGGCACGGTCGAGCTGCGCATCTGCGACGGGATCCCGACCCTCGGCGAAGTTGCCGGCCTGGCCGCCCTGGCCCAGAGCCTGGTCGAGTGGCTCGACACCCTGGTGGACGGGGGGCACACGTTGCCCGTTCCCCGGGAGTGGACCGTGCGGGTGAACAAGTGGCGGGCCGCCCGTTACGGGATCGACGCCGAGATCATCGGCGACGACCAGGGCACGCGGGTGCCCCTCGTGCACGCGGTCCGTCAGCTGGTGGAGGAGCTGTCGCCGGTGGCCGCCCGCCTCGGTTGTCTCGACGAGCTGCAGTCCAACCTCGGCCTGCTCGACACCGGTCCCAGCTACCTGCGCCAGCGCCGGGTGCTGGCCGAGGGCGGGAGCTACCCGGACGTCGTCGACGCCCTCGTCCGGGAGATGGAGACGGACGAGCCCACGTGATCCGCTCCGGCGGATGACCCGGGCGCGCCGAAGGCGCCCCGCCGAAGCGGAGCGCCTCCGGTCGCCCGGGAGTGGCGGAATTAGCAGAGGCCGGAGTTCAGGCCACCCAGGATGCCGTTGTTGATGTTGGCGACGGCGACGGCCCGGTCGGCCAGGTCCTTGACGGTCCAGGCGTTGGCCCAGGCGGCGGCCTTGTCGCTGTACACGGACACTGCGTCCTGCAGGACGAGGGCCTTGGCGCCGACGCTGCCACCGGCGTCAACGGTCTTGACGTAGTCGACGAGGGCGGTGACCAGGTCGGACTGTGCGGTGCCGAACGTGGCCTGCTTGGTGGCGAGGTCGGTGACCGCCGCCGTCTGGTTGCTGCCCAGGGCGGTGATCGAGTTCAGGATGCCCGTGAGCTGGGCGGGCAGGACGGCGCAGACCTGGCCGACCAGGGAACCTGGCGGGGACACGGTTGCGTGGGCAGGGGTGGCGCCGACGGCGCCGAAGGCCATGGTGGCCGAGGTCACCGCGGTGAGGCCGAGGCCGATCAACTTACGCATGTCAATCTCTCCTTTGAAGGTGTGAAACGGGGTTAGAAGGTGATACCGAGCTGAGCCAACTGGGCACGTACTTGGGCTTCGACCTGCTCTTTGGTCATGGGGGTATTGGTCCCATTCGCGGCTGCCGAAGCTTGCAATTGCGCCGTCATGCCTGCAATGAGCTGCTGGACGTCCTGGACGGAAGTGGGGGCGCTTACCGGAGTCGTCGCCGTCGCCGTCGCCGGGGCCTTTGCAGGCACGGCGGTGGTGGCCGGGGCGGTCGGGGCCTTGGTCGTCGGGGCCGGCTGGGTGGCCGGAGCCTTCGGCGTGACGGTCGTTACGACCGGCGCCGTGCCGGGCTCGGATGCCTGGCTCGCCACCGTCGTGGCGCGGTTCGTGCTGCCGTCACTCCGCATGGTCACCATTGCGACCACGCCCAGCAGCACAATGACCGCGCCGGCCACCGCTATCCCTATCTTCATTCGTCCCATCGAAGTACCACTCCCAGTGTCATTGAAGGGGCATGTCGTCGAGCTTCCGGGGCGCTTCCGTTCCCGTCGCTCAAGAAAGAAGAATGGAGGCCGCATCTCAACGCCCGACCGCGCTAAACCCAACAGGAACCCAACTGGGAAGAGCTATTTCGGAGCCGACCGCCCGGGGCCGGGCGTACCGTTGCCGGGTGCGCACGTCGTCCCCGCGGGCGCTGTGGCGCGTCCGGCCGTACCTGCGGCCCTACGCGCCTCAGCTGGCGACCATGGTGGTCGCGTCGCTGGCCGGGATCGGCGCCGGCCTCGCCGTCCCCCTGGTCATCCGGCGCATCGTCGACGGCCCCATCGCCCGAGGCGAGCGGGGTGCGCTCCTGCCGCTGGCCCTGCTCGTCCTGGCCCTCGGGGCGGTGGAGACCCTGCTTTCGTTCCTGCGCCGCTGGGTCCAGGCCGGCGCAGCCAACGGGTTCGAGCGGACGCTGCGCAACGACCTCTACGCCCACCTCCAGCGGCTGCCGGTGTCCTTCCATGACCGTTGGCAGTCGGGACAGCTCCTGTCGCGGGCCATGGCCGACCTGTCGGTGATCCGCCGGTTCGTCGGGTTCGGCCTCGTCTTCCTGGTTGTCAACTCGATCACGTTCGTCTTCGTGATCGGGCTGCTGGCCAGCATGTACGCGCCGCTGGCGGTGGTCACCGCGGCCTCGATCGTGCCGCTGACCTTCCTGTCGGCCCGGTTCCGACGCAGCTACACGGCCGTGTCCCGGCGGGTGCAGGACCAGCAGGGCGACCTCACCACGCTCGTCGAGGAGGCCGCCACCGGCATCCGGGTGATCAAGGCCTTCGGACGGGCGCCCCTGGTGGCCGGCCGCTACGCCACCTCCGCCGGTCGGCTGCGGAGCTCGTCGGTCGAGAGCGTCGACCTGCGGGCCACGTTCTGGTCGCTGATCGACCTGGTCCCCAACCTCACCCTGGTCGGCGTCCTGTTGGTCGGCTCCCTGGCGGTCGGGCGCGGCTCGCTCTCACTGGGCGGGCTCGTCGCGTTCACGTCGCTCGTCCTCCTGCTCGTGTGGCCCATGGAGTCGCTCGGGAGCATCGTCGCCAACGCCCGCGAGGCCGAGACGGCGGCGGCACGCATCTTCGAGGTGCTCGACACCGTCCCCGAGGTCGACGACCGCCCCGGCGCGGTCGACCTCGTCTCGCCCGTCGGCCATCTCCGGCTGTCGGGCGTGGGGTTCCGCTACCCGGGCAGCGACCGGTGGGCCCTGCGGGGCGTGGACCTGGACGTGCGCCCGGGGGAGACGCTGGCCCTGGTCGGCGTCACCGGTTCGGGCAAGACGTCGCTGCTGTCGCTGCTTCCCCGGCTGTACGACGTCACCGAGGGCAGCGTGGCCCTCGACGGGCACGACGTACGGGATCTCACCCTGGCCTCCCTGCGGCGGGCCGTCGGCGTGGCCTTCGACGACCCGCTGCTGTTCTCGGCCAGCGTGCGGGAGAACCTCCTGCTCGGCTGGCCCGACGCGACGGACGAGGAGCTGGCCACCGCCGTCTCCACCGCCCAGGCCGACTTCGTCCACGACCTGCCCTGGGGCCTCGACACCCGGGTGGGCGAGCAAGGGCTGTCGCTGTCCGGCGGCCAGCGCCAGCGCCTGGCCCTGGCCCGGGCCATCGTCGGGCGCCCCACGCTTCTGGTGCTCGACGACCCGCTGTCGTCGCTCGACGTGCACACCGAGGCCCTGGTCGAGCAGGCCCTGGCCCAGGTCCTCGCCTCCAGCACGGCCATCCTCGCCGTCCACCGGCCGTCGACCCTCGCCCTGGCCGATCGGGTCGCCTTCCTCGAGGGCGGCAGGATCACCGCCGTCGGCGAGCACGCCGAGCTGGTCCACGCGCTGCCCTCCTACCGGGCCGTGCTCGGCCTCGACGGCGGCGCGCCCGGGCGCGTGGGACAGGTGGCGTGAACGCCGCCGGCGGCCGGGCCGAGGACGCCTGGCGGGGCGTCGCCGCCGAGCGCCTCGAGGACGCGCGCGGAGGGGTGGCCGCCTTCCTGCGGGCCCGAAGCCGTCGCCTGCTGGGCTCGCTGTTGCACCCGCACCGACGGGCGCTGCGGTGGCTGGGGCTCGTCGTCGTGCTGGAGACCGTCTCGGAGATGGTCGGCCCCTACCTGGTCAAGGTGGGGATCGACCGGGGCATCCCGCCGCTGACGCACGGGGGAAGCGCCCGCACGCTTCTCCTGGTGGTGGCCGCCTACCTTGCCGCCGCCCTCGCCCAGGCCGGGCTCACGATCGTCTTCGTGCGGGTCGCGGGCCGGATCGGCCAAGACGTGCTGTTCGACCTGCGCACCCGGGTGTTCGGGCATTTCCAGCGCCTGAGCCTGTCGTTCCACGAGCGGTACACGTCGGGGCGGGTGGTCGCCCGGCTGACGTCGGACGTCGAGGCCATCGACGAGCTGCTGGACACGGGCATCTCGCAGCTCGTGTTCGCGGTCCTGTCGTTGCTCAGCACGGTGGTCGTGATGTTCCTGCTGGACGTGCCCCTGGCCCTGGTCGCCCTCGGTGCGTTCCCGCTGCTGTGCGCGATCACCGCGTGGTTCCGGCGCCAGGCGGCCCGGACGTACCGGGAGGCCCGCTCGGCGGTGGCTCTGGTGATCGTCCAGTTCGTGGAGACGCTGGGCGGGATCCGGGCGGTGCAGGCCTTCCGGCGCGAGCGTCGGAACCAGGCCATCTTCGAGGAGGTCAACGCCCGCTACGCGGCGGCCAACATCCGCTCCACCCGCCTGGCCGCCGTCTTCGGCCCCGGGACCCGTGGCATCGGCTCGGTCACCGTCGCGGTGACGCTGTTCGTCGGCGCCCACCGGGTGATCGACGGGGCGACCACCGTCGGCGTGCTCGCGGCCCTGCTCCTGTACCTGCGCCGGTTCTTCGAGCCGATGCAGGACCTGGCCCAGTTCTTCAACACGTTCCAGTCCGCCGCCGCCGCTCTGGAGAAGCTCTCCGGGGTGCTGGAGGAGCAGCCGGCGGTGGCCGAGCCGGCTCCCGGGACGGAGGCGACCGTGCCGCCCGGTGAGCCACTCGACGTCCGCTTCGACGGCGTGGCCTTCGCCTACCGCGCCGACCGCCCGGTGCTCGCCGGCCTGGACCTGCACATCCCCGCGGGGCAGACGGTGGCCGTCGTGGGCGAGACCGGCGCGGGCAAGAGCACGGTCGCCCGACTGCTGGCCCGCTTCTACGACCCGACGGAGGGCCGGGTGCTGCTGGGCGACGTCGACCTCCGCCGGCTGCCCACCCCGGTGCTGCGGGAGGCGGTGGTCATGGTGACGCAGGAGGCGTTCCTGTTCACCGGCAGCGTGGCCGACAACATCGCCTTCGGCCGGCCCGACGCCGATCGCGCCGACGTCGAGGCCGCGGCCCGGGCGGTGGGTGCCCACGAGCTGTTCGCGGGGCTGCCCCAGGGCTACGACACCGTGGTCGGCAAGCGGGGCGGCCGGCTGTCGTCGGGCCAGCGCCAGCTCGTCGCCTTCGCCCGCGCCTTTCTGGCCGCGCCGCAGGTCCTCATCCTCGACGAGGCGTCGTCGTCGCTCGACGCGCCGCACGAACGCCTGGTCCAGGACGCCCTGGGCACGCTGCTGGCCGGCCGCACCGCGGTGATCATCGCCCACCGGCTGTCGACGCTCGACATCGCCGACCGGGTGCTGGTCGTCGACGCCGGCCGCATCGTCGAGGACGGCGCTCCCGCCGACCTGCGTACCTCCGGGGGCGCCTTCGACCAGCTCAACCGGGCGTGGGTGACGTCGCTCGGCTGACCGTCAGCGCTCGGCCCGGATCAGCTGATCTGGACGGGCGTCCCCACCTCGACGGTGTTGGCGAGGCGGGTGACGTCGGCGTTGTTCATGCGCAGGCAGCCGTTGCTCACCGCCGAGCCGATGAGGCCGGGCGCGTTGGTACCGTGCATGGCGATCTGGCCCACCCCGCTGCCGAACGTCATCAAGACCTCGGAGAAGGCGGCGACGGACAGCTGGAACGGGCCGTACACGCCGGTCGGGTCGGGGGTGCGCACCGCGCCGTCGATGTAGTAATTGCCCGTCGGCGTGGGGGTGGAGGGATCGCCGATGGCGACGGGCGCCTGCATCACCGGGTTCTGGCCGTCGTAGACGGTCAGCGACCGGGCGGCGAGGCTGACGACGATCCGGTGCGTGACCTGGCGCAGGCTGACGTCGGCGGCGCGGACCCACGCCGTGGTCTGGTTCGGCCGGGTGTTCAGCTGGACCTCCAGCCAGTCCCCCTGGCGCTGCTGCACCAGAAAGACGAGGGGCAGGCCCTCCCAGGTCGGGTTGGAAAAGCTGTCGTCGGGGTCCGCCTCGCCCGGGGTGCTGTAGAGCCCGATCTTGGCGACCTTGACGTCGGCGACGGTGGCGGGCGAAGAGATGGGCCGGGCCACGCCCCGGCGCAGCTTGCTGCCCGGGACGGTGACGAGCGACGCGGCCGGGTCGGGCACGGTGGTGGTCGTGACGGCCGGTTCCGGGTCGAGCTGGGGGACGACCGGGATGGCCGCGGCCCTGATCACGTTGGGGTCGAACCGGCCGCTGGCCGCGGTCGCCGACACGCGGTGCACGTGCATCCAGCCCACGACGGCCAGCGGGGCGCCCAGGAGGGCCACCAGCACCGCGACGACGACCAGGCCACGCCCCTCCAGCCCCGAGCGGCGCCCAAACGGCCGCCGGCGGACGAGCATGGCGGAAAGGGTACCGCTACTCGGGCTTGGCCAGTGGCAGCAGGACGTCGATGACGCTCTGCAGCTCCGGGCTCAGGTCCGGCTCGTGGGCGGTGAGCGACCGCCGCTTCCCGTCGGTGACGACCAGGTCGTACTGGTAGCGGTCCGGGCCCCCGGGACCGGCCTGGCCGCGGGCCGGGCGGGCGAAGTCGAGCTTGCCCAGTGCCTCTCGCAGGCGCGCCGCGTCGGGGCCCGGCAGGTCGTCGACGTCCACCGCGGCGACCATCTCGAGACCTGCCAGCCCGCCGCTGCGCGTGAGTCGGACGTGCTGGCCCACGTGCTAGTAGGGCACCTTGACCTGGTCCCACCCGGCCTTGACCGCGTCGACCTCGGCCGACGTTGTGCCGAACCGCAGGCCGGCCTGGCGCACCGTGGCCCGGGCGAACGCCTTGAACCCGCTGGTCGGCTTGACCTGCGGGTCGCGGACGGCGTCGTACCAGATGCGGCCGGCCTTGTCCCAGGACTTGCCGCCGATGGTGGTGGCGACGACGTAGAAGGCGTGGTTCGGGATCCCGGAGTTGTTGTGGACGCCACCGTTGTCCGACGCCGTGTTCTGGTAGTGGTCCATGTCCGCCGGCTGCTTGTCGTACTTGTTCGCCGTGCCGGGCGCCTTCATGGAGCGCAGCGCCGGCTTCAGCGTCTCGCCGACGATGTCGTCGCCGATCAGCCAGTTCGCCGTCTCGGCGGTCTGCTTCTTGGCGTACTGCTTCACGAGCGACCCGAACACGTCGGAGAGGGACTCGTTCAGAGCGCCGGACTGGCCCTGGTAGACGAGGTTGGCCTCGTACTGGGTCACGCCGTGGGTCAGCTCGTGGCCGATGACGTCGAACGAGTTGGTCATGTTGGTGAAGAGCTGGCCGTCGCCGTCGCCGAAGAACATGTGGCCCTGGCCATCCCAGAACGCGTTGTTGTAGTTGGTCGAGTAGTGGACGAGGCCGAGGATCGGCATGCCCGCGTTGTCGATCGAGTTGCGGCCGAGGACCTTCCAGTAGAAGTTGTAGGTGGCGCCGAAGCCGTCGTAGGCCTGGTTGACGGCGACGTCCTTGACCGCCTTGGACCCTTCGGTGCGGGCCACCGTGCCCAGGGCGACCTGGTTGCTGTGCTGCTGGTCGTAGATGGTCCGGTGGGGCGTGCCTCCCGCTCCGCCCATGGGGAGCATGACCGTGGGGCTGGCGGCCAGGGTGGCGGCGAAGGCGGCCCGCAGCGTCCTGAAGGTCTGGTCGATGGCCATCGTGTCGGCGGCCGAGTCGCGCTCTGCCTTCGTCCCGTCCCGGATCACGTCGCGCAGAAGGTCGGGAGGGACGATGCAGGCGAGCGAGTGGCGAGGGTGACGGTGGCTTGCGGTCATGGGTCCTCCTAGGGCTGCGATTGAAGCTTCGGAAGTGCGACGGATTGGCACGCGAACGCCATGGGATCGCCCCCGGCGAGTGCGATCATGCGGCCGGCGGCCTGGTTCAGCCGGTCCTCGCTCAGCTCTCCTTTCTGTACCGCGACGACGAGGCCGTGGACCATGTCCTTGGCGAAGGTGCCGTCGGTGGTGAGCACGCCGTCGGCGCCGGCCTCGATGGCCTTGACCGCGGCCTCGGCCCAGTCCCACCGTTGGTTGACCGCACCCATGCCGACCGAGACGGTGATGGCGACGCCCTGGAAGCCCATCTGGCGCAGGAGCTCGTAGGCGCGCGGCGACATGCTGGCCGGCTCCGTCGGGTCGAGCCCGAGGTAGTCGACGTTGCTGACCATGACGACGGGAATGCCCTTCTGGATGAGGTCGCCGAACGGCTTGAGGTCGGATGCGGTCAGCTGGTCGAGCGTCTCCGAGGAGGTGATCTTGCCGAGGTGGTCGTCGCCCTGGGCCTGGGCCCGTCCCGGGAAGTGCTTCGCCACCGCGCCCACCCCCTTGTCGGCCAGTCCCAGGGCGTACGAGTACGAGTACGCGGCGGCCACGGCCGGGTCGGTGGAGAACGACCGGTCGCCGATGGTGGCGTCGGAGGGTCCTCCGTCCAGGTCGGCGACCGGGGCGAGGTCGAGGGTGACGCCCATGGAGGCGAGGCCGGTGGCCTGGGTCTGCGCGAGCTGGCGCACGTACGTCGGCGACTGCTCGCGGGCCAGGCGCCGGGGGGACGAGGTGTAGCCGATGATCTGCCCGAAGCTGGTGACCCGACCGGGCTCCTCGTCGGTGGACACGATCAGCGGGTGGGGCGAGCGGGCCTTCATGTCGGAGATAAGGCGGGTGGCCTGGGCCCGCGTGTCGACGTTGGCGCCGCTGATGTAGACGCCGCCGACGCCCAGTTGCAGGACCTCGTCGACCAGCGGGGCCGTGGGCTCGGTGACGTTGGGCAGCCCGACCATCAGTACCTCGGCCGCCCGCTGGTGGAGGGTGGCCGCGGGCTGGCACGGGGGGGCGGTCGTGGTGGTGGTCGGCTGCGCGGCGGCCGGCGCGTCTCCGAACGTGCCGGGAAAGAAGAACCGGGCCGGCGCCGAGACCACCCGTGCGGGCGTCGAGCCGCTGGCCGCACCGGCCGCGGCAACGACGGAGAGGACGGCCAGGACGATCGTCACCCGGACGCGTCCAAGGCTGAACGTGCCCGCCCCCGATCGCACGCATCGACGCTACACCGGCGGCCAGACCGGTCGCGGTCGCTCGGGCCGCCACCGGGGACCGACTCTGCCCGGCTCGCGTACGCTCGGACGATGGATACCGGAACGGTTGCGAAGCGCCTTGGCGAGGTGCAGCTGGTCGACGTGCGCCTCGTCAACGAGTGGCAGGCCGGCCACATCGACGGTGCCCTGCACATCCCCGAGGAGGAGTTGGCCGAGCGGGCCGCCGAGCTGGACCGGAACCGCATCGTCGTGACCGTCTGCCGGGCCGGTACCCGGTCCGACGACGCGGCCGAGCTCCTGCGGGGCGAGGGCTTCGACGCCCACAGCCTGGACGGCGGCCTGTTGGCGTGGAAGTGGGCGGGGCTACCGCTCACCGGGCCCATCGTCGAACCGGCGCCGCGGGCCGACCTGTCGTCACCCGAGATGCAGGCGCTGCACGACGACCTGATCGACATCGCCCTGGCCGTGCAGGCCCGCTTCGGTGTCGAGACCGAGCCGACCCACGAGCAGCTCCTCGAGTTCCTCCGTGACCGGCTCATCAGCGAGGGGCGGACCCCGGAGGAGGCCGACCGCTTCCTCGCCGACATGGACGACGAATCG
Source organism: Acidimicrobiales bacterium (assembly GCA_036269435.1). Classification (GTDB taxonomy): domain Bacteria; phylum Actinomycetota; class Acidimicrobiia; order Acidimicrobiales; family AC-14; genus CADCTB01. Next base: position 4,918 of record DATASA010000037.1, on the reverse strand, counting down.
GGCGACATGGACGACGAGTCGGCCGACATGGACGAGGGATCGGCCGAAATGGGCGAGGGATGAGAAGCGACGGCCGGTAACGTCGTGGCGGTGACGTCCGTCCCCGCATCCCTGACCGAGCTCGGACGGCGGGCCAAGGCTGCCTCCCGGGTGCTGGCCACCGCCTCCAGCGCAGCCAAGGACGCGGCCCTGCAGGCCGCAGCCGACGTGCTCGCGGCCGCGGTCGACGACGTGCTGGCCGCCAACGCAGCCGATGTGGCCCGGGCCGAGGCGAGTGGGAGCCCGGCCACCGTCGTCGACCGCCTGCGGCTGTCCCCGGCCCGGGTCGACGCCATGGCCGACGGGCTCCGTCAGGTGGCGGCGCTGCCGGATCCCGTGGGCGAGGTCACGGCGGGGTGGACCCGCCCGAACGGCCTGGTCATCGAGAAGGTGCGGGTACCGCTCGGCGTGGTGGCGATCATCTACGAGAACCGGCCCAACGTCACCAGCGACGCCTTCGGCCTGTGCCTGAAGTCGGGCAACGCCGCCTTCCTGCGAGGGTCGGGGGGCGCGCTGGCGTCGAACGTCGCCATCGCCGGCGCCCTGCGGGAGGGCCTGGGAAAGGCCGGCCTGCCTGCGGACGCGCTGCTGCTGGTCGAGGACGTCCGCCACGAAACCGCGGTCGAGTTCATGCGGCTGCGGGAGTCGATCGACTGCCTGATCCCCCGGGGTGGCCCGTCGCTCATCCGGGCCATCCTCGAGCACGCCACCGTCCCCTACGTGATCGATGGCGACGGCAACTGCCACGCCTACGTCGACGCGGCCGCCGACCTGGACCAGGCCCTCGACATCGTCGTCAATGCCAAGACCCAGCGGCCGTCGGTGTGCAACGCGGCCGAGTCGCTGGTGGTGCACGCCTCCGTCGCCGGCGAGTTCCTACCCCGGGCCGCGGCCGCGTTGGCCGGAGTCGCGCTGGTCGGCGACGAGCGGGCCCGGCGCCTCGTCCCTTCGATGGCGGCGGCCACCGAGGACGACTTCGGCGCCGAGTTCCTGGACCTCAAGCTGTCGGTGGCCGTGGTCGACTCGCTCGACGACGCCATCGCCCACGTGAACCGGTACGGCACCGGGCACACCGAGGCCATCTGCACCCGCGACCTGGCCACCGCACGGCGGTTCGCGCGGGAGGTCGACGCCGCCTCGGTGGTCATCAACGCGTCGACCCGGTTCACCGACGGCGAGCAGTTCGGCTTCGGTGCCGAGATCGGCATCAGCACCCAGAAGCTCCACGCCCGCGGCCCCATGGGCCTGCGGGAGCTGACGACCCTGAAATACGTCGTCACCGGCGACGGCCAGATTCGGACCTGAGTGGCCGAGCGCTTCGAGTCGATCGGGGCGGTCAGTGAGGGGCTGGCTTCGGTCGACTACCTGGCCGACGCCGAGACGGCGGGCGTGGTGTTCCTCGCCGATCGGCTCGACAAGCCGGTGCTTGTGGAGGGCCCGGCGGGGACGGGCAAGACCGAGCTGGCCAAGTCCGTCGCCCGGTGGGCCGGCAGCCGCCTGGTCCGGTTGCAGTGCTACGAGGGCCTGGACGAGTCGAAGGCCCTGTACGAGTGGAACTACCGCAAGCAGCTCCTGCGCATCCAGGCCGGCGAAGGCGCGGCGACGTCGTGGGCCGCGATCGAGGACGACATCTTCACCGAGGAGTTCCTGCTGGCCCGACCGCTGCTGGAGGCAATCCGCGCCGACGAACCGGTGGTCCTGCTGATCGACGAGGTCGACCGGGTGGAGGTCGAGACCGAGGCGCTGCTGCTCGAAGTCCTCTCCGACTGGCAGGTGTCGGTCCCGGAGATGGGGACGGTGGTCGCCACCCGGATACCGCTGGTGTTCCTCACCTCGAACGCGACGCGCGACCTGTCCGAAGCGCTCAAGCGCCGCTGCCTGTTCCTGCACCTCGACTACCCGAGCGTCGAACGGGAGCGGGAGATCGTGCTCGCCCGCGTGCCGGAGCTGCCGGCCCACCTGGCCGGCGAGGTGGCCCGGATCGTGCGGAGCCTGCGGCTGCTCGACCTGCGCAAGCCGCCCTCGGTGTCGGAGACGATCGACTGGGCCCGGACGCTGGTGATCCTCGGCGTCGACACGCTCGACGCCGAGGTCACCGCCTCCACGCTGCACGTCCTGCTGAAGCACCGGGCCGACATCGCCGCCGCGGCCCGGGAGCTCAGGACCGCGACGGGCTGAGCGGGCCTCCGTGCTCGACCTGCTGGCCGGTTTCGTCGGCGAGCTGCGCGCCGCCGGGCTGCCGGTGTCGCTCACCGAGAACGTCGACGCCATGCAGGCCATCGTCCACGTCCCCCTGGACGACCGGCAGGCGCTGCGGGTGGCGATGGCCGCGACGCTGGTCAAACGGGCGGAACACCGCCTCGCGTTCGACGCCGTCTTCGAGTCGTACTTCTCCGTCGCGCCGGGGGCCGACGGCGCCGACGCGGGCGGGCTCGACGTCGACCTGGCGTCGCTGCTGGACGAGGCGCTGCGCTCGGGCGACGAAGACGCCGTGCGACGGGTGGCCCGCCAGGCGGTCGCCCGGTTGGCCGGCATGGAGGCGGGGCGCGGCGTGCGGGGGAGCGCGTACGTGTTCCAGACCCTGCGCCTGCTCGACCTCGACGGCGCCCTGGCCCGACTGCTCGCCGGGGCCGGCTGGCTGGAGCGGGACGACCTGATGGTGGGGGCCCGGCGCGTGCGCGAGGAGGTGGAGGCCGAGGTCCGGCGCCGGCTGGTGGCCGATCGGGGGCCGCAGGCGGTTGCCAGGTCGGTACGCCGCCCGCTGCCCGAGGACGTCGACTTCCTCCACGCCAGCCGCGACGACCTGGCCGCGCTGCACCGGTCGCTGCGGCCGCTCGCCCGGCGGATGGCCGCCCGCCTGGCCCGCCGCCGACGTCAGGGTCGGCACGGCCGGCTGGACTTCCGGCGCACGCTGCGCCGTTCGCTGTCGACCGGCGGCGTACCGGCCGACCCGACGTTCCGGCGGCCCCATCCGCACAAGCCGGAGATCGTCGTGCTGGCGGACGTCTCGGGGTCGGTGGCCACCTTCGCCCGTTTCACCCTGCAACTCGTCCACGCGCTGGCCGGCGAGTTCTCCGCGGTGCGGACGTTCGTGTTCATCGACGGGATCGACGAGGTCACCCGCCTGTTCACCGGCACCGACGACCTGGCCGAGGCGCTCGCCCGGGTCAACGCGGAGGCCGACGTGGTAGCCGCCGACGGCCACTCGGACTACGGCCGCGCCCTGGCGTCGTTCTGGACCCGGTGGGGCCGCGAGGTCGGGCCCCGGACCTCGGTCGTCGTGCTCGGCGACGCCCGGAACAACTACCACGCGGCCAACGCCTGGGTGCTGGGCGAGCTGCAGCGGCGGGCCCGGCGGGTGTGGTGGCTGAACCCCGAGCCCCGGTCGTACTGGGACACCGGCGACTCGATCGTCTCCGAGTACGGCGCGCAGTGCGACGGTGTCTTCGAATGCCGCAACCTCCGCCAGCTCGAGGGCTTCGTCGCCCGAATCACCTGAGCGCGGTGACGCGCCGCGGCGTCGCCGTGGCGCGCTGGTGGTCCGGGGTGCCGGCGGTGGCGGCGATGGCCGCGGTCGTGGCCGCCACGGGGAAGGGTGTCTACGTCAGCCCGGACGCGGTGTCGTACGTGGGGACGGCCCGGAACCTGGTGGCCGGTCGGGGGCTGACCCCGCCCGCCGGCCTGCCGCCGGTCGGGCACTTCCCGCCGCTGTTCCCGCTGGTGCTGGCCGCCGTCGCCCGACTCGGTTGCGACCCTCTGACCGCGGCCCGGGTGGTCAACGTCGCGGCCGTCGGCGGGGTCGTCCTGTTGGTCGGCCTCCTGGTCGGCCGGCTGACCGGTTCCGGAGTCGCCGCCCTGGCCGCGTCGGTCGCCGCGGCCGCGTCGGTCGACCTGCTCGCCGCGTCCGGCTCGGCGCTCAGCGAGCCGCTGTTCCTGCTGCTGGCCGTGGCCGCCCTGGGCGCCCTCGGCACGCACCTCGACGCCGTCCGGCGCCAGCCCGGAGGACCGGCGCGGTCCTACGGGTGGCTGGCCGCCGCGTCCGTGCTGGCCGCGGGCGCATTGCTCACCCGGTACGTCGGCGCCGCGCTCGTCGTGGCCGGGGTGGCCGCGCTGCTCCGGTTCGGCAGGCGACGGCGGTGGCACGGGGCGGTCGAGGCGGCCGTGTTCGGCGTGGTGGCGACGGCGCCCGCAGTGGGGTTCCTGGCCTGGGCCGGCCGGGCCAAGGGCGCGGACGACCGCTCGTTCGCGTGGCACGCGTTCGGCCTGGACTACCTCGGCCAGGCGGCGCGGCCGGTGACCCGCTGGATCCTGGCCTGGCCCGGGCCCCCGCTCGGCCTCCTGCTCGCCATCGCCGTCGTGGTGGGAGTCGGCGTCGCCGTCGTCGTCGGTGGCCCGCCGGCCCGGCGAGGGTCGCCGGCATCGTCCGCGGCGTCGGCGTCGTCCGCGTCGTCGGCGACGCCGTGGCTGCTCGGTTGCTTCGGGGTCGCGTACCTGGTGGTGGTCGTGGCCAACCGGCTGGTGACCGACGCCACCGGGCGGCTCGACGCCCGGTTCCTCGCCCCGCTCCATGTGGTCGTCATCGTCCTGGCGGCGGTGTGGCTGCACCGCCACCGGACCGTCGCCCCCGTCGTCGCCCTGGCCGGCGCGGTGGTCGTCGCCCAGGTGGCCGGTGCCGTGGCGTGGACGGCCGGGGGCCTGTCCGACGGCGGGCTTTCCCGGCGGGGCTACACCGCGGCCGCGTGGCGGACGTCGCCGGTCCTGGCCCGGCTGAAGGCGGCCGCCGGGCCGGTCTACAGCAACGCCTTCGACGGGATCGAGTTCTCGACCGGTCGCGGCGCGAATCCGCTTCCGGCCAAGGTCGAGTACCTCACCGGCCGGG
>DATASA010000036.1:0-2148 GCA_036269435.1 Acidimicrobiales bacterium | reverse complement strand
TGCCAGGCCGCCAAGACCCCCCACGTCGTCTGCCCCAGCTGCGGCTGGTACAAGGGTCGCCAGGCCGTCGAGGTCGACTGACTTGAGCCGCCGGGGCGAGCGTCCGTCGCCCGAGGCACTGGCCAAGCTCCCCGTCGCCGTCGACGCCATGGGCGGCGACAAGGCCCCGGGCGACATCGTCGAGGGCGCCAAGCGCGCCGCCACCGAGCACGGCATCGGCATCGTGCTGGTGGGGCCGCCCGAGCAGGTGGGCGACACCATGGGCCTCGATCTCGTGGGGTGCAGCGAGGTCATCGCCATGGACGAGGACGCGGCCGGCGGCGTGCGTCGCAAGAAGGACTCGTCGCTCGTGCGCGCCGCCGAGCTGGTGCGCGACGGCAAAGCGTCGGCCATGGTCTCGGCCGGCAACACCGGGGCGACCATGGCCTCGGCGCTGCTGCGCATGGGCCGTTTGCCCAAGGTCGTCCGGCCCTGCATCGCCACGCCGCTGCCGCGGCTCGGCCGCACGCCGGCCGTGCTGGTCGACGCCGGCGCCAACGCCGAGTGCACGCCCGCCATGCTCGTGCAGTTCGCGCAGATGGGCGCCGCCTACGTCTCGGCGCGGTTCGGGACCGAGTCGCCGAGCGTCGGCCTGCTCTCCATCGGCGAGGAGCCGACGAAGGGGACGCCGCTGGTCAAGGAGACGCACAAGCTGCTGGTCGAGGACGCGGCCGGTCCGCACGGGACCTACGAGTTCGTGGGGAACCTCGAGGGACGGGACCTGCTGCCGTCGCCGGCCGATGTCATCGTGACCGACGGGTTCACCGGCAACGTCACGCTCAAGACCCTCGAGGGCTCGCTGCGCTTCCTCTTCGACACGATGCTCGGCGTCTTCGGCACCGACGACGAGACCCGGACGGCGGCCGAAGCCCTGCTGCCGCACCTTCTGCCCCTGGCGGCCCAGTTCGAGCCGGAGAACACCGGCGGCGCCCTGCTGCTCGGGACCGACGGGGTGTGCGTCATCAGCCACGGCTCGTCGAACGCCACGGCGATGATGAACGCCGTGCTGGTGGCCCACGAGTGCGCCACGCGGGGCCTGGTCGAGCAGGTGGCGGCCGCCGTGCGGCCCGCCGAGGGGGGCGAGGGCGCCGAAGGCGCCTGAGGGCCGGCGGAGGGTCGGGGGACGCCCCGGCGGGGGTCCGGCGGTCGGGCGGGGCCGGCCGGAGGCGAAATCGGCGAATTCGGCGATTGGCCAAAAGTCCTGCCCAGGGGGGGTAAACGGGCAATTCCACGCGCGTGACACCTACACTGGGCGGCGTGCCAGCCGAGACCCACACCAACCAGGGCCCCCTCGATCGGAACGGGGTGTTCGAGCTGATCAGGGACCAGCTGGCCGACATTTTGGAGACCGATCCCTCGTCGATCACCGAAGGGGCTTCCTTCGTGGAGGATCTCGACGCCGACTCCCTCGCCCTGATCGAGCTGGTGGAGGGGCTCGAGGAGGAGTTGGGGGAGCGCACCGTCGGCTTCCGCATCGATGACGAGGATCTCGAGGACCTGCGCACGGTCCGTGACGCCGTTGACTACGTCTACGCCAAGCTCCAACAGGGATGACACCGGGGCTGAGGGCGCGGCCGTGCTGGCCGCTCGGCTGGGCCATGCCTTCGGCGACCTGAGCCTCCTCCAACACGCCCTCGCGCATCGCAGCTGGTGCGGCGAGCGGGAGGGCGGTGCGCCGTCGAACGAGCGGTTGGAGTTCCTGGGCGATGCCGTGCTGGGGCTCGTGGTCGCCGAGTACTGCTTCGAGCGGTATCCAGATTTTCCCGAGGGCAAGCTGGCGAAGGTGCGCAGCGCCGTCGTGAACGCGCGGGTGCTGGCGCTGGTGGCGGGTCGCCTCGGGGTGGGCGACGTCCTTTTGCTGGGTCGGGGCGAGGAGGGCTCGGGCGGGCGCCTGAAGGCGTCGATCCTGTCGGACGCGTTCGAGGCGATCCTCGGTGCGGTGTATCTCGACGCCGGGTGGGAGGCCGCCCGTGACCTGGTGCTGCGCGAGCTCGGGACGGCGATCGCCCGGGCCGGCGAGGAGCCCGACGACTTCGACCACAAGTCGCGCCTGCAGGAGAAGGCGGTGCGCGACGGGGACGGGGCGCCCCGCTATGTCGTCGTGGGGTC
>DATASA010000035.1:0-27905 GCA_036269435.1 Acidimicrobiales bacterium | reverse complement strand
GGACCGGTCCCGCCACCACGCCGCCGCCCACCGGGTGGGGACGAAGTGGCCCTTGAGGTGGGCCCGGACCACCCGGTCCCACTCGTCCTCGGTCATGTCGACGAGGTAGCGGTCGGCCAGGTTGCCGGCGTTGTTCACCAGCACGTCGAGGTCACCGAAGGCGGCGGCCGCCCCGCCCACCAGGCGGCGGCCGGTGTCCCAGTCGGCGACGTCGCCGAGAACCACGACCGCTTCGGCGCCCGTCGCCCGGATGGCCGCCGCCACCTCCTCGGCCGGATCCCGGTCGACGTCGTTGACGACCACCCGCGCCCCTTCGGCGGCGAGGAGCAGCGCGTGCTCCCGCCCGATCCCCCGGCCCGCACCCGTGACGACGGCGACGCGGCCGTCCAGCGTCACAGGATGAAGACGTCGACCGAGCTGCCCGGCTTCACCTTGGTCCCGGCCGACGGCGTGACGAGGAAGATCTTGCCGCCGCCCGGGCCGTAGGTCCCGCCGAGTGTGAGGCCGACGGTGGCCAGCTTGGCCTTGGCGTCGTCGACCGACAGCCCGTTCAGCGCCGGCACCTCGGGGCGACCCTTGGAGACCGACAGGGTGACGGTGTCGCCCCGGGCCACCGACGAGCCCTGGCTCGGGGAGGCGGCGACGACCTTGCCCGCGGTGCTGTCGTCGTCGTTGTACTGGTCGGGCGCCCGGGCCACGACCAATCCCTTGGCCTGGAGGGCGGCGGCGGCCTGGTCGTAGGTCATCCCGGACAGGCTCGGGATGATGCGCGGCGCGGGGCCGGCGGACACGGTGAGGTCGATCGTCGCCCCCTTGGGCGGCGACTCGCCCTTGTGCGTCCAGTCCATGACCTGGCCCGCCACCACGTTCTCGTCGTAGGGGCGGTTCACCGCGCCGGGCACGTGGCCCACCCGCTCGATCTCGGCCTTGGCCTGGGCCTCGGTCATGGCGCTGAGCACGGGCACAGGGGTGGGCGGCGGCCCCTTGGACACGACGATGGTGACCGCCTTGCCCTCCTTGAGGGTCACCGGCTTGCCGTCGGCGCGCGTGCCGGCCTTGGGCGTCTGGCCGGTCACGGTGCCCGGCGTGCTGGCGTCCACGTACTGCTCGTCGATCGAGGGAACGAAGCGGGCCGCCCGCAGCAGCCCTTCGGCCGTCGCCTGGTCCTTGCCGGTCACGTCGGGAACCGGATGGCTCGGCCGTCCCTGGCCGGCGAGCAGAGTGGCCGCGGCGGCGCCGCCACCGAGCAGGGCGACGACCAGCAGCACGATCCACGGCCACCGGCGCCGGCGCCGACCCTTGCGCGACGTCAGCACCGCGGTGACCTGGGCCTGCTCGGGCGCCTTGCGTGCGGACCGTCCCCGCGCCGGCGCCGGCGCGGGCGGGGGGACGGCGAGGATCGCGGTGGGGTTCGGGTCGGACTGGGCCGGGGCTCCGGCGGTGACCACGGTGTCGGTTGCGGCGGCCGCGCCGGTCACGCGGGTCGCGTCGAGGTCGTCGACCGCCGGCACGGTCGCGGTCGGCGCACCGTTCGTCCGCGTGTCCGGCGCCTTGTTCCTGCCGTTGCCGTTGCCGGCCGGGCGGGACCCGATGTCGGTCGGATCGCTGTCGTGGGCGGCCAGGTGCTGTTCGTCGAACGTCGCCGGTCCGGCCAGGTCGAGGGGTTGCGGCGCCGGCAGCTCGCGGGCCACCGCCTGCAGCGCGGCGGCGAAGGCCACCGCGTCGAGGCGCTCGGCCGGATCCGGGCGCCCGGCGCGGGCCACCACCGGGCCGAGCGGGCCCAGTTCGGGCGGGGCCTCCAGAGGCGTCTCCAACCGGCCGACGAGGGTGGCCACGGTGGTCTCCGCCGCGAACGGGACCCGTCCGGTGACCGCCTCCACCAGCACGACGGCGAGCGAGTACACGTCGGCCTTGCCATCGACCGGCACGCCCCGCACCTGCTCGGGCGACGCGTAGCGGGCGGTGCCGAGCACCGCTCCGACCGGCTCGGTCCAGGCTGCTTCGGCAAGGGCTCGGGCCAGTCCGAAGTCGGCGATCCGCAGCCGGCCGTCCTCGTCGAACAGAAGGTTGGCCGGTTTGATGTCGCGATGGACCAGGCCGCGGCCGTGGGCGTACGCCAGGGCCTTGCCCGCCTCCAGGCCGACCATCAGGGCCTGCGACGGGGTCAGGCGGCGGCCGCGGTCGAGCACGGCCCGCAGGCTTCCGCCGCCGAGGTACTCCGACACGAGGTAGGGGCCGTCGGCTTCCTCGCCCCAGTCGAACACGGCCATGACGTGGGGGTGGTTCAGCGCGGCGGCGGCGCGGGCCTCGGCCCGGAAGCGCCGGAGGAACGCCTCGTCGTCGGCCAGGGCCGGGTGGAGGATCTTGACGGCCACCCGGCGGCGCAGGCGCACGTCGTCGGCGAGGAACACGTGGGCGGACGCGCCGGTCCCGATCGGCGCCAACAGCCGGTACCGCCCCCCCAGGACGCGACCGAGGTGGTCCGCGATCCGAGTCGAAGCCACGCCCAAGGGTACCGTGCGCGGCTGCGCAACCACTGGCAATCACAGCGGGCGCCCCGGCGGTGCCTCTGCACGCAGCTGGTGACCACGCTGGGGGACAATGGTGGTCGTGAAACGTCGCATCATCATGACCCTGGTGGCCGCCGTCGCCGTGGGTTGCCTGATCTTCGCCTTCTCGGCACCGAAACAGGGCGGGCTCACGAACACGCCGCCGGCGATCGAATCGGTCTTCCCGGTCCCGGGCAACCTGGAGCTGCGCCAGGTCGCAGTCGTGGCCGATCTCGCCCCCGGCTACACCGGCTACCTGGCCATCGATGGCGTCGAGGTGCCCGAGGACCAGACGCAGTTCGTCGACGCCCTGAACACCGTCACCCTGAAGCCGAGCCCGGGCAGCGACTTCGGGACGTTCCAGCCCGGTCCGCACTGCGCCACCGTCTTCTACCGCCACATCGGCGACCCCCGGGAGGACTCCGCCTCCTACCGCTGGTGCTTCCAGCTCAGCTGAGCCAACCCGGCTGCGTCTTCTGCGCCATCGTCGCCGGAGAGACACCGGCCGAGGTCGTCGCCTCCGACGACCGCACGGTCGCCTTCCTGGACGCCCGTCCCGTCTTCCCCGGCCACGTCCTGCTCGTCCCGCGGGACCACTACGAGACCCTCTCGGACCTGCCTGCGGCGATGATCGAACCGTTGTTCGCGGCGACCCAGCGCGTCGCCCGCGCCGTCGAAACGGCGTTGGAAGCCCACGGCACCTTCGTCGCCATGAACAACTCGGTCAGCCAGAGCGTCCCCCACCTGCACGTCCACGTGGTGCCCAGGCGTCGCAAGGACGGGCTGCGCGGCTTCTTCTGGCCCCGCCAGCGCTACGCCGACGACGCCGAGATGGCGGCCGTCGCCGACCGTATCCGCGCCGCGCTCTGAGGCGAGCCCCGTCCCCGCGAGCTCAGTCGGGCAGCCGGGCCGCCAGTCGCCACTTCCACTCGTCGGCCAACGGGTCCAGCTCGAGCAGGGCCTCGATCACGTCGGCGGGCGGGCCGCCGGGATAGCCGGCGTCGTGGACGAGCCGCACCGTCGCCCCGACCGGATGCGGCTCGACGGTGATCGGCCCGGCGACCGGAACCCGACCCGGCTGCAGGACCCGCAGGTACCAGCCGGAGCGGCCGGAGGTGCGCAGCCGCCGGCCGATGTCGCCCCGGCCGCGGTGGATGGCCAGCTTGTAGCAGGGCGACCGGGGCTGACAGACCTCGAGCACGGCGTCGCCCCAGATCCACCGGTCGCCGATGCAGACGTCGGCCTCGGTCCCGCCTGTGGTGCTGAGATTCTCCCCGAAGGCGGCCGGCCCGAGCGGCCCCACGCCCAGCTCGTCGGCCCACGCCGTGAGGTGCTCGGACGCGTAGGCGTACACCGCCTTGTCCGGGCCGCCGTGCACCTCCAGGTCGGCCTGGCCGTCGCCCTCCAGGTTCAACCGGTCGAGCGACAGGTGCTCGGCCGTGACCGGCAGCTTGGCGATGGCGCTGGTGACCCGCTCGCCCCGGTGGTCGCCGAGGTACTTCGGCCGGGACACGTTGACCGACACCAGCCCGATCTCGTTGGTCACACGTCTCCCGACTCGAGCAGGCGCAGGAACGCGGCCTCGTCGATCACCGGCACACCACACTCCTGCGCCTTGGTGACCTTGGCCGCGCCCGGCTCCGTGCCGGCGACCAGGTACGCCGTCTTCTTCGACACACTGCCCGGCGACGCGCCGCCGCGCGCCTTCACCGCCTCGACCGCCTTCTCGCGCGACATCGACTCCAGCGTGCCCGTCACCACGACCGCCTTGCCCGCCAGGGTGGGGGGCAGCGTCGAGCGGGCCACACCCTGGAAGTTCACGCCCGCGGCGTGCAGCTTCTCCACGACGGCCCGATTGCGATCGAGGGCGAAGAACTCGTGCACGCTCTTGGCGATCACCGGGCCCACGCCCGGCGTGACCGCCATCTCCTCCTCCGTCGCCTCCATGATGCGGTCGAGCGAGCCGAACGCCTCGGCCAGGACCTCGGCGCCTCGACCGCCGAGATGGCGGATGCTCAGGCCGATCAGCAGGTTCGGCAGCGGCCGCGATTTCGACGTCTCGACGGCGTCCAGCAGGTTGCGGGCCGAGATGTCGGCGAAGCCCTCGAGGGCCATCAGTGCGTCGTACGTCAACGTGTAGATGTCGCCGGGGTCGGCCAGCAGCCCGGCCGACGTCAGCTGCACCACCCGCTTCTCACCGAGGCCCTCGATGTCCATTGCGCCCCGGGAGGCGAAGTGCCCGATGCGGCCGTCGCGCTGGGCCGGGCAGTCCACGTTGACGCAGAAGGTGTCGCTCTCGCCCTCGGCCCGCACCAGCGGCTGCCCGCAGACCGGGCAGTGGTCGGGGAACGACCACTCGGGCAGACCCTCGGGTCGCTTCGACAGGACGGGCGCGACAACCTCGGGGATGACGTCGCCGGCCTTGCGGACGGTCACCGTGTCGCCGGGACGGACGTCCTTGACCCGCACCTGGTCCTCGTTGTGGAGGGTGGCCAACTGCACGGTCGAACCGCTCACCCGCACCGGCTCGAGCTGCGCGAACGGCGTGGCCTTCCCGGTCCGGCCGATCGACACCATGATGTCCTTCAGCAGGGTGGTGGCCTCCTCGGGCGGGAACTTGAAGGCGATGGCCCACCGGGGCGACTTCGACGTCGACCCGAGCTCCTCCCGCTGGGCCAGGTCGTCGACCTTGACGACCACACCGTCGATCTCGTACCCGAGGTCGTGGCGGTGGGCGAGCCACCGGTTGCAGTACGCGAAGACCTCCTCCAGGCTGTCGACCTTCTCGATCTCGGGGTTGATGGGCAGCCCGGCCCGGCCGAGGTACTCCAGCGTCTCGGAGTGGCTGCGGAACCTCGGGCCGCCCTCGATCTCGCCCAGCTGGTAGGCCCAGAACCGCAGCTCGCGGCTGGCGGTGACCTTCGGGTCCTTCTGCCGCAACGACCCTGCGCCGGAGTTGCGGGGGTTGGAGAACAGGCGCAGCCCGGCTTCGCCCTGGCGCTGGTTGAGCTCCTCGAACGCCGAGATCGGCATGTAGACCTCCCCCCGGACCTCGAGCACCGCGGGCGGGTCGTCGACGGCCAGCCGGTCCGGGACGACGGTGATCGTGCGCACGTTCTCGGTCACGTCCTCGCCGACCACGCCGTTGCCCCGCGTCGCCCCCCGCACGTAGCGGCCGTCCTCGTACAGCAGCGAGCACGCGATCCCGTCGATCTTCAGCTCGCAGACGTAGGCGACGTTGGCCGAGCCGTTTCCCGGCTCTCCGCCCACGCCGATGTAGCGCTCCATCCGCTTGCCCCAGGCCACCAGCTCGTCGAAGCTGAAGGCGTTGTCCAGCGACATCATCGGCACCCGGTGACGGACCTCGGCGAACGCCGGCGACGCCCGGCCGCCGACCCGCTGTGTCGGCGAGTCCGCCGTGCGCACCTCGGGGTGCGCCTCCTCGAGGGCTCGCAGCTCGCGGACCACCGCGTCGAACTCGGCGTCGGAGATCTCCGGGTCGTCCAGCAGGTAGTACCGCTCGGTGTGGTACTCCACCAGCCGGCGGAGCTCGACGGCGCGGCTCGCTGCATCCACGGAGCCGACGGTAGCGTGAGCGGCCCCATGAGCAGCGAGGCCCCGTCGCCCCCGACCCGGGATCTCGCCCGCTACCTTCCCTGGCTGGTGCGCGTCCTGTGGGCCGCGCTGCCCTTCACCGTGGGCCCCGCCCTCGCCGCCGCCCTCGACGGGGCCAGCAGCCCCGTCCGCCTGGTCGCATCTGCCGGGCTCTGGATCGGCTGGTCGGCCTCCATGATCGCCACGTTCGCGCCTCATCCGCTGGCGCTCACGGCCCTGCGGTTCGTTGCACCCGCGGTGGTGCTGGCCGCGGTCCTGGCCGCGCTGGGCGGGCATGCTTCACCGCTGGCCCTGGCGTGGGCGACCGTGTCCTGCGCCTGGGCGTTCGCTCCGGCCGTGGGCGCGACGTGCGTCAACGGTCCCGCCTATCCCAACGAGCGGCGCTATCTGCTCCGGCCGCCGGGCCCTCTGCTCATGGGGCCGCTCCCCCTTGCCTGGGCGGTCACCGTGGCGGGAATCGCCGCCGGTCCGCTGCTGCTCGCGGCCCGGGTGTGGGTGCTGGGCGCCATCACGCTGCTGGTGGGGTGGCCGCTCGCCGTGCTGCTGCTCAAGTCGATCCACAACCTGTCCCGCCGCTGGGCGGTGTTCGTCCCGGCCGGCATGGTCCTGCACGACCCGCTCGTCCTGTTCGATCCCTTGCTGTTCCCCCGCCAGGACATCGCCGCCCTCCGCCCGGCGGCCCGTCGGGATCCGTCCTACGTCGACCTCTCGCAGCGGGCACCCGGCCTCGGCGTGGAGATGGACCTCGTCGAGGTGGCCACGGTGACGCTGCTGAAGCCCGGCCGGCGCGAGGGTGAGCCGGTCGACGCGTCGCGCCTGCGTTTCACGCCCACTCGCCCGGGCGCGGTGATCGACGAGGCCCACCGCCGCCGCATCGCCCGCCCCTGACCACGTCGCCGGGCACGTCCGGATCGACAGCCCCCCCGCCCGGGCGTGGACCCGAGCCGCCTCGACGTGCTCGACACCTCCGTGAAGGGACCGGCGGGGTCACACGGATCGAGGCCGACGCCGAAGCGTCGCCGGCGGTCAAGCCCGACAGCGACCCTTAGACGGTGGAGGTCGGCGGGCGCGCCACCCCACCGCCCAGGACCTCGTCGCCCCGGTACAGCACGACGCTCTGGCCGGGGGCCACCCGGCGCTGCGGCCGAGCGAAACGGACGGTCCCGCCCGCGTAGACGCCGTCGACTGCGTCGCCGTGGGCGCTGGCCTGCACCTGCACCGGGCCCTCCACCGGCCCGTCCACCCAGCACACCCCGGTGAGCTCGACCGAGTCGCCCAGCAGATCCGCCGCCTCGCCGACGACGACCGTGCGCCGCGTCGCATCCACCTCGATGGCGTAGCGGCGGGCGCCCCCGCCGGTACCGAGGCCGCGCCGCTGGCCTACGGTGACGAGCTCGAGGGCGTCCACCCGCCCGACCTCGACCCCGGCCCGGTCGACGACCCGGCCGGGGTGCAGCGGGATGCGCGAAGACAGCAGGGCCTCGCGGCCGCCGCTGGTGGTGACGAAGCACACGTCCTGGCTGTCGGGCTTGGCCGCGGTGGCCAGGCCGAGGGCGCCGGCCTTGGCCCGGACCTGCGCCTTGGTCATCGTCCCCACCGGGAACCGGCACCGGGCCAGTGCGGCCTGCCCGAGCACGTAGAGCACGTACGACTGGTCCTTGCGCGGGTCGGCGCCACGCAGCAACCGGTGGCGGCCGTTCGCGCCCGTGACCCGGGCGTGGTGGCCGGTGGCCACCGCGTCGAAGCCGAGGGTGGTGGCCCGCTGGAGCAGCCGACCGAACTTGAGGTGGCGGTTGCACTCGATGCAGGGGTTTGGCGTCAGCCCGTCGGCGTGGGCCGCCGCGTAGGGGGCGACCACGCGGGCGTCGAACTCGTCCACCATCGTCCACACCAGGTGGTCGATCCCGAGGGTGTTGGCGACGCTGCGGGCGTCGTCGATCTCCGTCACCGAACAGCACCCCGAGTCACCGGTGTTCTCCCACAGCCGCAGCGTCACGCCGACGACCTCGTGGCCTCCTCGACCAGTAGGGCGGCGGCCACCGAGGAATCCACGCCGCCGGACATGGCGGCCAGGACCTTCATCCGGCGCGCAGGCGGGCCACCGCCGCGGGTATGGCCGACAGGGCCAGGTCGACGTCGGCGTCGGTGGTCACCGACCCGAGCGACAGGCGCAGGGATCCGCCGGCCTGCACGCGCGACATCCCCATCGCGGCCAGCACGTGCGACGGGTCGACTGCACCGCTGGCACACGCCGACCCGGCCGACGCATAGATCCCGGACGCGTCCAGCAGGACCAGCAGCGACTCGGACTCGACACCGTCGAAGGACACATGGCAGTTCCCGGCGATCTTCGTCGCCCGGTCGCCGGTCTCGGCACAGCCCGGCACGGTCGCCACCAGCCCGTCGGCCAGCCGGTCCCGCAACCGGGCGACACGGGCCACGGTGGCGTCGCGGTCGTCGACCGTGGCCCGCATGGCCGCGGCCATGGCGACGATCCCGGCCACGTTGTGGGTACCGCTGCGACGGTCGCGCTCCTGGCCTCCTCCGTGGATGATGGGCCGCAGCTTCACGCCCTGTCGCACGACCAGCGCACCCACCCCCTTGGGCCCTCCGAACTTGTGGCCGCTGACCGCCACCAGGTCGGCGGGCGAGGCCAACGCGGCCACGTCCAGCCACGGGAAGGCCTGGACCGCATCGGTGTGGAGCACGGCCTGCGGCGCCCGCTCCCGCACCAGCGCGGCGACCTGGGCCAGCGGCTGGATGGTCCCGACCTCGTTGTTGGCCAGCATCACCGAGACGGCCGTCACCGACGGGTCGAGCAGCGCGGCCAGCGCGTCGAGATCCACGACGCCGTCGGCGCCGACCCGGGCGACCCGGTTGTCACCGAGGGCCTCGCATGCGTGGAGGACGGCGTGGTGCTCGACCGCCGTGCACACGGTCGGGCCGGGGCGGACCGCCGCCGCCCCCGCGATGGCGAGGTTGTCGGCCTCGGTCCCGCTCCCGGTGAACACGACCTCCGCCGGTCGGGCGCCGAGGCAGTCGGCGACGGTGTCGCGGGCGTCGTCGAGCGCCTTGCGGGCCTCACGAGAGACGGCGTGGGCGCCCGACGGGTTGCCGAAGCGCTCCATCAGGTACGGCAGCATGGCGTCGTCCGCCTCCGGCCGCATGGGCGTGGTGGCGGCGTTGTCGAGGTACGCGGGCATGCGTCCCAGGGTAGGCGCCGCCGCCGGCTTACCAGCCCGCTAGGAGTTGACCAACCAGACCACGGCGAGCGACGGGAGGTCGATGGTCAGCGACTGGTCGAAGCCGTGCCAGGGCGTCGGCTCGGTACCGCGGCCGCCCCCGTTGGCCATGGTGGTGTCGAGCACGACCTCCCAGTGCCCGGCACGCGGCAGCCCGATCCGGTACCCCGGCCGGTCGACGCCCGAAAGGTTGGCGACGCACGCCAGCGAGCGGGCCCGGCCGGCGGAGTAGCGCACGAAGGACAGGACGTTCTGGTCGGCGTCGTTGGCGTCGATCCACTCGAACCCCGCCCCGTCGAAGTCGACCTCCCACAGCGCGGGCTCCTGCAGGTAGATCCGGTTCAGGGACCGGACCAGGTCCTGGACGCCGCGGTGGCCCGGGTCACCCAGGAGGTCCCAGTCGAGGCTGCGGTCGTGCGACCACTCCCGTTCCTGGGCCAGCTCACCGCCCATGAACAGCAGCTGCTTGCCGGGATGGGCCCACATCCAGGCCAGCAGGGCCCGGAGGTTGGCCAGCTTGGAGCCCTTGTCGCCGGGCATCTTGTTGTACAGGGACCCCTTGCCGTACACGACCTCGTCGTGGCTCAGCGGCAGCACGAAGTTCTCGGAGAAGGCGTACAGCAGCCCGAATGTGAGCTGCTGGTGGTGGTGGCGACGGTGCACCGGCTCCTTGGAGAAGTACGTGAGGGTGTCGTGCATCCAGCCCATGTTCCACTTGAACCCGAACCCGAGGCCGCCGAGGTAGACCGGGCGCGAGCCCCCGGGCCACGACGTCGACTCCTCGGCGATGGTGAGCACGCCGGGGTGCTCGGCGTGCACGACCGTGTTCAACTGGCGGAGGAACTCGACCGACTCCAGGTTCTCGCGGCCGCCGAACTTGTTCGGGACCCACTCCCCGTCCTTGCGGGAGTAGTCGAGGTAGAGCATCGACGCCACCGCGTCGACCCGCAGCCCGTCGATGTGGAGCTCCTCGATCCAGTACAGGGCGTTGGCCAGCAGGAAGTTGCTGACCTCGTGGCGGCCGAAGTTGAACACGAACGTGCCCCAGTCGGGCTGCTCGCCCTGGCGGGGGTCGGCGTGCTCGTAGAGGGCGGTGCCGTCGAAGCGGCCGAGGGCGAAGGCGTCCTTCGGGAAGTGGGCCGGCACCCAGTCGACGATGACGCCGATGCCGGCCTGGTGCAGCGCGTCGACCAGGTACCGGAAGTCGTCGGGCGTGCCGAAGCGCGCCGTCGGCGCGAAGTAGGAGGTGACCTGGTAGCCCCACGACCCCCCGAACGGGTGCTCGGCGAGCGGCAGGAACTCCACGTGGGTGAAGCCCATCTCGACGAGGTAGGCGGGGAGCTGCTCGGCCATCTCCCGGTAGGTCAGGGGCCGGTCGCCCTCTTCGGGGACGTGCCGCCACGACGCCATGTGGCACTCGTAGACGGACATCGGGCTCGTCCACGGGTTCGAGGACCTGCGTCGCTGCAGCCACTCGTCGTCGGCCCACCCGTAGGACGACTGGAAGACCACGCTCGCCGTGTTGGGGGGCGCCTCCGTGGCGGTGGCCAGCGGGTCGGCCTTCAGGCTCAGGTGGCCGTCGTTGGTGAGCAGCTCGAACTTGTAGCGGGCGCCGTGGCCCACGCCGGGCAGGAAGATCTCCCAGACGCCCGACGACCCGATGCGCCGCATGGGGTGCAGCCGACCGTCCCAGTTGTTGCAGTCGCCCACCACCCGCACGCTGCGTGCGCCCGGGGCCCAGACCGCGAACGCCGTGCCCGGCGTCCCCTGGTGGACGGTGACGTGGGCGCCCAGGCGCTGCCACAGCCGCTCGTGGCGACCCTCGCCGAACAGGTAGAGGTCGACGTCGCCCAGGGTGGGCCAGAAGCGGTAGGGGTCGTCGACCAGCCAGGTGTCGCCGCCGGGGTAGGTCACGTCGAGCCGGTAGTCGGTGGCGTCGACCCCCTTGGCGACGAACACGCCGGCCGGGTGCTCCTGCACCATCGGCGTCCGCGTGCCGTCCGGAAGCACCAGGGTGATCGCAGACGCGTCCGGCCGCCAGGCCCGGACGAGGCCGTCGTGGGGCCCGAGCAGGCGGTGCGGATCGGTCTCGGTCCCCTCCACGAGGGGCTGCAGGTCCGCGGTGGTCGAGACAGTCACTGGCTCCCCTTCCGAAGCGCCGACGCCGGTCGGCGCGGTCAGGACGACGCCGTCAGTCGTCTGAGGGCGCCGATAGGGATGTGTTCCCAATCGGGCCGGTAGGCACGCTCGTAGCCCAGCTCGTACACCGCCTTCTCCAACTCGAACGCGGCCAGCACCGTGGCCACGCACTCGGGATCGGGCGGAAGGATGCCGCCCGGCTCGGCGGCCTGCAGGTAGCCGCGCATGAACGCCGAGCGGTTGCGCTCCTCCCACGCCGCGGCCAGGTCGTCGAGGGACTCGCTGTCCCGCTCCGTGCGGGCGACGGCCGAGGCGTAGTGGAACGACCGGAGCATGCCGGCCACGTCCTTCAGCGGCGACGACGGCCGCCGACGTTCCTCCAGGGGCCGCGCCGGCTCGCCTTCGAAGTCGAGGACGTACCATCCGGCGTCGGTGCGCAGCACCTGCCCGAGGTGGTAGTCGCCGTGGACGCGGATGGCGACGCCGGCGCTGCCGGCATCGCCCGCGCCGAGGTCGGCCAGCCGTTCCAGGACGAGCTGGGCCGCCTTGCGGTCGACGTCGGTGGGCCGCAGCACGTCGAGCTGGGCGGAGATGGCGTCGGCCCACCCCCGGACGTCGGCAGGGTGGCGCCCGAAGGCGTCGGCCAGAGCGACGTGCATGCCGCCGGTCATCGCCCCCAGGCGGGCGGCCTCGCCCGAGAAGTCGCCGCCGGCCTGTCCCGGGTCGGGCGGCGGCGGTGGCGCATCGAGGTTGATGACCGGCATCGACGACGTGTCGTTCATGCCGAACAGGTCGCGCAGCGACGTGAGAGCGAGCGCCCAACCCTCCGCCGCGCCGGCCAGGAACGGCTGCAGGATGGCCAGGTCCAGGTCCCCGGACCGCAGCGTGCCCAACGGTTCGGGCACGCACGTGAAACCCTGGGCCGCGAGCGCCTCGGTCACCTCGACCTCCGGGTTGTGACCGGGCTGGATACGGCGGAACACCTTGAGGATCAGGCGCTCGTCGTAGACGATGGAGCTGTTCGACTGTTCCGCGCTCACCAGCCGGGCCCGCTCGACGTGCTCGTGCGGGGCCACGGCATCGAGGACGACCAGAGCCAGCTGCGGGTCGAAGACGGCGTCGTAGGCCACGGCGTCGCCCTGGTGGGTGCCGATGTCGGCGATGATCGCCTGGTCGTGGCCCCGAAGGAACTCGGGGTGGTCGTCGCGGCCGCGGACTCCGACGAGGACCTGGTAGAGCGAGCGGTCGGCGTCCAGCAGCAGCCGCACCAGCACCGGGAAGGTGTCGCCCCAGATCTGCTGGTCGACGACCCGCAGCGACTCCGGCTCGGCCTGCCCGGAGTACCACCGCTGCTTCGGCAGCCAGGACGACAATGCGGGAAGCAGGGCGGGAACGTCGATCACAGGTGCGCCTCCTCCGGAGGGCCTTTGGCCACCATCGACCCGCCTCCCGGGCGGGTCTGGCTTCTGGACCCGCCTCCCGGGCGGGTCTGGCTCCTGGACCCGCCTCCCGGGCGGGTCTGGCTTCTGGGCCCGCCTCCCGGGCGGGTCACTGACTCGCCGCCGGTGGGTCGGCCAGCTCGAACCAGTAGAAGCCGTGGCCGCCGAGGGTCAGGAGGTAGGGGAGCTCACCGATGGCCGGGAACGGGACCCGGCCGAACAGCTCGACGGGGACCTTGCCGGCCAGGCGGGCCAGCTGCAGCTCCACTGGCTGGGCGAAGCGGCTCAGGTTGTTGACGCAGAGCACGACGCGTTCGCCCAGCTGGCGCAGGAAGGCGAACACGGACGGGTTCTCCGCCGACAGGACGTCCAGGCTGCCCATGCCGAACACGTCGCCGTGCTGGCGGCGGACCTGCAGGGTCCGCTGCATCCAGTGCAGGAACGAGCCCGGGTCGCGCTGCTCGGCCTCGACGTTCACGGCCGGGTACCCGTAGACCGGGTCCATCAGCGGGGGCAGGTAGAGCTGGGCGAAGTCGGCCTTGCTGAAGCCGGCGTTTCGGTCGGGCGTCCACTGCATCGGTGTGCGGACGCCGTCGCGGTCACCCAGGTAGATGTTGTCGCCCATGCCGATCTCGTCCCCGTAGTAGAGCACCGGACTGCCGGGCAGGCTGAAAAGCAGGGCGTGGAGCAGCTCGGCGACCTCGCGGTTGTTGTCGACGAGCGGCGCCAGGCGGCGGCCGATGCCGATGTTGCGCTTCATGCGCGGGTCCTTGGCGTACTCGTTGTACATGTAGTCGCGCTCGTCGTCGGTGACCATCTCCAGCGTCAGCTCGTCGTGGTTGCGCAGGAAGATCCCCCACTGGGCGCCCTCGGGAATGGGCGGCGTCTGGGCCAGGATCTCGGTGATCGGATACCGCTGCTCCCGTCGCACGGCCATGAACATGCGGGGCATGAGCGGGAAGTGGAAGCACATGTGGCACTCGTCGCCCTCGCCGAAGTAGTCGACGACGTCCGCGGGCCACTGGTTGGCCTCGGCCAGCAGCACCTTGCCGGGGTGGGTGGAGTCGACCTCCTTGCGCAGGCGCCGGAGGAACTCGTGGGTCTCGGGCAGGTTCTCGCCGTTGGTCCCGTCGCGCTCGAACAGGTAGGGCACCGCGTCGAGCCGGAAGCCGTCGAGGCCGAGGTCGAGCCAGAAGCGGCAGACGTCGAGCATGGCCTGGCAGACCTCGGGGTTGTCGTAGTTGAGGTCCGGCTGGTGGTTGAAGAAGCGGTGCCAGTAGTACTGCTGGCGCTGCGGATCCCAGGACCAGTTCGAGCGTTCGGTGTCGACGAAGATGATGCGGGCGTCGGAGTAGCGCTGGTCGTCGTCGTGCCAGACGTACCAGTCGGCCTTCGGGTTGGTCCGGTCCTGGCGTGACTCCTGGAACCACGGGTGCTGGTCGCTGGTGTGGTTCATGACCAGGTCGGCGATGACCCGCAGGCCGCGCCGGTGGCACTCCTCGATCAGCTCGACGACGTCGGCCAGGTCCCCGTACTCGGGCAGGATCGAAAAGAAGTCGCTGATGTCGTAGCCACCGTCGCGCAGGGGCGACTGGAAGAACGGGAGCAGCCACAGGCAGTCCGCGCCGAGCCACTGGATGTGGTCCAGGCGCTGGGTGATGCCCTTGATGTCGCCGGTGCCGTCGTTGTTGGCGTCGAAGAAGCCGCGGACGAGGACCTCGTAGAAGACGGCGCGCTGGTACCAGCGCTCGTCGCTCTCGTCGATCATGCCGGGACCAGCAACGGGGTGAGGTGCAGGACGTGGCCCGGCTGGACCGCGGGGTCGAGCCGGACGTACTGGGTGGCCCCGTACCAGAACCAGGTCGCGCCGGTGAGCTCGTCGGTCACCGAGTAGGGCGCGTTGGCGGGCAGGTCGAGCTCGGCCAGGTCGAGGTCGATCGTGTCCTCGTGGAACGCGTACGGATCGAGGTTGGCGATCATCAGCATCCGATCCTCGCCGGTCACCTTCGACCACACGAGGATCTGGTCGTAGTTGGACCGGTGGAAGTGGATGTTGCGCAGCTCGGCGAAGGCCGGGTGGCGCCGACGTATCCCGTTCAGGCCGGTCAGGAACGGGGCCAAGGAGTCCGTGCGCTGCCAGTCACGGTGCTTGACCTCGTACTTCTCCGAGTGCAGGTACTCCTCGTTGGCGGGCGACGCCGGCTCGTTCTCGCACAGCTCGTAGCCGCTGTACACGCCGTAGCTGGGGACGAGCGTGGCCGCCAACAGCAACCGCAGGCGGAACGCGGCCGGTGGGCCGTTGCGCAGGGGGCCGGCGAGGATGTCCGGCGTGTTCGGCCAGAAGTTGGGGCGCATGTAGTCGACGGTCGGGCCCTCGGTCAGCTCGGTGAGGTACTCCTCGAACTCCTCCCGGGTGTTCCGCCAGGTGAAGTACGTGTAGCCCTGGCTGAATCCCACCTCGGCCAGCTTGGCCATCATCCTCGGCCGGGTGAACGCCTCGGCGAGGAAGAGCGTCTCGGGGTGCGTCGTCTGGATCTCCGGGATGACCCACTCCCAGAACGCCAGCGGCTTGGTGTGCGGGTTGTCCACCCGGAAGATGCGGATGCCGTGGCCGATCCAGAACTCGAGGATCTCCTTGCACGCCTGCCAAAGGGCGACGCGATCGGCGTCGTCCGCCGGCCAGAAGTTGATCGGGTAGATGTCCTGGTACTTCTTGGGCGGGTTCTCGGCGTACTTGATCGTCCCGTCGGGGCGGCGGTGGAACCACTCGGGGTGCTCCGTGACCCACGGGTGGTCGGGCGAGCACTGCAGGGCGTAGTCGAGGGCCACCTCCAGGCCCAACTCCCCGGCGGCGGCGACGAAGGCGTCGAAGTCGTCGATCGTGCCCAGACCGGGGTCCACCGCGGTATGGCCGCCCTGCTCGTTGCCGATGGCCCACGGGCTGCCCGGGTCGGTCGGGCCGGCCTCGAGGGTGTTGTTCGGGCCCTTGCGGTGGGACCGGCCGATGGGGTGGACCGGCGGCAGGTACACGACGTCGAAGCCCATGGCGGCGACGCCGGGCAGCCGGCTCTGCGCGGCGCGGCGCAGGCCGCCCTCGGAACGGGGGAACAGCTCGTACCAGGCGCCGACGAGCGCCCGTTCCCGGTCGACCCAGAGCGGCAGCGGGGCGATGCGGGTGAGGTCGGGCGGCGTACGGCCCTTCTTCTGCGCCTTCCGTTCGAGCTCCGCCTCGGCCAGCTCGACGTCCACGGGCTCGCCGGCGGCCTCTTTGACCTCGATGTCGTGGGCCAACGTCGCCAGTCGGTCGGTCCACGCCTCGATGACGTATTCGTGCAGGCCCAGCGCCGCCGGTTCCACCACCGCCTCCCAGCGGTCGTTGCCGAGCGGCTCCATCGGCGCGTCACGCCACTTGGTCTCACCCACCGGGCGCCACTGCACCCGCGCGGCCAGGATGTCGTGGCCGTCCCGGAAGACGTCGGCCGACACCCGTACGGACTCACCGATCACCGCCTTCGCCGGATGGCCGCCAGGAGTACGCGGGCGCGGGTCATCAATGACGATGCGACCGATCACCCCGATGGTGTACCCGGCTTTCGCCGCTCTGTCACACGCGACGGCCCTCCGTCCGGGCACTACGGTCTAGGCCCGATGAGGGCGCTCCGCAGCTTTACCGTCCAACCCCGGCTTCCGGGGCGGCTGGCCTCGCTCCACGCCCTGGCCATGAACCTGCGGTGGTCGTGGGACGACCGGACGCAGGACCTGTTCCGCTGGGTGGAGCCGGAGGCGTGGGAGGCGAGCGGCCACGACCCCATCCGGCTGCTGGCCCTGGTCGACCGTCGTCGGCTCGACACGCTGGCCGCCGACCGGGCGTTCCTGTCGTTCATGACCGAGGTGCACGACGACCTGCGCCGCGACCTCGAGGCCGACCGCTGGTTCCAGGGCCGTAGCGGCGCCCTGCGGTCGGTGGCCTACTTCTCCCCCGAGTTCGGCATCGCCGAGGCCCTGCCCCAGTACTCGGGCGGCCTCGGCGTGCTGGCCGGCGACCACCTGAAGGCGGCCAGCGGCCTCGGCGTGCCTCTCGTCGGCGTCGGCCTCTTCTACCACCAGGGGTACTTCCGCCAGGAGCTCAACCCGGACGGGTGGCAGAAGGAGCGCTACGTCGACCTCGACCCCCACGTCATGGCCCTCACGCCCATCGACGGCACGCGGGTGCAGGTCGACCTGGCCGGCAGGGCGCTGCTGGCCCGGATCTGGAAGGCGGAGGTCGGCCGGGTCCCCCTCTACATGCTCGACACCGACGTGGAGGAGAACGACGACGACTCCCGCACGGTCACCGACCGCCTCTACGGAGGCGACACCGAGCACCGGCTGCGCCAGGAGATCCTGCTGGGCGTCGGCGGCGTCCGCGCCCTGGAGCAGCTCGGCCACGAGTTCCAGGTGTTCCACACCAATGAGGGCCACGCCGGCTTCCTGGGCCTCGAACGGGTACGACGGGCCATCGTCGACGAAGGGCTGAGGTTCGACGAGGCCATCGAAGCGGTCCGGGCCGGGACGGTCTTCACCACCCACACGCCGGTCCCTGCCGGCATGGACCGCTTCCCCCGTTGGCTCATGGAGCGCTATTTCAAGGGCTGGGCCGACGAGTGCGACGTCGACTTCGACCGGGTCATGGCCCTCGGCCATCAGCCCGGGGAGCCGGCCGACGCCCCGTTCAACATGGCCGTCATGGGCCTGCGCCTGGCCGCCTCGGCCAATGGCGTCTCGAAGCTCCATGGGGTGGTGAGTCGACAGATCTTCGCCCCTGTCTGGCCGGGCGTGCCGGTCGAGGAGCTGCCGATCCGCTCGGTGACCAACGGCGTGCACTCCCGCACGTGGGTGTCATCGGAGATGCGCGACCTGTTCGACCGCCACGTCCTGCCCGAGTGGCACGAGGCGGGGGCCGACCGGTGGGCGCGGATGGACGACGCGGGCGACGACGAGCTGTGGCGGGCCCGCCAGCAGGCCCGGGAGCGGCTGGTCGCCTACGTGCGCCGGCGGCTCCGGGACGCGGCGCTGGCCCGGGGGCTGTCCGAGCCGGACACGGCCTGGTGCGACGAGGCGTTCGACCCCGGCGTGCTCACCATCGGGTTCGCCCGGCGTTTCGCGCCCTACAAGCGGGCGACCCTGCTGCTCACCCAGGCCGACCGGCTGAAGCGCCTCCTGCTCGACGCCGACCGCCCCATTCAGCTGCTCTTCGCCGGCAAGGCCCACCCGGCCGACGACCTCGGCAAGGACCTCATCCGCCAGGTGGTGCAGTTCTCCCGCCAGGAGGACGTCCGCCACCGGGTGGCGTTTCTCGAGGACTACGACATGGCGTTGGCCCGCATGCTGCTCCAGGGGTGCGACGTGTGGCTGAACACGCCCCGTCGCCCGCTGGAGGCCTGCGGGACCAGCGGCGAGAAGGCCGCCCTCAACGGCGCCCTCAACCTGTCCATCCGCGACGGGTGGTGGGACGAGTACTTCGACGGCGAGAACGGCTGGGCCATCGCCTCCACCGAGGGATGGGACGACCTCGGCCGCCGGGACCAGGCCGAGGCGGCCAGCCTGTTCGACCTGCTCGAGCGCCAGATCGTCCCGCTCTTCTACGAGCGGGCGCCCAGCCGGCCCCCCGTCCGCTGGCTCCACCGCGTCCGCCACTCCCTGCGGACCCTCGGCCCCGAGGTCTCGGCCAGCCGCATGGTCCGCGACTACGTCGAGGACCTGTATGAGCCCGCCGCCGCCGGCGCGGACATCATGTCGGGCGGGCACCACGAGCGGGCTCGGGCGCTGGCGGCGTGGAAGAAGCGGGTCGTCGACGGATGGGCCGCCGTGGCGGTCGGCGACATCGAGAGCGAGAGCCAGACCATCGACCTCGGGCGCGACCGTGGCGTCTCGGCCGACGTGGCGCTCGGGACGTTGGGCCCCGACGACGTGCACGTCCAGCTCCTGCACGGTCCCGTCGGCCCGACGGACGAGCTCACGGAAACGTCCATCGCGACGATGGCGCTGCGGCCGCCTGCCCTCGCCGACGGCGCGACCTCCCAGGGCCACTTCCGCTACGAGGGTTCGTTCACCTGCGAGCGGGCCGGGCGCTACGGCTTCACCGTGCGGGTCGTGCCCGCCCATCCCGACCTGAAGACGTTCGCCGAGCTCGGGCGGGTGGCCTGGGCCGCGCACGCCGCGCCTGCGGGGGCCGACGCCGGCGTCGGCTAGCCGCTAGTGGTGGCTGCTGATGTCCATGAGGGGGTCGTCGACGCCCACGGCGACGATCTCGGTGACCCCGGGCACGCGGTCCTTCAGGATGCGCTCGATACCCGCCTTGAGCGTCATGGTGGAAGCGGGGCAGCTGCCGCAGGCGCCGACCAGCTCGATCTCGACGCGGCCGGTGGCCTCGTCGAGCCCGACCAGCGTCATGTCGCCACCGTCGGCCTGCAACGCGGGCCGGATGACCTCGATCGCCTCCATCAACTGCTCCTGCATGCTCATGTCACCACGCTACAACCCCACCCGGGGCGAACTCCTTCCCGGCGAACCGTGTAGGTAGCTTCTGGCGGTGTCCCGGCTCGTCGTGCGCACCACCACCGACGCGGCCGGGCTGGCGGAGATCCTGGAGCCGCGGACGGACCTGCTCCTCGAACGGGCGCTGGGCGACGGTCGCTTCGAGGCGGCCGACGGGCCGGTCGAGTTCTACCTGCGGATCGTCGAGACGGCTGACGGTCCCCGGCCGGGCGACGTCCTCGTCACCCAGACGATCGACTTCCGCCTGGGCGTGCCGTACTTCGGCTGGCTCTTCCGCTGGCCCTTCAAGCGGGCCCTCGCCCGGCCGGCCCGGGGCCAGGCCCCGTGGTGGGCACCTCCGGCCCGCCTCGACGCCCGCGCCGCGTCGGTGCTGGGCACGCTCGCCCTGCTGACCGTCGCCTTCGGCTACCTCAACACCCTCTTCACCCAGACGGTCACCTTCGCAGGCGACGAGTTCGGCTCGTCGAACGAGGCCCTCGGGATCGCCGGCAGCCTCGTGCGCGTCGGCGGGCTGGTCGCCCTGTTCGTCGTCGTCCAGGCCGACCGCCGGGGCCGCAAGGCCATGCTGGTGCTGTCGGCCACCGCGGGAAGCCTGCTGGCCGTCACCGGCGCCGCAGCCCCGTCGCTGGCCTGGCTCACCGCGAGCCAGCTGCTCGCCCGCGCCTTCGCCACCGCGATCCTGATCCTCGTCGCCATCGTCGCCGCCGAGGAGATGCCGGCCGGCTCGCGCGCCTACGCCGTCAGCCTCCTCGCCATGGCCGGCGGGCTGGGCGCCGGGATCTGCGTGATCGCCCTGCGCCTGGCCGACCTCGGCGTGCGGGGCTGGCGGGTGTTGTACGTGCTGCCCGTGCTCGCCCTGCCGGTCGTGGGGGCGGTTCGACGGCGACTCCCCGAGAGCCGCCGGTACGTCGCTCGCCATCCCGACGCCGCGCTGGGCGGCCACGGCGGCCGGCTGGTCCTCCTCGCCGTCTCGGGGCTGCTGTCGAACCTGTTCTCCGCGCCCAACTCCCAGTTCAGCAACCAGTTCCTACGGACCGAGCGTGGGTTCAGCGGCGGGCGCATCGCCCTGCTCTCGTTGACGGCCGGTACACCCGGATCGATCGGGATCGTGGTGGGTGGCCGCATGGCCGATGTGCGGGGCCGCCGACGGGTGGCTGCGGGCGCCCTCGTGTTCGGCACCCTGCTCACGGTGGCCTTCTTCTTCGCCCGGGGGTGGGCCATGTGGGCCTTCGCCACCGTCGGCACCATCCTGGGTGCCGCGGCCATCCCCGCCCTCGGCGTCTACGGGCCGGAGCTGTTCCCCACCGGACTGAGGGGGCGGGCGAACGGGCTGGTCGCGGTGTCGTCGCTCGTCGGCAGCGGGGCCGGGCTCGTCCTCGCCGGCGTGCTGTCGCAGCGGATCGGCCGGATCGGCCCGGCCATGGCGATCGTGGCGGCCGGCCCGCTCCTGCTGGCGATGCTGGTGCTGGCCGCGTATCCGGAGACGGCGGGGCGCGAGCTCGAGGACCTCAACCCGGAGGACCGGCCAGGGCCAGCACCCACGCCGTGACTGCGCCGGCCACGGCCGAATCCCGTCCCCGCAGGCCGTGATCGCCTCCGTCGATCCACACGTGGGTGACAGGGCCGGGGACGGCGACGGCGGCCTCCTCCAGCTCGGCCGGCGCCGCGAACGGGTCACGGGTGCCGGACACGAACAGGCAGGGGACCTCAAGCGCCGGCAGGTGCTCGGTCCGCGCCTTCTCGGGCCGTCCCGGGGGGTGGAGGGGGTAGCTGACGAGCACCAGGCCGGCTGCGGGCAACCCTTCGGCCACGACCACCGAGCACATGCGGCCGCCGAACGACCGCCCGCCGAGCACGACCCGGTCGGCGGCAAGTCCGGCCCCCGCCGCCACGGCCCCCGCCGCGGCGCGAATGGTGTCGAACACCTTCGGCCCCGGGCGCGAGGACGGCAGGTCGATCCGCTCCACCGTCACTCCGTGGGCCCCCAGCGCCCGGTCGATGGCCACGAGCGACGAGTGGTCCCGCGTCGCGCTGGCCCCGGGCGCCAGCACGACCACGAGCCCGCTCATGGCAGCAGGATCCGGCGGGCTTCGGTGAGCTCCAGGATCCGCTGGCCGGCCCCCTCGTGCTCGGCGCCGTGGTCGGGGTGCGACTCGCGCAGCAACGACCGGAACCGCTGGAGGACCTCGTCCCGTCCGGGCTGGTCCTCGTCGGGCCCGAATCCGAGGATCTCCAATGCCCACCGCTCGTCGGTCGAGAACCGTCGCCACCACGTGGGCGGCATCGTCGTGACGTCGGCGAGAAGGGCCACCAGCCGCGGCCCCGGGCCGTCTTCCCACCGGGCCGCCTTGCGGATCGCCGCGAACACCGCCGGTCGGGCGTCCTCGTGGAGGCGGGCGGCGGCGTAGATCGCCCCGAGTATCTGCGGGACCGGTCGGCCGCTGCCCTCAAGCTCGAAGGTGACGTCGGAGAACAGGTTGTCCGCGGCCTGGCCGATCAGCTTGTGGCGGCTGCGGTCGAGGCCGACGACGTCGGTTTGGAACCGGTGGCGGAGACGGGGCTGGGAGATCCGACGGCCGTCCTCCAGGTCCTCGACGAGCACCAGGAACTCGTCGCGCAGCTCGGGGTCGACGTCGCCGAAATGGGCAGCGACGATGCCGCCCAGGAGGATCCCGCCGTACCCGGGGGCCGGTTCGGTGGGTAGCCAGTGGGGCCCGAGGGCCACTCGGCGCGTCGGGGCGACGGCGCGGGAGTGGCGTATCTCCAGCTCGGCCAGCAGCATCGCAGGGGAGGGTAGACGGGCCCGTCTACACGAGGTCGCGCAGGAAGTCGCGCAGCGCCCGGGCGTCGGTCGCCACCGACTCCTCGTCCGCGCCTTCGGCCAACCCGCCTGCCACCGCCGACGAGAGGGCCTGGATCCGCCGCCAGACCGGCCGGGCGATCCCGTAGGGAGGGGCGCAACCGTCAACCGTTGCGGCCAGGCCGGTCACCTCCTCGGCCAAGTCGAGGTCGGCGGGTGCGTGCTGCAGCCGGTCGGCCACCACGAACAGGTCGGCCATCGCCGCTTGGGCTTCTTCGCCGCCGTCGACGTCCTCGTCCTCGTCCTCGCGCTCGTCCTGCACATCGAGGTCGACCTCGTCCACCCGGCCGTTCTCCTGGTGGTCCTCGGCCTCGGCGTTGAGGGTGGCGCTCTCCTCGCCATCGCCGGAGCCGGCGAGGTCCTCGAAGAGCTGGTCGACCTCCTCCTCGGCCACCACCGGGACGACCAGCACGAACTGCGGCTCCCACCGGTACGGGATGTCGACCTCGGCCAGCGCCCTGGTGGCGAGGGCCCGATCGGGCATCTCCCAGTCCAGCAGCGAGTAGTCGACCTCCTCCTCCGCCGGACCGCGGGCCAGGAGAAGCGGGGGCTCGGCGACGGCCAGGCCGCAGTCGCTGCAGCGCACCGGCGACTCGAACCACTCACCCTTCAACAGCTCGTGGAGCTCGGCCCCGCAGCGTGGGCAGAAGACGATCATCGGGCCCGGGCCACGCCGAATCGTACCGCCGGATCGATGTCGGCGGCGGCGGCGGATCGATGTCGGCGGCGGCGCCGGAGGGGCATCCGGCGGAGGCGCCGAGGTAGGGTGCGCCCATGAGCGCGCAACCGCAGCCCCCCGACCGCAACCTGGCCATGGAGTTGGTGCGGGTGACCGAGGCCGCCGCCCTGGCCTCCGCCCGCTGGATGGGCCGAGGCGACAAAGAGGGGGCCGACGGCGCCGCCACCGAAGCCATGAGGGTCATCCTGTCGACCGTCTCGATGGACGGCGTCATCGTCATCGGCGAGGGCGAGAAGGACGACGCGCCGATGCTCTACAACGGCGAGCGGGTCGGAGACGGGACGCCGCCGGAGACCGACATCGCCGTCGACCCGCTGGAAGGCACGACGCTGACCGCCCTCGGGCGCGGCAACGCCCTGTGCGTGATCGCGGTGAGCGGGCGGGGCACCATGTTCGACCACGGCCCCTGCTTCTACATGAACAAGTTGGCCGTCGGCGCCGAGGCCGCAGGGTCGATCGACATCACCTTGTCGACCACGGACAACCTCAAGTCGGCGGCCGCGGCGCTGAGGAAGTCCGTCCGCGACATGACTGCGGTGGTGCTCGACCGTCCCCGCCACAAGGAGCTGATCGAGGAGATCCGCTCCGCCGGCGCCCGGATCCGTCTCATCCAGGACGGCGACGTGGCCGGTGCCATCTCGACCGGCTGGCCCGAGTCCGGAGCCGACATCCTGTTCGGGGTCGGCGGCACGCCCGAGGGCGTGATCAGCGCCGCCGCCCTCAAGTGCATGGGCGGCGAGATCCAGGCCCAGCTCGCGCCCCGCAGCGACTCCGAGCGGGAGAACGTGCTGGCCGCCGGCTACGACCTGTCCCGGGTCATCCACACCGACGACCTGGTCTCCGGAGACAACTGCTTCTTCGCGGCCACGGGGGTCACCGACGGGGACCTGCTGCACGGCGTCCACTACGACAGCCGGGGCGCCACCACCCAGTCGCTCGTCATGCGGTCCAAGTCGGGCACGGTGCGCAGCATCAGCGCCCGCCACCCGCTGGCCAAGATCGCCCAGTTCTCCTCCGTCCGCTTCGACTGAGATCCAGGCCGCGGGCCCGCCGCTCTAGTCGCCCTTCGGCCCGTCGAACAGCGGGGCCAGCGCCGGAGGGGTCAGCGGGCCGAGGACGGCCCGGTCGAAGCCCCCCGTGCCGACGACGTGCGCGGGCGTGGCCATCGGGACCGACGGTGCGGAGAACCGCCGCGTCATGCCCGTCGTCACCAGGATTTGCGGGATACCGCCGTCGGTCCCCCCGTCGCCCGTGGCCGAGGGCGCGGCCGCCGCGGGCTGGAACGACGCGATGAGCTCCGGCACCTTGGCCAGGGCTGCGGCGACCCAGCCGTCGATGATCGGCTTGGGGTCCACGGCCGGGCCACCCCTGGGGTGGATCTCGAAGTGCACGTGCGGCGGACCGCCCTTGGCGTTGCCGGTGTCGCCGGCGAAGCCGACGATCCGCCCTTGCGTGACCGCAGCACCGTTCGACAGGTCGGTGGCGAAGCTGTCCAGGTGGGCCATGTAGTAGTAGGTGCCGTCGGCGGTGGTCACATACGCGGCCAGCCCTCCGAGGCCGCCGGTCTCGTACCGGACCGTCCCGTCCGCGGGGGCCCGCACCGGTGTGTCGAACTGCGTGAACAGGTCGTTGCCCTCGTGCGGATGCGGCGGCGGGCCGTCGCGGGGGTCACCGAAGTCGTCGGTCCAGTTGGCCAGGCCCTGCACCGGGAACTGGCCCATGCCCAGCGCGGCCGCCTCCTGCGCGGTCATGCCCAGGTTCTGGAGCGGCTTCAGTGCGTCGATCAGGGCTGCCGTGCTGCTCGCGCCGGACTTCACCTGGTTGCTCAGCACGCTGTCCACCTGGCCGGGCGTCAGGCTGACGGCCGGGGCGGCCGGCGGCTGGGCCACGGTCGTCGAGGGGGCGCCGGTCCCCGCCGCCGCCCCCGCTCCCGCCGGACCCCCGTCGGAGGTGGCGGCCTTGGGGTCCTGCGGTACGCCGAGAATCCGGGTCTGCGGTGCGGGCGGGCTCGTCGTGGTCGGCGCGGGAAGGATCTGGGCGCCGGGAGCGGTCGTCGTCGGGCTGGGGGCGACGGTCGTGGCCGGTGCCACCGTGGTGGTCGCGCCCGACGATCCCGAGGGCAGGGTCGGGGTGGGTGCGGTGACCGGCGTCTGGGCCCCGGCGATGGTGACGCCGAACAGCATCGTCCCAACGGCTGTCCCGACGGTGAGAAGGGTGCGGAAAGGGGTGAGGGACACAGGAGGAGTCGGGCGCCGTTCGCCGCATTCCAACCTACTCCACGTCCCGTCCACCCTTGAGCGCGGGCGCCATGGTGATTCGCTCGCCGCCCCGCTTGGCCGCTTCCGACTCGAACGCAGCGAGCAGGTGACGCCCTACTCCCAGCGCCACCTGCTCCGGGGCGAGGACGAGGGCGGCGACGTGGCCGGTGCCGTCGCCGCACCACCCGTCCACGTACCCGGCGACGACCCCCTGGGTCCGGGCGGTGATGACGAGCGGTGTGGCGCCGGCCGGCCGGTCGAGGGCGCGGGCCTCCGGGTCGACGGCATCGGTGACCGTCAGCTCCACCGGAAGGCCGCCGCGACCGATGACCGCCGGCGCTGCGAACGGCGCGTCGGCGATCGGGGTCCAGATTCGGCCCGGCCCCTCACGCAGGAGGTGCACCCGCTCGACGGTGGCGTCCACCCGGTAGTCGGCCAGGGCGCCGACGGCCGCGGCGATGCGCTCCGGCGCGGCGTCGTCTGCCACCGTCACGTGCGGCTCGAAGGGCCACGTGAGCGGGCGGGCCAGCGGGTCGACGAAGATCCGATCCCGGAGGGCCAGGACCTCCGCCCGCCCGGTGCTCGTCACGGCCAGGTACAACGTCGGGCTGTCCGGGAGGAAGGTGGTCGGCGGCCCGAGCGTCACCGTGAACGGCCGGGTGGCGGCCCCGGCCCGGCGGAGCACGGCGAGTACCTCCCCGAGACGGTCCTCGCGCACGTTGACCGGTGGCACCAAGGTCAGGTGGGCCGGCATGCGCCCGAGGGCGCCATCACCCACCGCACGACGCAGGCCGTCGACCTCGGCGGCGAAGGGCGCCGGCAGGAGCAGGGCCACCCCCAGCCTCACCCGGGGCATGCCAGCGTGCTCTCCCGGCCGACCACCTCAGCGGCCGGAACCGGCCTCAGGTGGCGCGGTTGGCGGCGTTGAGGCGGGCGTCGGCCCGAGCCCGGGCGGCGACGGCTTCGGGGTCGTCGCCGGTGGCGGCGTCCTTGGCCCGCTGGGCCCGGGAGGCGTCGATGTCGGCCGCGAGCTCGGCCACGTCGGACAGGACGATCACCCGGTTGTCCCGGACCTCGACGAAGCCGCCGTGCACGGCGGCCACCTCCTCGCCGCCGGAGGTCTTCACCCGTACGAGGCCGGTTTCGAGCGCGCCGAGGAACGGGGCGTGGCCGGTCAGGAACGCGACCTCGCCGCCCCCGACCGTCCGGCAGACCACCATCTCGGCCTCGCCCGAGTACAGGATGCGCTCGGGGGACACGAGCTCGACCTGCAGCGTCATGGATTCCCGGCCGACATCAGGCGGCGGCCTCGTCCTTCGACAACGACTTGGCCTTCTCCCGCACGCTGTCGGCGCCACCGACGTTGAAGAAGGCCTGCTCGGGGAGGTCGTCGAGGTCGCCGTTGGTGAGCTGCTCGAAGGAGTCGATGGTCTCCTCGATGGTCACGTTGACGCCCTTGACGCCGGTGAACTGCTCGCCCACGAAGAACGGCTGCGACAGGAACTTCTCCACCTTCCGGGCCCGCTGGACGACGAGCTTGTCCTCCTCCGACAGCTCGTCCACCCCGAGGATGGCGATGATGTCCTGCAGCTCCTTGTACCGTTGCAGCACCTCCTGGGTGCGACGGGCGACCCGGTAGTGCCGGTCCCCGACCACCTCGGGCGCCAGGATGCGCGACGTCGAGGCCAGCGGGTCCACGGCCGGGTAGATGCCCCGGGAGGCGATGTCACGGGACAGCTCGGTGGTGGCGTCCAGGTGGGTGAAGGTCGTGAACGGCGCCGGGTCGGTGTAGTCGTCCGCAGGCACGTAGACGGCCTGCACCGACGTGATCGACCGCCCCTTGGTCGAGGTGATCCGCTCCTGCAGCTCGCCCATCTCGTCGGCGAGCGTCGGCTGGTACCCCACGGCCGAGGGCATGCGGCCGAGCAGGGTGGAGACCTCGGAGCCGGCCTGGACGAACCGGAAGATGTTGTCGACGAACAGCAGCACGTCCTGGTTCTGCTCGTCCCGGAAGTACTCGGCCATGGTCAGCGCCGACAGGGCCACGCGCAGGCGCACGCCCGGCGGCTCGTCCATCTGGCCGAACACCAGGGCGGCCTTGTCCATGACGCCCGACTCCTGCATCTCCAGCCAGAGGTCGTTGCCCTCACGGGTGCGCTCGCCCACCCCGGCGAACACCGACACGCCGCCGTGCTGGGTGGCCACCCGGTTGATCAGCTCGAGGATGACGACGGTCTTGCCCACGCCGGCCCCGCCGAAGAGGCCGATCTTGCCGCCTCGCACGTAGGGGGCGAGAAGGTCGATGACCTTGATCCCCGTCTCGAACATCTCCGAGCGGGGCTCCAGGTCGGCGAACAGGGGGGCGGTGCGGTGGATGTCCCAGCGGGTGGGCAGGTCCCCCACCTGGTCGCTGGTGACGTCGAGCGGTTCGCCGATCACGTTCCACACGTGGCCGAGGACGCCGTTGCCGACCGGCACGGTGATCCCCCGGCCGGTGTTCTTGACCGGCGACCCACGCCGCAGCCCG
>DATASA010000034.1:0-20946 GCA_036269435.1 Acidimicrobiales bacterium | reverse complement strand
CGTCGATACCGGCCTGGGCTACCTGGCCGCCGCTGTCATGAGCATCGCCGGCGTCGTCTACATCGCCATGCTCGTCCGCGGCTAGCTCCGCCTTCAGGCGGTCGTAGGCCTTCTCCGTCAGGCGTTCGGCCTGAGAAGCCGCGCTGGGTGTTCGATTGAGGAGTGGGTCGCGCCGTTCATCGACTGGCTGACCGAGTGGCCGCAGAGATGCAAGGCGTCCCGGTGGCCGCGGCCTTGTTCGAACCGAACGTCATCCGCACCGCGGGCCCTGGTCTCATGATGCTGGCCATCCCGTTCGACTGGCGCCGGCGGGCTGGTCGATGCCCGGGTAGAACTGGAGCAGGTGATCTTCGGGGTCCCCGCCAGCGAGCTCCGGGCCAGCGTCTCGCAGCTCGTTCCCTCGGCGAGGCTCGGCGGTAGCGTCGGCCGGGTGAGCGATCCTGGATCCCACGACACGGTCTACGACGTGGTCGGTGGTCAGCAGTTCTTCGTCGACCTCGTCGATGGTTTCTACGCGGGCGTGGCCACCGACGCCCTTTTGAGGCCCCTGTACCCGGACGACCTGACCGAGTCTCGACGTCACCTGGCCGGATTCCTCGTGCAGTACTGGGGCGGTCCCTCCACCTACAGCAACGAGCGGGGACACCCGCGCCTGCGCATGCGCCACGCACCCTTTTCGGTCGGCGAGGCTGAGCGCGACGCCTGGTTGCGCCACATGCTGCCGTCGCTCGACGCGGTGGCCGCCGCCCACTCAGCCCCCGTCGAAGCGGTGGCCCGTATTCGCTCCTACCTGATCGACGTGGCCGACTTCCTGGTCAACACCCGCTGACCCTCCGCAGCGCCCGCGAGCCAAGGTCACCGCTGCTGTGGGCCGGCCTCGCCTGCTGCCGGTAGCAGGGCCGCGATCATGGCGTCGGCCACGAAACGTCCGTACTTGCGCAGGGCCATGCCCCGGCGCAGGACGAGCAGCTCGTAGAGCTCGGGGGAGCTGAACGTCCACAGCACGTCGGCGGCATCCGCCACCGTCACGCCGGGACGAAGCTGACCGGTGCGGTGCAGCCGCCGGGCGTTGTCGGTCATGCGCTGGAGCCGGGCGGTGTCGAGCTCGGCGAGCAGGGCGGCGAGTTCGGGATTCGTGCTCGCCGCCGTGCGCACCAGCAGCAGGATCGGTGCGGCCCGAGGCGCCACCTCGCTGGTCAGCGCCCCCCACCCCTGGACGATGCGCCGGGCATCGGTCTCGGCGGCCTGGAGGTCGTCCGACCGCTGTTCGGCGGGTACGGGCCCTCGGCCTTCGAGGGCCCGGGCGTGGACGGCCCGTACCAGGCCCGGCTTGCCGCCGAAGGACTTGTAGATCGTGTCGACAGAGACGCCGGCGTCGGCAGCGATGGTCGCGATCGTCGTGGCGCTGTACCCGTCGCCGAGGAACCGACGCTCCGCGGCGTCGACGATGAGCTGGCGGCTGCGCTCGGCCCGCTCCCGGCGACCGCTGGCGTCGTATGCCCGGCGGGGCTTGACAGCATCGTCGCCCGGTCGCATAGTGGACATTGCCTCTATAATACTGGAACGAACCAGTCGTCGGGGCCGGGGGAGGAACCGATGACCGGGGCACATGAGGTGGTCGAGCGGCTGGTGGATGCCACCAACCAGCACGACCTCGACGCGCTGGTGGCCTGCTTCTCCGACGGCTACCGCAACGAGACCCCGGTCCATCCCGCCCGGGGGTTCCGGGGCCCCGAGCAGGTGCGGCGGAACTGGGAGCAGATATTCGCGAATGTGACGGACCTGCGAGCCGAGGTGGTGGCAAGTGCCATCGTGGGGGAGTCTGCCTGGACGGAATGGGAGATGACCGGCGTCCGGCGTGACGGCAGCCCCCATCACATGCGGGGCGTCATCGTCTTCACCTGCGGCGGCGGTCTCATCACCCGGGCCCGGTTCTACCTCGAGCCAGTCGACGACAGCCCTGCGCCCGTCGGCGACGCCGTACGCCAGCAGGTGCTGGGACGGTGATCCTCGTCGCCGGTGGCACCGGCCGACTGGGCAGCCTGGTGGTGCACGACCTGGTCGCGCGCGGTCTCGACGTGCGGGTGCTGACCCGGGATCCGGCTCGGGCGGCCCACCTGAAGGGCGTGGCCACAGAGGTCGTGACCGGCGACGTCCGGGACCGGGCGAGCCTGGACGCGTCGATGGCCGGCGTCACGACCGTGGTCTCGGCAGTCCAGGGGTTCGCCGGCCCCGGCCGCGGCAGCCCGGCGTCGGTCGACAACCGCGGCAACGCCAACCTGGTCGACGCCGCGTCGTCGGTGGGAGCCGACGTGGTGTTGGTGTCCGTGGTCGGTGCGAGCGGTGATCATCCGATGGAGCTGTT
This sequence comes from Acidimicrobiales bacterium, assembly GCA_036269435.1. Taxonomy (GTDB): domain Bacteria; phylum Actinomycetota; class Acidimicrobiia; order Acidimicrobiales; family AC-14; genus CADCTB01. The sequence continues at coordinate 18,581 of DATASA010000034.1, read as the reverse complement.
CCGAGCCAAGCACGAAGCAGAGGAGCATCTCCGGACCAGCGGTCGGCCCTGGACCATCGTGCGGGCGACCGCGTTCGTGGAGCTCTGGGCCGAGATTCTGGCAAAGGGGATCATCTTCGGGCGGGGCGACAACCCCATCAACTTCGTGGCGGTGGCCGACGTGGCGGCCGTCGTGGTGCGAGCCACGGTCGACCAGGAGCTCCGCGGCCAGGTGCTGGAGGTCGGAGGTCCGGAGGACCTGACGTTCAACGAGTTGGCCGGCATCGTGCGGGAGAGCAGGAACGGGCCGAAGACCTTCCGCCACATTCCCCGCTGGGTGTTGCGGGCGATGTCACCGGTCTCGCGTCAGCCCAGAGCCGCGCTGGTCATGGACCGGATCGACCTGCGCTTCGACGCCCACGCGGCTGAGGGCAACCGACTTCTGGCCAAGACGGATGTCCGGACCGCCCTCGGATCGGCGCGAGAGACGGCCTGACCTTCAGGCGACCTGCGGCTCTACCATCGCCCCATGGACAGTTGTCGCTCACGTTCGACCTGCGGGGCCCGATCGAAGCCGGTGGCCTCATCTCGGCCCTGACCGGCGTCGGGTCCTAGCCCGACGGCGGGCTGGGATGACGACGACGTTCGCGCTCGGCACCGGGGACACGTATTTCGTGGCGTTCGTCAAAGAGCGTCCCTCCGCGGGGCAGGCCAAGGCGCTCGAGGCGCTCAGCAACGACTTCGACATGCTGGTGGTGCAGGGCCGCGACGTTCATTGGCTCATGCACGGCAGGTCAATCGAGACGCGGATCACCACGAAGGCGTGGGACGCGATCGTCGGTCGCCACCGCAGCACCAGCCGCAACGCGACCAGGCCGCGGAGGCTGATGGAGAGGATGCAGGCGGGCGGCTGACGACGTCGAGCGTCCGGAGCTGCAGCCCTTCCCCGGTCCCGACCCGACATCGTGACCGGGGGGGCCCCACCTCTACCCGTCTCACGCAGAGGCGCCCTCCGGGGCCGGGACCAGGCCCAGCTGCTCGAGCATGGACAGGCGGTCCATGACGCTCCAGTGCTCGGCGGCCTGCCCGTCGCGCACGGTGCCCATGTCGATCGTCTCCAGGTGGACACGCCTGCCGGTCGCCGGAATGCCGGGGAGGGCGCCGAGCTGGGTACCGGTCATCTGCGACCGCCATGCGGCCCGGTCGCCGTCGCGGACGACGTCGGTGTAGGTGGAGACGCCGTCCGGAAACGCCTGACGCCAAAGGGTCAGCATCTCCTTGAAGGCGTCGAGCCCGCGCACCTCGCCGAGCGGGCCGTGGTCGACGTAGTCGGGCCCGAACACCTCGTCGAGGGCGTCCAGGTTGCCCTTGTTGAGCGCCTCCTCGTACACGGCGTCCAGGATGCGGATGATGTCGACGGCCATGGTGGTCTCCCTCCTCGATGTGGCACCGGATGTGCCCTCAGGAAGGATCGTGATCCCTGCCGTCTCCTTCGACATGAGGGGTTCGCCTCATCTTTCGACCAGATCGTGCTGCAGGGCGAACAGCGTCGCCGCAGCCCGGGTCGACACCCCGACCTTCTGGTACACGTGCTCCACGTGGTTTCCCACCGTCTTTTCGGCGATCCCGAGGTCTGCGGCCACCTGCCGGTTGGTCATGCCCCGGGACAGTCGGGCGAGGACCTCGACCTCGCGATCGGTCAGGCCCGCCGGCCACGACGGACGCGCTCGGGGGGTGCGGTGGCCCGCGGCCCGCAACACCGCGTCGACCGCGGCACCGTCCAGGCGGCCACCGAGCACGTCATCCCGCAAGGCGGCCGCAGCCACGTCCGCCGCCGCCCCCTGGCGGTGCGGTCGGTCCTCGACCAGGCCCCGGTACGTGTCCGCGGCGGCGAGGATGGCGGCGAGGGGCTGCAGACCGCCACCTCCGAGCCCCTTGGGGTACCCACTGCCGTCGGAGCGCTCGTGATGGGCCGCCGCCACCTGCGCCACGCCGGCCAGCCCGCCCGCCCGGACCAGGACGCGCTCGGTGTAGTACGGGTGCAGCCGCACCTGCTCCCATTCGCCGTCGGTGAGCGGCCCGGCCTTCTCCCACACCGCGTTCGACACCCCCGTCCGACCCACGTCGTGCAACCAGCCGGCGCGCCGAGCCCGCAGGACGTCAGGGGCCGGGAGGCCGGCGCCGGCCGCGGCCTGCCCGGCCAGGTCGGCCACCGCACGGGAGTGGCCGACGAAGAACGGCGACTTGAGGTCGGCGAAGTCCCCGACGGCACGGGCCGCGGCGTCGATGGCGTCGTCGCCTTCGAGCCAGAGCCAGGGCTCGGGCTCCGCGGCCATGGCCGCGGCCCAGACCGCGGCCTCGTGCACGCCGTCCAGCATCTCGTCGGCGTGCTCGCAGAACAGCTCCGCAAGGTCCGGGTCGTAGGCGGTGCCCGACCGCCGACGGGCGACGGCAACCGCCCCGTCCCGTCCCTGGAGCCGGTCGAAGGTCACCAGGTCGCCGGCGAGGTGGACGACGCGGACGCCGACGTGGATCTCTTTGCCGCGCCGCTTTCCAGGCCACGCGTGATGGCCGTCCCACCGCTCGAACATCTGGCCGAAGGCGTCGCGCACCTCGTCGGGCAGGCCCAGCTCGTCGCACAGCAGTCGCCCGACCTCGCAGTGGATCCGGTTGCCCTCCCGCATGGACGATCCATGGGCCAGCAGGCGCGCGATGCCGCGGAGCCGTCGCAGGGGCGCCTCGCCCTTGGCGACGTTGCGGAGCATGGTCCCCATCGCCTCCCGGTTCGACGCCGGGTCGACGGTCTCGAACCACGCGCCGAGCGCCCGGTCGTCGCCAAGCAACGCGGCGACGTCGGAGGCGGTCGACGTGCATCCGATGAGCCGGAGCAGCGACAGGTAATAGGCCACCCGCTGGTCGCCGGGCGTGAGCCCGGCCCGGCATCCCAGGTCCGTGGCCAGCAGGCTGGACCGCAGCGCCTGCTCCAGCGGGTGACCGAGGCCCAGGTCGGTGGCGAGCGACAGCGAGCCGGCCAACTCGGCCAACCGGAGGCGGGCTGTCGGCGCATCGGCCACGCCGAACTGTAGGTGCAGGCCGGGCGCGCATGCCGGCCCGCCGCATGCCTGCGTCCGTCACCTCAGGACAGGGACGTGAAGTCCTCGTCGCTCAGCTCGATGTCCAGGGCAGCCAGGTTCTCCCTCATGTGCTCGGCGGAGAGCGTGCCGGGGATGGGCAGCATCGTGGGGGAGCGCCGCAGCAACCAGGCAAGCGCGATCTGCGCCTGGGTCGCCCCGTGCCGCTCGGCGACGCGGGCGAGCGCCTCGGAACCGACGTCTCGCAGCGGGAAATACGGCACGAACACGATCCCTTCCCTGGCGCAGTGGTCGACGACCTCGTCGTACTTGCGTTCGGAAAGGCTGTAGTGGTTCTGGACGGCGGCGATCGGCAGCACGCGCCGGGCGCGCTCGATCTGGTCGACGTTCACCTCGGAAATTCCGACGTGACGGATCCTGCCTGCGTCCTGGCACTCCCGCAGGGCGCCGAGGCTCTCCTCGAACGGTGTCTCGGGATCGACGCGGTGCAGGTAGTACAGCGGGATCGTCTCCGTGCGCAGCCGCCGGAGGCTCTCGTCGATCTGCCCCCGGAGCTCCTCCGGGCGGCCCTTGCCGCGATGGAATCCGCCCTTGGTGGCGACCACCACTCCCTCCGGAAAGGGTGACAGCGCCGCGCCGATCGTTGCTTCGCTCTCGCCCCCGGCGTAGGTGTACGCGGTGTCGATGTGCCCGATCCCGGCCGCGACCGCCTCGCGGATGAACGCCTCGTTGGCCGGGATGTGCCTGAGCCGATTGGTCCCCAAACCGATGCGGGCGACGTCGGCGTCGCCGAGACGCAGCGACCCTGTCACTGGGTGTCCGCGGTCGTCGGCGGGACGAGCCCGATCGTCACGGCTGCGCCCGAGCGGCCCGACGACGTCTGGCGCTTCTCGTTCCTCATCGGCGCTCCTGTTCTCCCGGGCCGTCGCAGAAGGCCGCCCCGGGTCTTCTGCTCGTTGGTCGAGGAGGCAAAACTACCGCCGAGGCGCCATGCGGCCGAACGTCCGCCCAGGTTGATGACCGCGCCGGGTTGTTACCTTTCCTCGACGAGCTCCGTCATCACGGTGACGCCACGAACCAGCGCAGGCGTACGACGCAGAGGAGCCCGACATGACCCCCACCCCCGCCATCCGCACGGTGATCTACCCCGTGAGCGACCTCGAGCAGGCCAAGGCCGTCTTCGGCGCCATCGTGGGCGCAGCCCCGGTGATGGACCAGCCGTACTACGTCCAGTTCACCGCCGACGGCCAGGAGATCGGCCTCGACCCGAACGGGGCCGGCAAGGGCATGACCGGCCCCGTGGCCTACTGGCACGTCAGCGACATCCGAGGAACGCTCGACCAGCTCGTCGCCGCCGGAGCCAAGGAGCAGCAGGGCGTCCAGGACGTCGGCGGCGGGCGGCTGATCGCCACGCTGTCCGACGTCGACGGCAACCCGATCGGCCTGATCCAACCGGCCTGACGGCGCACAATGGACGGGTTCGGCCGAGAGAGAGACACCGAGAGAGGAGGTGACCATGGGTGACGACGATTGGCTGGCGGCGCGGTTCGAGACGCACCGTGACCACCTGCGGGCGGTCGCGTTCAGGATGCTGGGCTCGGACGTCGAGGCCGACGACGCGGTGCAGGAGTCGTGGCTGCGGCTCAGCCGGTCCGACGTCGCCGCGGTCGACAACCTCGGCGGCTGGCTGACCACGGTCGTCTCCCGCATCTCGCTCGACATGCTCCGCTCGCGGACCTCGCGCCGCGAGGACCCGGCCGGCACCCTGGCCCACGACATCGCCCAGCCCGGTCCAGCCGGTGATCCCGAGCACGACGCCGTGGTCGCCGACTCCGTCGGCGGCGCCATGCTCGTCGTGCTCGGGACCCTCACCCCGACGGAGCGGCTGGCCTTCGTGCTCCACGACGTCTTTGCCGTGTCCTTCGAGGAGATCGGGACCATCCTCGACCGCTCACCGAACGCGGCCAAGCAACTCGCCAGCCGGGCCCGCCGGAAGGTTCAGGGAACGGACCGCAGTCCGGATGCCGACCCGGCGCGACGCCGGGAGGTGATCGACGCCTTCCTCACCGCAGCCCGGGCCGGCGACTTCGCCGGTCTGCTGGCCGTGCTCGACCCGGAGGTCGTGCTGCGAGCCGACCCCGTCGCGGTGCGCATGGGGTCGGCCGAGACGATCCGAGGCGCGGCGGCCGTCGCGGGCACGTTCTCGGGCCGGGCCCTCGCCGCCCAGCCGGCGGTCATCGACGGGTCGGTCGAGGTGGTGTGGGCCGTCGACGGTCGACCCAAGGTGGTGTGGGAGTTCACCATCGACGACGACGTCATCACCCATATCGACATGCTGGCCGACCCGGCCACCCTCCGGGACATGGACGTCGCGCTCGTGCCATGAGCCGGCGTCGGCACCCGCACCACCATGCGACTGACCACACCGAACGAACTGACCACACCGAACGAAGGGACACCGAAGCCATGCTCGGCCGGAAGAACTACCCGAAGGACTACATCGACCACTGCCGGTCGATGATGGATGCACAGATGGCCGCCCACCGGGCCCTCACCGACGCGATTGCCGCCAGCAGCAAGACGGGCGACTCCAAGGTCGGCGCCGCCCTCGATGCGTTCGAGCCGCCGCTGTTCAACCACCTGGTGATCGTCCTCGACCACTACTTCGTCCACCGCCTGGTGATGATCGCCGGCAAGGACGGCAACCCGCTCAACGAAGTCCGTCTCCTCAACGACTCCCTGCTGCTCAACAACGGCGTGCTCAAGGTCGACCAGGGGATCAAGCTGGACCCGGCGGAGTCCGTCCTGGGCCTGAAGGCGGGGGACCCGATCCGGATCACCGAGCCCGAGTTCGTGCGCCTGGCCGACGCCTACTTCGCCGAGATCGAGAAGAAGTTCCTGTAGCGGCGGGGAAATGCCGGATCGGGCCGCAGCCGGCCCCGGCCGCCGCCGGAGAGCTCAGGCATTCCCGGTGATCCGGTCGGCGCGGAGGAAGACGGCGGCGCGGCGCTCGGCGGCCATGACCCGGTCGTACTCGGCCCAGTCGTCATGCGTCCCACCGGCGGCCACGAACACGTCGCGCAGCAGCGACGGGATGTCCTCGGCGGCAAGGCCGCCGGCGTCGTCGGGACCGACGATGTGGACCGGTCCGTCGACGCCGGCCCATCGGTAGCCGGCCTGGAACACCGCCGTGCCCTGACCGGTGCGGCGCAGGTGACGCAGCTTGGCCGTGCCTCCGCCGACCACCATGCCGATCGACGGGTCGCCCGTCACGGGGTCGTCGATCACCCCCGCGCTCACGAGGGAGGCGTGCACGCTCCCGTCCTCGCGGGTGGTGGCCACGACCGCGAGGTTGCGGGCGCCCCCGGCCAGTTGGCGAACCGATTCCAGATCGACGGACATGGCGGGACCCTCCCCGGATCGACGACGGAGCGACGGGGCGAAGTGTGACACCTCGACGCGCCTTCAGGGCCTACGTCGCCGGCGCGGTGACACGTACATCCCGGCGGCGCCGTAACGTCGGGGCATGTGCCGGAACATCACCCCACTGCGCGGCCTCGAACCTCCTGCCACCGCCGAGGAGGTCACCTCCGCCGCCCGTCAGTACGTGCGCAAGGTGGCCTCGGTCAGCACCCCCGGCCAGATGGCGTCGCCGGCAATCGAGCGGGCCGTCGAGGCCGTGGCGGCCGCCACCGCCGCGCTCTTGGCCGAACTGCCGCCCCGGCGGACGCCGCCGGCGGTGGTCCCTCCGCTGCGCCGGCGGGCGACGGTCGTGCCAGGTCCCCAGTAGCCGGCCGGCGGGGCCGGCCGCATGCCGACGCGCACCGGGAACAGCGGTGCGACCTCGGGGCGATCGGCGGGGTCGGGCGTGGCCAACGTCGCGATCCTTCGTATTCTGAGGCTCCGCCGCTCCGGCTCCCACGCCCGTTCCCGAGACAGAGGACACGACATGACCATCCGCACCGCCGCCGAGTTCGAGGCGACTCGGGCCGCGGACGAGGCCGCAGTCCAGACGCTCAGCCAGGACGAGCTGGATTGGATGACGCCCTTCGGCGACGTCCGGACGCTCCCGGCAGGCGCCGTGCTCTACGGAGCGGGCGAGCCGTCGTCGGACTTCTTCGTCGTCCTCGAGGGCGAGGTGGAGATGCTCCGCTCGGAGGGGGAAGGCGATGCCGAGGTGGTCGTCGTGGTCCACGGCCCGGGACGCTTCCTCGGTGAGCTCAACCTCCTCACCGGCCAGCGGCCCTACCTGACCGCTCGCATGCGCCGGCCCGGCCGGATCCTCGTCATCCCGCCCAGCGAGTTCCACCGGCTGATGGGCTCCAAGGCCGACCTGGCCGACGTCATCTTCAACGCGCTCACCGCTCGCCGGGCCTACCTGAGCACCGGAGAGGCGGCCCGGGCCTTGCGCATCGTGGGATCGCGGTACTCGCCCGACGCGATGGCCCTGCGCGGCTTCGCCACCCACTCCCAGGTGGCCCACACCTGGATCGACGTCGAGGACGCCCGGGACGTCGACGCCCTGCTGGCCGAGATGGGACTGGACGCGGCGGACCTGCCGGCGGTGATCATGGCCTCGGGCGTGCTGCGCCGGACGACACCGGGCGAGTTCAGCGAACAGCTCGGCCTGACGTTCCGGCCGACGCCGGGCTACCTCTTCGACCTCGTCGTGGTCGGGACCGGGCCGTCCGGCCTGGCCTCCGCCGTCTACGGCGCGTCGGAGGGGCTCGACACCCTCTCGGTCGACAGCGTCGCCATCGGTGGGCAGGCGGGCGCGAGCTCGCGCATCGAGAACTACGTCGGGTTCCCGAACGGGATCTCCGGCGAGGACCTGGCGTCGCGAGCCGCCATCCAGGCCCAGCGGCTCGGCGCCAAGCTGAACGCACCGTGCCGAGCGGCGAAGCTGCGACCGGACCACGGGTTCCACGTCGTCCTCCTCGCCGACGGGAGCGAGATCGCCACTCGGGCGGTGATCATCGCCTCCGGGGCGCGGTACCGGCGGCTCGACGTCGACGGCCTGGCCCGGTTCGAGGGGGCCGGCGTCTACTACGCGGCGACCGACCTCGAGGTGAAGGTCTGCGACGGGCGCGACGCAGTGGTCGTCGGTGGGGGCAACTCCGCGGGCCAGGCCTCCATCTACCTGGCCCAGCAGGGCAGCCCGGTGAAGCTGGTGATCCGCGGCGAGGACCTGGCCAAGGACATGTCCCGGTACCTGATCGACCGGATCGAGAGCGACCCTCGCATCGAGGTGCTGCGGACCACCCAGATCCGGGCCTTGGCCGGCGAGAGCCACCTGTCGACCATCGTCCTGGAGCACACCCCCACCGCGACCCGCCGGACCATCGCCTGCGCCGGCCTGTTCTGCTTCATCGGCGCCGAGCCGGCCACGAGCTGGCTCGAGGGCCGGGTCGCCCTCGACCCCGACGGGTTCGTCCTCACCGACCGGCAGCTGCCCGAGTCGGTCCTGCGCTCGACGTACGCAGCCCGCGACCCCTTCCAGTTCGAGACGTCGGTGATGGGGGTGTTCGCGGTCGGCGACGTCCGTCACGGGTCCATGAAACGGGTGGCGGCCGCAGTGGGGGAGGGTTCCAGCGCCGTCCGCTCGGTGTACGACCACCTGGCCACCAGCTCGGGACGGGCGGCGACGGCACTGCGGCCCATGCGGTAGCTGACCTGAATCTGTTTCGCCCTGCGCCATAGGGTGGTCGCGTGGCGAGCGGGCGTGGGGTGACGTTCCACCATCCGGGGGCCTTCTGGGCCGGCACGGCCGCGGTCACCGCCGGGGTCCTCCTCCATCTGCCCATGTACCTCGACGCCCGGGACATGCACTACCGGCTGGTCGGCATGCCCGTGGACGGCCCGATGAAGGTCGGCATGGCCCTCGTGCTCGGTGGGCTGATCGCCAGCTTCTACGGCCTCCTTCCGCCCCGAGGGCGCCCGGTGCGCGACGCGGCCCGTCTGCGGGTCCGCGCCCTGGACGACGCCCGCCTCAGCCGGGCCCACGTCGGCCTGCTGCTCGTCATGGCCGTGGCCGTCACCATCGACGTGATGAAGCCGGTGACGCTGAGCTTCGTCGCCCCGGGCATGGGCAAGGAGTACGGGCTCAAGTCGGCGCTGAACCCGCACGGGCGCGTCCCCGTCGCCTACCTTCCGCTGGCGGGCATCACCGGCACGGTGCTGGGCTCGTTCCTGTGGGGGTGGCTGGGAGACCGCATCGGACGGCGGGCTTCCATCCTGCTGGCCGGCGTCCTGTTCGTCGGCACGTCGATCTGCGGGTCGATGCCCGACTACCGGTGGAACTTCGCCATGTGCTTCGTCATGGGCCTGGGCGTGGGCGGCATGCTGCCCATCACGTTCGCCCTGATGGCCGAGGCCATCCCGGCCCGCCATCGGGGGTGGCTGATGGTGCTGATCGGGGGCGACGTCGCCGGCGCGTACATCATCACGTCCTGGCTGTCGGCCCGGCTGGTGCCGACCTACAGCTGGCGCATCCTCTGGCTCCTCGGATTGCCGACCGGCCTGCTCCTCATCCTGCTGAACCGATGGATCCCCGAGTCGCCCCGGTTCCTGGTGCAGAACGGGCGGGACGCCGAGGCGCGCGACGTCATGGCCCGCTACGGGGCCACCATGGTCGAGGAGGGCGACTCCGAGCTCGACGTGGAACGCGACATCCGCAGCGGCTGGGGTCAGCTCCTCGTCGGCCCGTTCGGTGGCCTCAGCGTCGTTGTCGGCCTGTTCGGCGTGGCCGTCGGCCTGGTCACGTTCGGGTTCCAGCTCTGGATCCCCACCAACCTCCAGCGACTGGGCTTCTCGGAGGTCACGTCGTCGACGGTGCTGCGCGACTCCGCCATCCTCGGGTTCCCGGCGACGTTCCTGATCGCCGCGCTCTACGGCTTCTGGAGCAGCAAGAAGACGATGATCCTCCTCGCCCTGGTGACCGCCGCCTCCCTGCTGGGCTTCGTGGCCCTGGGCGACAGGGTGGCTCAGAACAGCCTGCGGCTGCACCTGCTCCTCGTCCTGCCCATCACCGGGATCAGCTCCATCCTGGCCGTGCTGGTCGCCTACGCGTCGGAGACGTATCCGACCCGGGTCCGGTCGCGCGGCACGGGGCTCGCCGCCGGGGCGAGCAAGCTGGGTGGCGTGGTGATCATCGCCCTCGTCGTGGCCGGGGCGACGGCGCCCTCGATCGCCCGGACCGCGCTCATCGGTGCCGTGCCTCTGGTGCTCGGGGCGGTGGCCATGGGCGTGTTCGGCATCGAGACCCGCCATCGGCGCCTGGAGGAGATCACCGCCGAGGAGCTGGCGGGCGTGGGAGCCAAGGCCGGCGGATGAGGCCAGGGGTGGCTTCGGACCGGGACGGCGCGGGTAGCTACCCGGGCGGACGGCCCCTGCCATGACCGACTTCGCACTCTCCGGACCGCGGCCGGCCTCCGGGCCGCGCAAGGCATCGACCGTCGTCGGACTGATCTTCCTCGTCGCCAGCGCGCTCATCGGAGGCAACGCCTTCGGCACGCGGGAACGGCTGTGGGGCTCGGAGACGCCGACGGCCCGGGCGCCCGCCGCCAGCCGCGACGTCGGTGCTGCGGCCGCCGCCGGAGGGGCGACCGAGACGACGGCCCCCGCCCCGCCGACCCAGTCGGTGCTTCGCTCGCAGCCCTGGTGGCAGGGCGTGACCACGCTCGACGGGGCCGGCACCACCACCGCAGCGACGTTCACCATCGTCCCGGGCGCGCTGCAGTGGCGGGTGCGCTGGACCTGCGACACAGGCCACCTGCTGGTGCGCGCCCCCAGCCAGACCCGGCCGGTGGTCGACGCCGCCTGCCCGGGACCCGACGTCGGCTACGGGGCCCGGACCGGTCCGATCACCCTGCAGGTGACGGCCGACGGTCCCTGGCACCTGGTCGTCGAGCAGCAGGTCGACGTCCCGCTGAACGAGCCGCCCCTGGCCGCCATGACCGCACCGGGCGCCAGCGTCGTCGCCCGGGGGTCGCTGTACCGGATCGACCAGGTCGGGACCGGCGACGTCCTCGTGTACCGCCTGCCGGACGGGACGTACGCCCTGCGCCTCGACAACTTCTTCGTCACCGCCAACAGCGACCTCGAGGTCCAGTTCAGCTCCCTCGACGCGCCCCACAGCACCGACCAGGTCGCTCACGCCACACAGGTCTCGGTGGCCACGCTCGACGTGACCACCGGGTCGCTGAACTTCATGGTGCCGCCGTCGATCGACCCCGTCCAGTACAAGTCCGTCGTGATGTGGTGCGAGGTCCAGCACAGCGCCTACGCGGCCGCCACCCTGAGGCCGGCATGAGCGCGCCGACCGTCGCCCCCGCTGCGTCCCGGCCCCACCTGACCGTCGGCGGCCAGCAGATCCCGGTCGTGCTCCCGAACCGCCGGGACCCCCGCCTCAAGCTGTCGGCCGTGATCATCACCCTCCACGTCCTGGGCCAGACCGTCCTCGGGTTCAAGGTGTCGATCGCCCAGATCCTGGTGACGATGCTGGTCTGCGGCCTGATCGATGCCGCGGTCACGTTCCGGTCCGGGCGGATGCTGGTGTGGCCGGCCAGCGGCATCCTCACCGGGAGCAGCATCGCCTTCATCTTGCGGGCGTCGGGCACCCGCCACGGCGACTGGTGGAGCCTGCACGGCATCCAGTTCTTCGTGCTGGCCGGCGTGATCTCCCTGCTGTCCAAGCACCTGGTGCGACCGACCGGCCGGCACCTGTTCAACCCGTCGAACGTCGGCATCGTCTGGTGCCTGCTCGTGGTCGGGCCGAACCACGTGTTCGCCCAGTACCTGTGGTGGGGGCCGAACCACGCCGGCGTGGCCTTCGCCTACGCGGTCATCGCCTTCGGCGCGTTCTGGATCCTGCGGTCCGTCCGCATGATCCCCATGGCCGTGTCCTTCCTGGCGACGTTCGCAGTGCTCATGGGGATCTTCGCCCTGGTCGGCCGCAGCTTCTTCGCCATCTGGCACGTCGGCCCCATCCAGGGACTGTCGTACTGGGCGACGATCGCGCTGTCGCCCGAGGTCCTCGTCTTCGTCTTCTTCATGATCTCGGATCCCCAGACTGCGCCCAAGGTGCCCTCGGCCCGGGTGATCTACGGCGCGGCGGTGGCCGTCGTGGCCGCGGCCCTGCTCTTCTTCCAGCACACCGAGTTCGGGATCAAGGTGTCGATCCTCTCCAGCCTGACCGTGGTCTGCGCGGTGGTGCCGTTCCTCGAAGCGGCGGTCCGCCACCGCCAGTTGCAGCGGGCCCTGGCCGCCGACGGCGCCGGGGCTGGGACCGATGCGCCGCCGGAGGCCGAACCGCCGCGGGTCCCGGTCCCGTCCCGGCCGCCCTTGGTCACGGTGCTGGCCCGCCTGCGCCGCCCGGCTGTCGCCGCCGCGGTCGTCATCGCCCTCGCCGCGCCGGTCGACACCGCCCTGCTGGCCCGCAACCGCCAGGCCCTGCTCATCGAGCGGGGCGAGGTCGGCAAGGCGAACGCCCAATAGCCGGCCCAAGTAGCGCGTCCCCAAGTAGCGCGGGCCGCATCGGCCCGGTCACCGGCTACCATCTGAACGATCGTACAGATGAGGAGGCGAAACGCGTGCCGGAACCGGCGTCGGTCGACGGCTGTGAGCTGAGACTGGTCGATCCCGACCGGGTGCGGACGGTGCAGGCGTCGCTTCCCCCCGCCGATGTCGTGCAGGAGCTGGCCGACATCTTCGGCCTGCTGGGCGATCCCAACCGGCTCCGGCTGCTGGCCAGCCTGCTGGAGGGGGGCGAGCTGTGCGTGTGCGATCTGGCCGCCGCCGCGGGCATGGCCGAGTCGACGACCTCCCACGCCCTGCGGCTCCTCCGGGCCCACCAGGTGGTCAAGGCCCGCCGGGCCGGTCGGATGATGCACTACTCGCTGCGGGACGGCCACGTACGCCTGCTTCTCGACGTCGCCCTCGAGCACGTCCGCCACCTTCCGAGCCCACGCCCGGTCGGCCCGGTGGCCTTGGCGTGACCCGTTCGCGCCGACTGGCCATCGCCCTGGCCCTGAACGTCGCCCTGGTCGTGGCCCAGGTCGTGTTCGGGCTGCTCGCCCGGTCTCTGGGCCTGCTGGCCGACGCCGGCCACAACCTGAGCGATGTGGCCGCGGTGATGGCGTCGCTCGTCGCCGTGCGCTGGGCCCGGCGGGCGCCGACGGCCACGCGCTCGTTCGGATACCACCGGGGCACCATCCTGGCTGCGCTGGCCAACGCGGCGATGATCATCGCCGTCAGCGGGTGGATCGCCTTCGAAGGGATCCGCCGCCTCGGCGCTCCGCAGCCGGTGCGGGGCGGGGTCGTTCTCGCCGTGGCGCTCGTCGCGTTCGCAGCCAACGCGCTGGCGGCGCTCGTGCTCCGTGATGGCGGTACCGACCTCAACATGCGGGCCGCGCTGTTGCACATGGCCGGCGACGCGGCGGCGTCCCTGGGCGTGGCCGCGGCCGGTCTGGTGATCCTCGCCACCGGGCGCTTCCTCTGGCTGGACCCGGCGATGTCGATGGCCATCGGCGGTCTCATCGCGGTGGAGGCGGTCCAGCTCGTGCGCCAGGCCACCGAGGTCCTGCTGGAGTCCACGCCGAACGACGTGAACCTCCGCCAGCTCACCGCCACCATCGGTGACGTCGACGGGGTGGAGACGGTGCACGACCTGCACGTGTGGAGCCTGTCGTCGGAGGTGCGGGCCCTGTCCGCCCATGTCGTGCTGGCCGGGCACCCGTCGCTCGAGCAGGCGCAGGTCGTCGGGGACCGGATCAAGCGGGCCGTCGCCGCGCCCTTCGCCATCGCCCACTCCACCCTCGAGTTGGAGTGCGAACCCTGCGGCGGCGAAGCGCCCGGCCCCTGCGGGATGGCGGAGGTACCCACCGGCGCCGGTGCGGTAGGGGAGGACGCCCGGGGCAGGGAGTCGGGCGGGCCCTGACCCAGCGGCCCGGTCGGGCCCCAGCCCAGTGGGCAGGAATCCCTCCGGCCCGGCGGCGGACGTGCCGATGACCCGGCATCAGGGGGAACGCGATCGGCCGGGTGAAGGAGGCGGGTCGGCCCGTCCGACGATCCCGCCGGCGGAGCTCTACCGTTCCGATCGTGGCGAATCCGGGCCGGCTGCGACGAGCGGCCTGCGTCGTGGTGGCTGCGATCGCCCTCTCCGCCGGAGGGTGCGCGACGGGCACCGGATCGGCGCGTGGTGACAGCCATCCGGTGGCCACCGCGCCATCGGTCGGCATGGTCACGCAGGTCCTCACCTTCCAGGCCTTCGACGACCGCGGCCTGCTGCCCGGGCTGGCGGCCGCCCGCTCGGTGAGCGGCGTCTGCACCGGCGGGTCGCTCCTGGTGGCCGGGCGGGCCGACGCCTGGCGCTGCAGCGCAGACGCGACGGAGTTCGACCCGTGCTTCTCGGCCGAGGGGAGCGCACAGCTGGCCTGCGTGCCGGACCCGTTCACGTCGGACGTCACCATCCTGCAGGTGACCGGGCCACTGCCGCGTGGGAACCGGAACGATCCCGGGCACCAGGCGTGGTTCCTGGAGCTGGTGGACGGCTCGCGGTGCGGGCCGGTCGCCCCGGCGGTGGCCGTGGTCGCCCGCGCTTCTCCGACGACCTACGCGTGTACCGGCGGGCGGGCGGTCTTCGGCGATCCCGACGGGTCGCGCCCGGTGTGGATCGCGCTGGTCGGGCCCGAGTCGGGTGGCGCCGCGCCGGCTCCGGTGGAGGTCAAGGTCGCCTGGTACTGAGCCTGGGCTCCCCGGCGAAAATCGGTCTGGGACCCGGCCCGGGCGCGAGATACTGGAGCAAACGGGCGGAAGGCGGCGGTATGGACCCTGGACTTGTCTGTGCCAAGGACGGCGTCGAGACGCGGCTGCGGTGCGCGGACTGCGACAGGGGGATCTGTCCGACCTGCCTCGTGGCAACCCCGGTGGGGTACAAGTGCGCCGGCTGCGCCGGGGCCCAGGCCCGCCGCCGAGGCGGGAGCCCGCGTCTGGCCGTCGGCATGCTGGCCGGCGGGGCCGTCGTGCTCGTGCTGCTGGGGGTCGTGCTGACCCGGTCGCCCGCGCCCAAGGCTCCGACCGCCGCCGACGTCGTCGCCGGCCGCACCCCGGTGACCGACGCCCCGCCCACCCGGGAGCCGATGATGGGCGAGGAGGCCAGGGACGGCCAGCTCACGTTCGTCGTCCAGGAGTTCTCGTGTGGGGCCCAGGAGGACGGGACCGCCCGGTCGGCGGCGGACAAGCTGTGCCGGCTGACGATGACGATCACGAACACCAGTGGATCGCCGGCCATGTTCCTCGGGCAGTTCCAGTACCTCGTCGACGCCGCCTCGCGCACCTACGGCGCCGACGACCAACTCACGCTGGCCGTCCCCGAGAACGGGAACCGCAGCATCACCGAGCTGAACGTCAACCCCCAGATCGTGGTCCCGCTCGTGCTGGTGTTCGACATCCCCGCCTCGGTCGATCCCACCGAGGCCCAGTTCAAGGGTACGGGCCGGAGCCGCCAGGGGGTCGACGTGCGCCTGCAGCGCCGGTCGTAGCGTCGCGTGACGTCGAACTCGACCGGCCGGCCCGCGAGACTCCGAGCGTGCCCGTTGACCTCGCGCCCAGCGGGCTGCCCGTCGAGGAGTGCGTTCCCGCCCTGCGCCGGGCCCTGGCCGACGCACGCAGCGCAGTGCTCGTGGCGCCGCCGGGTGCGGGCAAGACGACCGTCGTGCCCCTCCGCCTGCTCGACGAGGCCTGGCTCGGCGGCGGGCGGATCGTCGTGCTGGAGCCCCGCCGGCTGGCCACCCGGGCCGCGGCCCGGCGCATGGCGTCCCTGCTCGGCGAGGACGTCGGGGCGATGGTGGGCTACACCACCCGTGACGAACGCCATGTCGGGCGCAGCACACGGGTGGAGGTCGTCACCGACGGGATTCTGACCCGACGGCTGCAGGCCGACCCCTCGCTGCCCGGGGTCGGGCTGGTGGTGGTCGACGAGCTGCACGAGCGGGGCTTGCAGGCCGAGCTTGCCCTCGCCCTGCTGCTCGACGCCCGGCCCGCGCTGCGGCCCGACCTCCGTCTGCTGGCCATGTCGGCGACGCTGGAGGCGGCGCGGGTCGCCGCCCTCCTCGGCGACGCGCCCGTCGTGCGCAGCGAGGGTCGGGCCCACGAGGTCGTCCTGCGCTGGGAGCCACGGCGGCCGGCCGACCGCCTGGATCCGGCGGTGGTCGCCGCCGTCCGAAAGGCGGTGCGGGAGGAGGCGGGCGACGTACTCGTCTTCCTTCCCGGCGCCGCGGACATCCGGCGGGTGGAGGGTGCGCTGGGCGGGCTCCTGGGACCGGAGGTCGACGTGCGCCCGGTGTTCGGCGGGTTGTCCGCCCAGGCGCAGGACGCGGCCCTCGCCCCCTCCCCGCCAGGCCGCCGCCGGGTGGTGCTCTCCACCGACATCGCCGAGACGAGCCTCACGGTGGCCGGAGTGCGCGTCGTCGTCGACTCCGGCCTGGCCCGCAGCCCCCGCTTCGACCCTCGCAGCGGGCTGACCAAGCTCCATACCGGCCCCATCTCGCGGGCGTCGGCGGACCAGCGCGCCGGCCGGGCCGGGCGGACCGCTCCGGGCGTGGCGTACCGGCTGTGGTCCAAGCTCGAGCACGCCGGCCGGCGGCCCTTCCCCGACCCGGAGATCGCCTGCGTCGATCTGGCCGGCCTGGCCCTGGAGCTGGCGGTGTGGGGTGCCGGGGCGGACAGCCTGGCGTTTCTCGATCCGCCTCCCCGTCGCGCCCTGGACGAGGCCGTCGCCCTCCTGCGCATGCTCGGGGCGGTCGACGGCGCCGGACGACCGACGGCTCTCGGCCGGGCGATGGCCGACCTCCCGCTGCATCCACGCCTCGCCGGCATGGTCATCGGGGCCGCCGGCACGCCGGGGGCGTGGACGGCGTGCGTGCTGGCCGCGCTGCTCGAGGACCGCGACGTGCTGCGGGGCCGCCCGGACGACCTCCCCACCGACGTCGGAGAGCGGGTGCGGCTCATCGCCGACGCGGGCGCCCGGTCCCCACTGGCCGACGCCGGCGCGGTGCGGGCCGCGAGCCGGCGGGCACGCGAGCTGGCCCGCCGAGCCGGGTGCGCGCCGGGCGCGGTCGACGCCGGCCGCTGCGGGGCGCTGCTGGCCAAGGCGTACCCGGACCGCGTCGGCCAGGCCCGCGGCGGCGCCCGGTTCCGGCTGCGGTCGGGAGCGGGCGCTTGGGTCCCGGCCACCGATCCGCTGGCCGGCGAGGCGTTCCTCGCCGTCGCCGACATCGACGCCGGCCGGGGCGACGGGCGCGTCCGGCTGGCGGCCGGGCTCGATCCCGCCGACGTGGCGGCCCTGGCCGCCGGTGCCGAGGAGACGGTCACCCTGGCCTGGGACGCCGGCCGCGACGACCTCCGGGCTCGGGTGCAGCGGCGTCTGGGCTCGCTGGTCCTGGCCGCCACCGACCAGCCCGCCCCCGCCGGGCCCGCGACGACCGCGGCCCTCCTCGCCCGGGTGCGGGCCACCCGCCTGGGCGCATTGGACTGGACCGATGGCGCCCGGCGCCTCCAGCAGCGGGCCGAATTCGCCCGCCGCATCCTGGGCGAGCCCTGGCCGGAGCTTTCCGACGCCGCCCTGCTGTCCACGCTGGACGACTGGCTGGCGCCGCGGCTGGCCGGCGCGGTCAGCCGGGCCGACCTCGAGGCGGTCGACGTCCGTGCCGCTCTCCGGGGCCTGCTGGGCCCGCGCCTGGCCCACGACCTCGACAGCGTCGCGCCGGCGACCCTCGCTCTCGCGGGCGGGCGCCGGGTGACGGTCGACTACAGCGGCGACCAGCCGGCCGCCGCGGTCCGGGTCCAGGACCTTTTCGGGACGGTCCGGCATCCGACCGTCGCCGACGGACGGGTTCCCGTCGTGCTGGCGCTGCTGTCGCCTGCGGGCAGGCCGGTCCAGGTCACCGCCGACCTTCCCGGCTTCTGGTCCGGGTCGTGGGCCGCGGTCCGCAAGGAGATGGCCGGGCGCTACCCGAAGCACCGGTGGCCGGCGGACCCCGGCACGGCCCCGCCGCCGCCCTCTCGGCGCTGACCGTCCACGTCGCCGACGACTGACCGCCGACGTCGGCGATGATCGAGGGACGGTGGGGGCCGGCGGCCATCCGGTCCCACGGCAGCAGGGCCCGGAACTCGACGAAGTGCTCGTCCCGGAGGCGGATGACCTCACCCTCGGCGAACCAGTGCCCGAGCAGGACGCACTTGCCGGTGTTGTGGGCGGTGGCGACGCCCCCGTGGTGGATCACATCGTTGCGCAGGTGTCGAAGGTCGCCGAGCACGGGGTAGCGGAGGTCGGCCTTGCCGCACCCGTGACAGGCGGCCAGTCGTGGGCGGTACGCCTCCTGCCATCCGGCGTAGACGTAGGCGATCCACTGGTGGCCGAGACGGGTCTCCGCGGGTCCGTCCTGGGCGACCTGCCACAGCAGCTCCGAGCGTCGCCACGCCCAGAACGACTCCGGATCGGTCGGGTCGCCG
>DATASA010000033.1:0-1852 GCA_036269435.1 Acidimicrobiales bacterium | reverse complement strand
CTGGCCGCCGGCGCACCGGACGTGGTCGCGGCGCGCCTTCGCTGCTACGCCGAGGCGGGCGCCCGCCACATCGTCGTGATGGTGGCCGGCTCGCCCGCCGTGGAGCACTTCCGGCAGCTGCACGCCGCGTTCGCTCCCGAGGACCGCGTGCTGGCAGGAGCACCGGCGTGAGCCGGCACACCGCCGAGGTCGCGATCCTCGGCACCGGGATGACCGACATGGGCCGCCGCGACCTCGAGCCCGAGATCATGACCGACCAGGCGGTGGGGGCGGCCCTCGACGATGCAGGCCTCGCCACGACCGACGTCGGCCTCGTGATCATGGGCAACGCCATGGGTGGCCGGCTGAACGACCAGGCCTGCGTGCGCGGCCAGGCATGGCTGCGCAAGCTCGGCCTGAGCGAGGCCGCCATCATCAACGTCGACAACTCCTGCGCCGGCGGCAGCTCCGCGCTGCACCTCGCGACCATGGCCGCCAGCGCCCAGGACCGGCCTGTCCTCGCGCTCGGCGTCGAGAAGATGTGGACCGGCGACCGTGCCGAGACCATCGCCGGCATCGAGGACGGCCTCCCCGCCGACTACCGCCTCGACCTGCACACCAAGCTCAAGTCGGGCGACGGCAACCCCGCCGGGAGCATCCTCATGGGACTCAACAGCCGCTGGGCCCTGCAACTGATTGACGAGACCGGCACGACGCTCCCGCAGATGGCCTCCGTGGCGGTCAAGGCGTTCGACCACGCGTCCCGCAACCCGCTGGCCCAGTGCCAGCGCTCCGTGAACGTCGAGGACGTCCTCGGATCCCCACAGGTGGCGGGTGTGCTCACCCGGTTGATGTGCAGCTCCTTCACCGACGGCGCCGCCGCGGTCGTCCTGGCCGGCCCGGACGTGAAGGCGCCGGCGTCGGCGCCGCGCATCGTCGGGTCGGTCAGCCGCTCGGGGAACGGACTCATCGACTACCACGACCGCCTGACCCTCACGGCCGAGGCGGCCTGGGAGGCCTTCGGCTGGGGCCCCGGCGACGTCGACATCGTCGAGCTGCACGACGCCACGGCACCCGAGGAGCTCTTCGCCCTCGAGTCCCTCGGCTTCTTCGGCCGTGGCGAGGCGGGCCCCGCCACCGAGGCAGGCGCGACCCGTTACGACACGCCCGGGCTCGTCGTGAACCCGAGCGGTGGCCTCGTCGGACGCGGCCACCCCCTCGGGGCCACCGGCCTGGCCCAGGTCGTCGAGTTGGCGGACCAATTCCGGGGACGGGCGGGCGATCGCCAGGTGTCGGACCCGCGCCTCGGTGTCACGGTGAATACGGGCGGGATCATCTACGGCGACGCCGGTTTCGTCGCCATCCACGGTGTCCGCGCCGGGACGGACGCGTGAGGGGGATCCGGATAACCGGTTGGGGCATCGCGGTACCGGACAAGGTGGTCACCAACGACGACCTCGCCGTCCGCCTCGACACGAGCGACGAGTGGATCATGGAACGCACAGGGATCCGCGAGCGTCGCATCGGCGGCACCACGAGCGGTCTCGCCATCGAGGCTGCGCAGGCGGCCTTGACCCGGGCCGGCCGGACCCCCGCGGACATCGACAACCTGCTGCTCGCCACCACGACACCGGACGCCATCGTCCCCGGCACGGCGACGACCGTGCAGAGCGGCATCGGGATGCGCGGCGGCGCCGTCGACCTCAACGCCGCGTGCTCGGGCTTCGTCTATGGCCTCGTCGCTGCGGCGGGCCTCGTCGCCGTGGGCTCGGGCCCGGTCCTGCTCGTCGGCTCCGAGACGCTCACGCGCATCACCGACATGGACGACCGCCGCATCGCCATCCTGGTCGGCGACGGAGCCGGGGCGGTCGTC
>DATASA010000032.1:0-6942 GCA_036269435.1 Acidimicrobiales bacterium | reverse complement strand
TCGGGATCCCGGTCAGGGCCTACGATCGCGGGATCAGGGCGGTGGCGCCAGGCGAGGCACCAGTCCTTGGGCCGTTAGCTCATCTGGTAGAGCGGGAGCCTTTTAAGCTTCTGGGCCGGGTTCGAGTCCCGGGCGGCCCACGAAATCGGCACACGGCGGCCGCGATCAGCGCGCACACTGGGTGGCGTGGACGACGGTCGGGTGGAGTCGGTGCACGCCAGTACCGGGCACACGCTGAGAAAGGCTGAGCGGACGGCGGGCATCCGGCTCCTGAAGGGCCTCGGCGTCGAGGGCGACGCCCACGCCGGCCCGACCGTCAAGCACCGATCCCGCGTGCGCAGCGATCCGACCCAGCCGAACCTGCGCCAGGTCCACTTCATCCCCGCCGAGCTGCACGACGAGCTCCGGGCCCGTGGACTGGCGGTCCTGCCTGGTGAGATGGGCGAGAACGTGACGACGCGCGGTGTCGACCTGCTGGGCCTTCCGGTCGGGACCCGCCTGTGCCTCGGCGCCGAGGCCGTGGTGGAGGTGACCGGGCTGCGGAACCCGTGTCAGCAGCTGGAGCGCGTCCAGCCCGGCCTCCGGCGGGCCGTGCTCGAACGGGACGAGGACGGGAACGTCGTTCGCAGGGCCGGGATCATGGGCGTCGTGGTCGCCGGCGGGGAGGTCCGCCGGGGTGACGTGATCCGGGTGGACCTGCCGCCGATGCCCCACCGACGGTTGTCGCCGGTGTGATCCGGCCCGTCGCCACGACGACCATCAGAGCCAGCCGATCCGGGCGCTGACGAGGTCGCGGTCGTCGTCGGGACGGCCGAGCTCGCCGGCGGCGACCCGGGCCAGGAGGCGGCGGGTCACGTCGACGATCTCCGGCACCGCCTGCCGCAGCGCAGCAGCGTCGCCCGGGCCTGCGGTGCCCGCCGGCGCCAGGCCCCGGGCCAGCACCGCGTCGAGGTCAGCCAGCTCGGAGGCGAGCCAGTCGAGCGGCGCGGCCGACAGCTCGGGCACGAAGAGGCGCGCTCCGGGGTCCCAGTCCGTGAACCGGGGGTGGTGATGGGCGCGGTCGAGGCTGCCGGGCGCGCTGTCGACCGATTCCAGCAGGTCGACCCGCCAGATCGGGCGGTCGACGGCGATGGGCTGCGCGGCGTAGATCGACCCCCGGAGCGGCCCGCGCTCCAGCGTCCGCAGCTCGACCCGCACTCCGCGTTCCGGCCCCTCTTGGCCGGGCTGGGGCCGGGGGTTGACGAAGTACAGGTCGCCGACCACCACCCCGACCCGCTCGAAGCCAAAGGCGTACAGCATCAGGCCGGTCCTCCTCGGTCGCACCCGGTGCCGCCCACGGTACGCGCCCCGGGACGAAGCGCCCCGCGGCGGTACGATGGCCGCGTCACCCGGTCTGAGGGAGAGGGAACGTGCCTCGGTTCGGCAAGGAGCGAGAAACAGCCAGGAAAGAGGAGCTCGACCGGCAGGCCGCCGAAGAGGTCGAGCGGCTGACTCGGCGCGGCGGACCTCCGTCGGGCATGGGCGGTGGCGGCCCCAACATCGGTCAGGTCGGCATACCTTCGCCGCTGGAGCGCATCGCCGAAGAGCTGCGTGACGCGCCCCGGCCCAGCATGCGCCGCCAGGCGCCGCCCCGCCGGGCCGCGCCTCCGCCGGCGCAGGCCTTCACCCCCATGCCGTCGGGCAGCGTCGGGTCCAGCTTCGGGCCCGGCGGCCTCAACCCGGGCCCGAGGACGGGCGTCACCGCACCGCCTCCGTCGGCCTTCGGGGGCACGGGCTACGACGACGACTACGGCGGCGCGGTGACCGGGCCGCCCGTGTACTACGCGGGTGAGCCGGACGAAGAAGAGGAGATGACGATCACCGAACTGGCCCTCATGGACCACGCGGCCCACACCGGCCACGACCCCGAGGACCTCGTCATCCGGTACGACGCGAGCTCCGCCGAGGAGATGCGCGACCAGGCCATGCGCGCCTTCTACCAGCGCCAGGAGGCGCGGGGGCCCGGCGTGCAGACGAACAACCCCTTCGCCCCCGCCGGCATGCGCCGGGGGCCGGGAGGCGGGGCGCCGGCGACCCGGAGCAACGACCCGGCCGCGGCCGGAGGCGCCCTCGCCCAGCGGCTGGCCAACCGTCGCCGCCGCGAGGAGGAAGAGGCGCGCCGGGCCCGCGGGGAGATTTCCGGGGGCGGGGCCACTGCGGCCAGAGGCGAGACCGCCAGCACCGCCAAAGGCGAGGCCGCCACCGACGAGGGCGCCTTGGCCCGCGTGCTCGCCCGTCGTCGTCAGGCGCTGGCCGCCCAGGGCGAGCCGGAGGCCGAGCCCACTCCGGCACCCGGCCGGCGCCACGCCGCCGAGCGCGAGGAGCGGTCGCCGGGTATGCGCGTCGTGCCCCAGCCCGTCGACGACGAGACGGCCGACGACGAGGCGCCGGCTTCCGCCCGCCGCCCGTCCACCAAGAAGGCCCCGGCCCGCAAGGCGGCCAAGGCCGCGTCCGCACCGCCGGCAGCCAGGACCCTCGCCAAGGCGGCCGCGCCGGCAGCCAAGACGGTGGCGAAACCGGCCAAGAAGGCTCCGGCCAAGGCGGCGCCCGCCGAGGCGCCGACCAAGAAGGCCAAGAAGACCGGAGCGACGCTCGTTCCGCCCGCTCCTACGCCGCCGAAAACTGCGCCGCCGAAAATTGCGACCAAGAAGGCGACTGCGACCAAGAAGGCGACGGCCAAGAAGGCCCCCGCCGCCAAGGCGTCGTCGGCGGTCAAGCAGATCTTCTGCATCGAGTGCGGCGAGAAGAACCCGGCGGTGGCCAAGTTCTGCTTCAACTGCGGCACCCGCCTGGCCGTCCCCGAAGGCTGACCCGCCCCCGGCCGACGGCCTCAGTGCGGGCGGCGGCCCATGAAGGCGACGAGGCGCTCGTGAAGGGGATCGTCGGCCGAGGCGGGGATCTCCGGGCCGAACACGCCGAGGTCGCGCAGCTCCGGGCTCAACAGATCGCGTGAGATGTCCAACGCCTCGGTGGCGAGGTCGGTGTCGATGGTGGTGTCCTGGCCAGTGGCCCGGGCCAGGTCCCAGCCGTGGACGACGATGTCGAGGAAGTGGATGCTGACCGCGGCCGGCGCCGGGATGTCGCCGAAGGGCATGTGGCACCGGCGCTCCATGGCGCCCGGCTCGGACCAGGCGGCCAGCACCGACTCGGCCGACTCCAGGTAGCGGGTCCCCGGATCGGGGCGGGTGTAGTCCTCCATGTCGCCCGAGGGGTCGACCCGGCCGCCCCGGGCGATCTCGGCGAACATGTAGTTCCCTCCGACGATGTGGTTCAGGAGCAGGCGCACGTCCCAGTTCCGACACGGCGTGGGGTCGGCCAGCTGGCCGGGCTGCACCGCGGCGACGATGTGGCCCGTGGCCAGCAGGGCGCGCTGGTACTGGTTGGAGTCCATCCGCCGACCCTCAGCCGGCGGCGACGGTGCTCGGTCGGCGCTCCTGGCGCCGCGCCGACTGCGACCTCGCCACCTTGTCGATGCGGCCGAGCCGCTTGACCAGGCGTTCGCGCGCCTGCTCCGCCTCGGGCGAAAGGCCCTCGATGGTCTCGAGTTGCCACTGCTGCAGGATGACCGGGACGAGGATCTTGTCGTGGTGGATGGCCAGGTCGTAGATGCCCGCCTCGGCGATGGCCTTGGCGTGGTTGTTGAAGTCGTCGATCCCTGCGCCCGGCATCTGGAAGCCCCGCACCTGGCGCTCCATGGCCAGGACCATGGCCGAAGGGTCGAGGGTGATGGCCGAGGCGGCCACGTCCTTGTAGAAGAGGTAGTGCATGTTCTCGTCCGCTGCCACCCGGGCCATGACGTCGTATCCTGCCTTGTCCTCGACCAGCCGCCCGGTGTTGCGGTGGGAGATGCGGGTGGCCAGCTCCTGCAGGGCGACGTAGACGAACCCGTCGGCCGCCCCGGTGATCGACTGGTGGAAGCCGTACTCGGCGTGCTGCATGCGCCCCCGCTCCAGGGCGACGGGGTCGGCGGTGCCGGTGACCACCAGGTAGTCCCGGATCACGATGGAATGGCGACCCTCCTCAGCCGTCCAGCGGCGGTTCCAGGCGCCCCAGGCGTGGTCCACGCCGAACAGCCGGGTGATCTCGGTCGTGTAGTACGGCAGGTTGTCCTCGGTGAGGAGGTTGACCACGAGGGCCCGGCGCACGGCGTCGTCCATCGGGCGGTGGTCCGGGCTCCACGGTTCCCGAGGGTCGTGCTTGACGACGTCCTCCCAGGGGACCAGCTCGTGGGGGAACCACTCCTTCGACTGCGCCAGGTGGCGCTCCAGCAGGCGCTCGGCTTCCGGCGCAAGCTCGTGGAGAAGATCGATCTCGTTCAACGGTTCCTCCCACCTGGGGGACGGCTGCTTCGTTCGCCCGGTGGCCAGTCTACCTACCGGTCGGTAGGCAGTTCCAATCGCGGTGCGAACCGCTCAGAACACCACAACCGACCGTAAGACTTCCCCCCGCTGCATCTTGGCAAACGCCGCCTCCACCCCGTCCAGAGCGACGGTCTCGGAGACGAAGCGGTCGAGCGGGAAACGTCCGGACAGGTAGAGGTCGATGAGCAACGGGAAATCCCGCGTGGGCAGGCAGTCCCCGTACCACGACGGCTTGAGCGCTCCGCCCCTCCCGAAGAACTCGATCATGGGCACCTCCAGCGTCATGGCCGGGTCCGGCACGCCGACCTGGACGAGGGTGCCGGCCAGGTCGCGGGCGAAGAAGGCCTGGCGGAACACCTCGGGCCGCCCGACCGCCTCGATGGCCACGTCGACGCCGAACCCGCCGGTCAACGCCCGGACGGCCTCCACCGGGTCGCCCTGGCCGGCATTGATCGTGTCGGTGGCGCCGAACTCCCGGGCCCACGCCAGCTTGCGGTCGTCGAGGTCGACGGCGATGACGACCCGGGCCCCGGCCAGCGCCGACGCGGCGATGGCCGCGTCGCCCACGCCGCCACAGCCGAACACCGCCACGGTGTCGCCGCGGCTGACACCGCCGGTGTTCACCGCGGCGCCGAACCCGGCCATGACCCCACAGCCGATGAGCCCGGCCGCAGCGGGGCCCGCGGCCGGGTCGACCTTGACCGCCTGGCTCGCGGCCACGAGGGACAGCTCGGTGAAGGCACCGATGCCGAGAGCGGGGCTGAGGGGCGTGCCGTCGGCCAGGGTCATCTTCTGGGCCGCGTTGGCGCTGTCGAAGCAGTACCAGGGCCGGCCCCGCAGGCAGGACCGGCACCGGCCGCACGGGGCCCGCCAGGCCAGCACCACGAAGTCGCCCGGTTCGACGTTGACCACGTCTTCGCCGACCGTCTCGACCGTCCCCGCGGCCTCGTGGCCGAGCAGGAACGGGAAGTCGTCGTTGATCGCGCCCTCCCGGTAGTGGAGGTCGGTGTGGCAGACGCCGCAGGCCTGCACCCGGACCAGGGCCTCACCCGGGCCCGGGTCGGGCACCAGCACCGTCTCGACGGTGACCGGCGCGCCCTTGCCGGCGGCCACCACCCCTCGGACCTCAGTGGGCATGCTCGTCCTCCTTGCGGGCCAACAGGGCCCGGATGTCGTCGTCGGTCACCTGGGCGAAGTCGTCGTACCACTCGCTCACCGCGTGGAACGACGCCGGGCGTTGCAGGCACACGACCTCGTCGGCCTCGGCCGCCAGCTCGTCGCACGTCCGGCGGGCACCCACCGGGACGGCGGCCACCACCCGGGCGGGCGACTGGGCCCGCAGCGCCCCGACGGCCGCTCGCATCGTCGCCCCGGTCGCCAGGCCGTCGTCGACCACGACCGCCACCCGACCGCCGACGTCGAGCTGCGGACGGCCCGGCCGGTACGCCTGCTCCCGGCGGCCCAGCTCGGCCGTTTCGCGGGCCACGACCGCCTCGACCGCCTCCGCCGGGATCCGGAGGGCGTCGACCACCGAACGGTTCAGGACCCGCAGGCCGCCCGACGCGATGGCGCCCATGGCCAGCTCCGGGTGGCCCGGCGCGCCCAGCTTGCGGGCCAACAGCACGTCGAGCGGCGCATGGAGGGCGACGGCGACCTCGTAGGCAACCGGCACCCCGCCCCGCGCCAGTCCGAGCACGACGACGTCACGCCGGCCGGCGAGGTGAGCCAGGGCGGCGACCAGGCTCCGTCCGGCGTCGGCGCGATCGCGGAAGGCCATGTGTCGCCATTCTGCCCGCCGGTGCGCGGGGCTCGGGCCGGACCGGGGGAGAATGCCGGGATGCCGGACGCGGTGGTGATCGGAGCCGGCCACAACGGGCTGGTGGCGGCGGCCATGCTGGCCGACGCGGGATGGAGCGTCGCCGTCATCGAGGCCCAGCCCGTGCCCGGTGGAGCGGTGCGCACGGAGGCGCTGACCCTGCCGGGGTTCCGCCACGACACCTTCAGCGCGTTCTACCCGTTCGCCGTGGCCTCGCCGGCGCTGGCCGCCCTCGACCTCGACGCCCACGGGTTGCGGTGGCGCCGGTCGCCGCTGGTCCTGGCCAATCCCACGCCCGACGGGCGGTGCCTGGCCCTGTCCACCGACATCGACGAGACGGCGCGATCGCTCGACGACTACGCCCCGGGCGACGGCGACAGCTGGCGACGGGTGTTCCGTCGATGGGAGTACCTGAGCCGGCCCCTGTTCGACGCCTTCCTCGGCCTGTTCCCGCCGGTGACCGCCGGCGCCCGCCTGGCCGCGGCGATCGGCCCCTCGGAGTGGCTCCGCTTCACCCGCTTCGCGCTGCTTCCGGCGCGGCGCATGGTCCGCGAGGAGTTCGCCGGCGGTGGGGAGGGCGCGGCATTGCTGCTGGCCGGCAACGCGGCCCACACCGACATCGGGCCGGACGCGGCCGGTAGCGGCCTGTTCGGCTGGATCCTGGCCTGCGCCGGCCAGCAGCACGGCTTCCCCGTCCCCGAGGGCGGCGCCGGCGAGCTGGTCGCC
>DATASA010000031.1:0-7498 GCA_036269435.1 Acidimicrobiales bacterium | reverse complement strand
CCCAGCGAACACACGTGTGTCAGGCAGGTACCGGGGCCGGTGTCGCCCAGGTACCGGGGTCGCGTCCGGGACGTGTCAGGCAGGTACCGGGGCCACGGTGTCCACTATGAACCGGGTCCGCACAGTTTGCCCGCTACGTGGAGTGGCAAACAGAGTGGCAAACGGGGGTCGAAATAGCAATAGGCCAGAGCGAAAACGCTCTGACCTGCACTTTTCCGGCGCCCCCAACGGGATTCGAACCCGTGCTGCCGCCTTGAAAGAGCGGTGTCCTGGGCCGCTAGACGATGGGGGCCGGGTCCCGTTGCCAGATCATCGTAGCTGCCAGTCGGTGCCCTGGGCGGTGTCGCGGACTTCGACACCCGCAGCCAGGAGGCGGTCACGGAGCTGGTCGGCGTCGGCGTAGCGGCCGTCCACGCGGGCGTGCCGACGGGCATCCAGCAGGGCCTCTACGAACGGGGCGAGGACCGTGCGCGGATCCCGCACACCGACCTCGGCTGCCTCGCCCAGTCGCACGATCATGGCCCGCAGGCCGGCGCGGGCCCGGTCGAGCTGGTCGGACTGGAGCGTGTCGCGGGACCAGTCGTGCAGCAGGCCGTCCAGCTCGAGCGCCAGCTTGACCGCGGCCGGGGCGTCGCCGGCGCGCAGGGCGGCGTCGAACGCATGCTCGTTCCGCTCGACCTCCGCCTGGAACGGGTCGACCGGCGCGCCGCCGATGCCGACTGCGGCACTTCCCGGCGCGACGGCCGCGGGCGGTGCCGGGGCGACTGCGTACGCTCCGCTCGCCGTACCCAACGACGCCAGCTCGTCGATCGTCAGCGTGCTGCCGCTCGGGACCGCCGACATCTCGCCCCGTCGCCGCACCGTCACCGACCCGAGGCCGGCGACCGTGGCCGTCCGCGCGTCGAGGTCGAGGATGCAGGCGGTGTGCTCGTCGACGCCGAGGATGAACGTCGACGGCGGCATGAGGGCTTCGAGCAGCGAGAGCCGGCGCTCGCCCATGTAGCAGTACCGGGTGTCGTGGTTGCCGCCCTCGGCGTTGTTGAAGTGGGGGACGACCACCGCCGGCAGGCCGACGTCGGCCATCAGGTTGAGCCCTTCCAGCCAGCGCACCCGGTCGCCCACCTTGTAGATCTCGTAGACGGGCAGGGCGAGCGGGCCGAGCGTGCAGGCCGCCGCGCTGGCGAACGTCACGCAGCCGCCCGTCCGCAGCTTGTCCGCCAGCACGGCCGGAATCCGGCTGGCCGCCCACTGGGCCAGGGCGTACGACGGGCTGCCCGGGCCGGCGAAGACATATCGGGCCGCCCGCAGGCGGGCCAGCGTCGTCTCGTGGGCCAGCGGGTCGACGTCCTCCGCCGACCGGAACGACGCCACCGCGATGTCGCGCTGCACGCTCTCACGGAAGTACGCCAGCGCCTTGGCCGAGATGTCGTCGGCGTTCTCCTGGAAGCCGAAAGGGGTGTCGAGCATCACCGCAGGCACGGGCGGCGGACCCAGCCGTTCGAACAGCTCACGGTGCACCTTGCTCATGGTCGGGCTGGTCTCCCCCGAACCCATGATCACCAGCAGCCGGGCCACGCCGTGCAGGTTAGGAGCCGCCCGGCGTCCCCTCGGACAAGGCGCGATGGAACAGGTCGGCGAGCTCCACCGGGAACTGCAGGTGCAAGTCGTGGTCGCCCGGCGAGAACCACTCCACCCGTACCCGCGGCGACCGGGCGACGAGCTCGGCCGCGAGCGACCGCTTGTCGCCCGACCAGGAGTCGCCCGAGTCGGCCAGGGCCAGCAGCAGCGGGGGCTGCAGCGTCGGGATGACGGCCGACGGCCGGTGCTCCCAGAGAGCGCGCAGGATGCGGATGTGGCGGTCGAAGGTCAGCCACGGCCGGATGGTGCCGTCGGGGAGGCGTTCGAAGTTGGCCATCGTCGCCTCGATCGCCCAGTCGGCCCAGTCGGGGTGGGCGCTGCGGACCCACGCCTCCACGGTGACGGCCGACGACCCGGACAGTCGCGGCGGCGCCAGCGCGGCGCGGCAGTCGTCCCACTCCGGCCACTGCCGGGACAGCTCGATCGATCCCCCGTCGACGCCGACTGCGGCGGCCACCCGGTCGCCACGGCGAGCCGCCAGCTCCACCGCGATGTTGCCGCCGGTCGACTGCCCCGCGACCACCGCCCGCTCGAAACCGACCGCGTCGAGCACGTCGACCAGGTCGGCGCACATCGTGGCGAAGTCGTAGCCGTCGTCGGGCTTGTCGCTCAGGCCGTGGCCGCGCAGGTCGACGGCGGCGACGGGATGGCCCAGCGCCTGCAGCCGGGCCGCCACCCCGTCCCACGTCCGGCAGTTCGACGCCAAGCCGTGGACGAGCAGGAAGGGCACCCCGTCGCCGCCGGCGTCCCAGGTCGGGACGTGCAGCGCGACACCGTCTTCGACGGAGACCCTCACGCAGTTTCCGCCCGACGGGGGAACGGGGTTACGTGCGCCTCCAACAAGATGCCGCCTCCCCGACTGGCGACACGACCGGGACCGTCATCGCCCGGAGCGTAGACGTACGTGCAGAGCCCTACGGCGGCGGGGCGTGGGCGGGAGCGTTCCCGGCGACGATCGCCGGGCTGAAGCTGAACAGCTCGGGCGCGGAAGGGTTGACGCTCACGTGTGTCCACTCGACGTCGGGGCTTCCGAAGTTCTCCAAGCGGGTGACGTTCTCGATGACGCCGTGGTCGGTCGAGCTGACCAGCGCCTTGTCGACGTGGAAGACGTGGGTGTCGCCGTGCACGAGGAGCACCGGTCCCTTGAACGCGATCGACTCCCGTTCGAGCGCACGCAGGAACTCGGTGTGGGCGTTGTGGACGCCGAGGCGGTAGAGGTCGAAGTTGGGGTCGGCCTGGAAGAACAGCACGATCCCCTTGCTGCCGGCCGACGTCGCCGCCGCGAAGCCGGCCTTGATCCAGGCGATGACTGCCGTCTGGCGGGCCGCGGCTTCGGCGTCCGCCTCCGGTGTCCGGCCGGTCCCGTTGTTGCTCCCGACCTCGTGCAGGGCGACGAACGTCAGCCCCCCGAAGTCGAACCGGGAGTTCTCCGGATAGTCGGCGCTCTGGCGGGTGACGGTCAACGTCTTCTTGCCGAGCGACTGATCCGTGGGAAAGAACATCTGGCGCACGCGAGCCAGCCGTTGGATGGGGTCGTTGCCGCTTTGGTGGCAGTCGGTCCACTCGTTGTCGCCCGGCGTGTAGATCACGGGCATGTTCAGGCGGTTGATGGCGGCGAGGCTCGTGGCCAGCGCTGCGTCGGTGCACGGCTGGGCGCCGACGTCGCCCACGTGCAGGACGAACGAGGGTGCCTCGACATTGATGGCGTCGACGAGCCGGTCGAACTGGGGCACCTGGTCGGCTGTGTACGGATAGTCGCCGATCACGCCGAACGAGAACGAACCGCCGGCCGCCCCGCCAGCACCGGCGGCCTTGGCCGAGGCCGGGGCCGTGGTGCTCGCCGGGGAGCCGCTGTCCTTGGTGCCGCCGCTCGAACAGGCGGCAAGCGTCATCGCCGCGGCCAGGCCCAGGGCGCTGAGCCCCCGCGCACGCATGGTCCGAACGCTAGACGGTCGCCCCCGCCGATCGACCGCGGCAGGCCCGCAGGTCAACCGCCGAGCCGCTCCTCCACGCGGACGGTCACCGTGTCGCCCGCCTCCTTGGCGATGGCCTTGCGCAGGTCGGCATTGACGGGCAACTTGTGCGTTCCGTCACCCAGGGCCATGAACGAGCTGCGGAAGGGGTGGCCGTCGACGGTGCCCGTGATCTTCACCAGCCCGCGTGTGCCGAAGAACTCGGCGGAACCGGGCATGACCACGTAGGTCCACCCGCCCTTGGTCGAGCTCTTCTCCAAGGTGGCGGTGAACTCTGTGGGCAGCACGGACATCGGGGCTCCTCTCCGTCGTCGCGTCGGTAGGACGGCGGATCGTCGGCGGAATCATCGCCGAGCCGGTCGCCAATTACGCTTCCCCGGTGCTCGGGATCCTCGCATCGGCGGCCGCGGGCTACCTCATCGGCACCGTGCCCTGCGCCGACACCGCGGCGCGCCTGGCCACCGACGGCGACACCGACCTGCGCAGGGAGGGCACCGGCAATCCCGGCGCGGTCAACGCCATGGCCGTGCTCGGCCCGGCGTGGGGCTGGTCCATTCTGGTCGCCGACGCCACCAAGGGGGCGCTCGCGTGCGGTGCCGGGCGGCGGCTCGGGGGATCGCTGGGAGCCCACGTGGCCGGCACCGCGGCGGTGGTCGGCCACTGCTTCCCGGTCTGGAACGGCTTTCGCGGGGGCAAGGGCGTGGCCGTGAGCCTGGGCCAGTGCGCCACGACGTTCCCGGCCTACCTCCCCATCGACCTCGGCGTGGCCTGGGCGGTGGGCAAGTGGCGGGGCCGGGCCCTGCCCGGGACGGCCGCGGGCTGCACGACGTGGGTGACGTTCGGCGTGCTCTGGTGGCGGAAGGGCTGGCCCAACGGCTGGGGGCCGCCGCCATCGGCGGCTCTGCCGGTCAGCGCGGCGGTGAGCAGCACGGTGATCCTGTACAAGTTCCTCACCGCCAAGCCGCCGGGGGGCCCGGAGACGTGATCGGCCTGGTCACCGACTCGAACGCCATGCTCCCGCCGGACCTGGCGGCGCGCTACGACGTCGAGGTCGTACCGCTCACCGTCACGGTCGACGGGGTCGACTACCAGGAAGGCGTGGACCTCGACGCGGACGCCTTCTACGGCCGGTTCCAGTCCGGCCGTCCGGTGGTCTCGACCGCCCAGCCCAGCCCGGGGCGCTTCGCCGCCGCCTACGAGGCCGTCGCCGAGCGGGGGGCGACCGAGATCCTGTCCGTCCACATCGGCTCGTCGGTCTCGGGCACCATCAACTCGGCCCGGCTGGCCTCGCAGGTGTCGCCCGTACCGGTACGCATCGTCGACTCGGGGACGGCGTCGTTCGCCATCTCCCTGTGCCTGTGGGAGGCGGCCGAGGCGGTCGCCGCCGGTGCCGGCGCAGAGGAGGCGGCCGCCGCGGCCGAGCGCGTGGGCGCAACCGTCGGCAACGTCTTCGTGGTGGGTGCCCTGGATCTGGCCCGCTCCGGCGGCCGCCTCGGCTCGTCGTCGGAACCCGCCGGGCCGGGGGCCATCCCGGTCCTGATCATGGTGGGGGGCACCATGCGGGTCGTCCAGCGCACGGTTGACCTCGACCACGCGGCCGACGTCATGGCGGGGGTCGTCCGGGCCGGCGGGACCTCGCTGCGGGTGGGTGTCGGCCTGTCCGATGCGACGACGCTCGCCTTGGTGGTCGCCTTGGAGGACAGGTTGCGGGACGCCGCCGAGGTCCGGGAACTGGTGCGCTACCGGATCGGGCCGAGCGTGGGGGCCCACACCGGGCCGGGCACGGTGGGCACCATGTTCGCCCCCACGTCCCTGCGGTAGGTCGCCCGCCGGTCGCCGAGGGTTCCCTGCGTCAGCGACGAGCGAGCGCCGTGTGCACCGCCACCGCCTCGGCGACCACTTGGCGCGCCGCCATCGCGGCCAGCGTGGTGAGAACCGCCGGCGCCGAGAGCAGCAGCCATCCCGCCCAGCCGTCGATGAAGCTCGAGATCAGGCAGAGCGCGCCGCCGGCGAGCCCGCCGACCATCCACAGCAGGAACCAGCGCAGGACCACGGGCTGATGGCCGTCGCCCGGAGGGAACAGGTCGCTGGTCGACTGGTACGGCCACCACAGGTTGATGATGGGGATGACAAAGCCGGCGACCCCTGCGGCCGGCTCGCGCCGTGCCGGCAAGCCGAGCGACTCGGCGTTGGCGGCCGAACGGGCGAACCAGAGCAGGAACAGCACCCCCGCGAGCACGCCGACCGCGGCCGACAGCTGGCTCGAGATCGCCCATCCGCCGGCCGACAGGCGCGGCGTCGGGCTACCGGCTCGAACGTCGAGGTTGATCTGGTCGAAGAAGTGGCGCAGGCGGAGCCGAAAGATGGCCAAGCCGCCCAGCTGAGCCGGCACCGCCACCAGCAGGGCCACCCGAGCACGACTCGCCCGCCGCGCCTCGTCGGCGATGTCGGGGGGCGCGATGACCTGCGCTGCCGGCGAGATGCGCTCGGTCCACCCGCCACCGTCCCACCAGCGCAGGCCGGACGTCCCGGCCGGGTCCGGATACCACCCGGCCGGGATGTCAGTGGCCATGAGAGAGGACGGGAGCCGCGCGCCTAGGCCTTGTCGACCACGACACTGTTCGTGGCCTTGTCGTGCAGGGTCTGGTGCCGGTCGTCCCAGAGCGGCCACAGCACGTCGAGGAGCCCAGGAATGAAGAAGAGCCACCACAAAACAGCCGCGAGCAGGCGGCGACCCAGCGCTCGCCCATAGCCGATCGCCGTCAAGGTCGATTCGTCGCGCAGGGTGATGTTCATCGCCATCTTGCCGACCGTCGCCGCCGCAGGGCCGCCCTCGAGCAGCACGTAGTAGGCGAGTGACAAGACCAGGCTGAGGAGGCAGGCCAGCGCATAGGTGCCCGTGAGGTGAAACGTCGCCAGACCGGTGTTGGGGTCCGTCCGGACGAGACTGCCGCCCAGAACGGCGAAGATGATGCCGCCGGGGATGCCGACGACGACCGTGTCGATGAGAGCGGCGCAGACGCGCTTCCACCATGCGCTGTAGGCCGGGTCGGTCAGGCCCTGGTGAGCCGGAACCGCTGCAGCCGGCCATGCTGGCGGCGGGTACTGGGCAGAGGGCGGGGCCGGAGGCGGTGTCGGCGCCGGCCGCGCGACGGGCGAGGACGATGCCGGGCGGGCAGCCGGCTCGGCATGGGCTGCGGAGGGCGAGGTCGGTCTACTGGTGGGGCCCGAGAACCCGTCCCTGATTGGGTCGGATGTGGTCGGGGGGGTCGATGCTGCCGCCGACGTGGCGGTCGTCTCGGCGCCGGCAGCCCTGGTGGCGGCCAAGCGCCGGGCGGCAGCGGCGAGAGGCGGTTCCGGCCGTGACGGCTCCGCCGGCGTCGCCGCGGGGCGTGTCCTCGGCACTCTCGCCTTCGCTTCCGGCCCGCCTTGCTGCCCGTCCGGACGCTTGCGGCGCGACGGGTCGTGGGTGTCCTCGGTCATCGCAGCTCCTGTCGTCGGGACGGCGTCGAGCGCCACCCAGGCGCGACTACGGCCGCCGTGCATCTCACCTGGCCTGTATCGGCGCCGGGCCCATGGAGCTTGAGGGGCGTGCGCTCCTACGACCTCGCGCTCAGGGCCCGAGTGCCCGTGAACCTCCGGACCGTGCGGCGACGCTGGTCAGGCCTGGTCGGAGTGCGCGTAGAGGGCGAGGATGGCGGTGGCGTCGGCCTGCGAATACCACTTGGCCGGGCCCGAGCTGAACGTGGTCGACATGCACGAGGTCGGGTCACTCGAAGCGCGGAGGCCGAGGAGCTGGCCGACCGTGTGACAGACGGCGGTGATGGCGTCGTCGGTGGAGAGGCCCGGCGTCACCGCGAAGGCCGCCCCGACGAGATGCCCGGCCG
>DATASA010000030.1:0-2745 GCA_036269435.1 Acidimicrobiales bacterium | reverse complement strand
GTCCAGCCGACGACCTCGCCCACCTCGGCCTGCCCGTAGCTGTTCAGCACGACGGTCCCGAAACGATCCATGAAACGGCGGGCGGCCGGCGGTGAGAGCGGCGCGGTGATGCTGCGGACGTAGCGCAACGGCGCCAGGTCGGTCACGTCGGGATCCGTCGCCAGCATGACGATGGCCGCCGGCGGCAACACGGTCGAGCGGATCTGGTAGCGCTGTACGAGCGCGGCGAACTCGCCGGTCGTGAACCGCGGCATGAGGACGATCGCGGCGCCCGCACGCAACCCGAAGCACACGTTGTAGATGCCGGCGTTCAGCGCGATCGACACCGGCACCAGGTTCGGCGTCGGCTCACGTGCCTCCTTCGGCTTCCCGTCGCCGTCCCCGCGCAGGGGCCTGAGCACGCGGTCGAGGAGCTCGAGATAGCCGCTGTGCGTCTGGAGGATGGCTTTGGGCGCGCCGGTCGTGCCCGACGTCCAGGTGACGAAGGCCACGTCGGGGTCATGGCGCATCGGGTCGGCCAGCATCGAGATCCCCCGCTCGTCGAGCAGGGCGGCCGGGCGGACCGTCGCCAGGACGTGGTCGACCTCGGCCTGGGGGGAGCGGTCGTTCACCGGGACGAAGACCGCGCCGGCCAGCCAGATGCCGGCCATCGTCGTGACCAGGTCCGGGCCGCTGGGCAGACGGACGGCGACGCCCTGCCCGGGCTCGACCCCCGATGCCCTGAGCGTCTCGGCCGTCGCGCGCGCCGCCGCCCGGGCCGACCCGGCTCTCTGTGCCCCGTCGACGGTGCAGAGCAGGTCGCGCCCGTCGGCGAAGGGATGGCCGATCAGGAGGTTGCCGAGGTTCTCGATTTACATACAATATCCCGTTGCTGCTATCCGGTCCCGGGTGCGGGCCCGAAGAAATGGGAGGAGCACCAGTGGCCGACCGCGTCTGGGCCGGGGGCGAGCAGTTCACGGTCCCCCGGCTCTTCGCCCGCAGGCTCGAGAGCGACCCCGACGGCGAATATCTCGACCTCGGGGGGGCGAAGCTGTCGGCCGGCGAGGTCATGGCGGCGGCCGAACGCTTCGGCGGGGTGTTGCACGCGCTCGGGACGGCGCAACACGACCGCGTCGCATCGTTGCTCGAGAACTCGGCGCCGGCGCTGCTCTCCTGGGCCGGCACCGTGTGCGCCGGTCGCGTCGCCGTCCCGATCAATACGGCGTACAAGGGCGCGTACCTCACCCATCAGCTCAACGACTCCGGCTCCCGGGTGATGGTCGTCGCGGCCAGCTACCTCGACCGTGTGGCGACCATCGCCCGAGACGTCCCCGCGCTCCAGCACGTGATCGTCGTGGACGACGCCGACGCCGGGCCCGACGGAGAGGACGGGACCGCGGGCGCCGACGACCCCTTGGCGTCCCTGGGCCACGTCGCCGTGCACCGCTGGGACGACGTGATCGCAGCGTCCGCCGGCGCGCCGACGGTCGACGTGCGGCCGTCCGACCTGGGCACCTTCATCTACACCGGCGGCACGACCGGCCTGTCCAAGGGCTGCATGCTCAGCCACAACTACCACGAGGCCCTGGCCCGCCAGATCGGCTTGTGCTGGAAACGCACGGCCGACGACGTGGTGTGGACGCCGCTTCCCATGTACCACTTCAACGCGCTCGTGACCGCCGTCGTCGGCTCGCTTCTCTTCGGCGGACGCGGCGCCATCTTCCGCCGCTTCTCGGTGTCGCAGTTCTGGCCCGAGATGAACCGGGTGGGGGCGACCATCACCTCGACGCTCGGCACGATGGCCTACCTGCTGGCCCACGACGTCGACCGTCCCGAGATGCCCGGTTCGGGGGCGCCGGAGGCCAACCACACCTTGCGTCTGATGGGGGCGGCGCCCCTCCCGCCCGAGGTGGACGGCATCCTCCGGTCGCGCTTCGGGATCGAGACCTTCAGCGGCGCGTACGGCGTCACCGAGGCCAGTCTGATCTCCTGGCAGCCACCGGGCGTGGAGAACCGGCCCAACGCCGCCGGCGTCGTCAACGACGAGTTCTTCGACGTCAGGATCTTCGACGACGACGATCACGAGCTCGCGCCGGGTACCGACGGCGAGATCGTGATACGGCCGAAGCAGCCGCACGTGATGTTCGAGGGCTACTGGGGAAGGCCCGACGTCACCGTGGAGACCACGCGGAACCTCTGGTACCACACCGGCGACATCGGGCGGATCGACGAGGACCGCTTCCTCTACTTCGTCGACCGCAAGGCGGACTACCTGCGCCGCCGGGGCGAGAACATCGCCAGCTACGAGGTGGAGTCGATCCTGATGGGCCACGGCGCGTTGGCCGACGTCGCCGTCCACGCCGTCCCCAGCCCGCTGAGCGAAGACGACCTCAAGATCACGGCCACGGTCAAAGAGGGAGCAGACGTCAGCGAGGAGGAGCTCTTCCGCTGGTGCATCAACCAGCTCCCCTACTTCTGCCTGCCGCGCTACATCGAGTTCCGTGCCTCCCTGCCCCGCAGCCCAGTCGGACGCGTCCTGAAGCGCGAGCTGCGCGAGGAGGGCGTCACGCCGGCCACCTGGGACGCCGAAGCGGCCGGCATCGAATACGAGAAGCGGTGATCCGGGCGGCAAAGCCAGCCGTACCATTCGTGCGATCGGCCCGGTTGCGGGCCGGAGAGGAGATGCCATGCGGGCGGAGGACATGATCCTCGTCAGCGTCGACGACCACGTGGTGGAGCCGCCGGACCTCTTCGAGGGCCACCTGG
>DATASA010000029.1:0-4445 GCA_036269435.1 Acidimicrobiales bacterium | reverse complement strand
GTCATCGAGGCCCGGGGGTGGGACCCGGTGTTCGGCGACGCCAACCGCCTGTCCCGCCAGGTCGCCGACCTGCTGGCCCGCGGCTACCGGGTCGTGGTCGCCGCCGAGGGTCAAGGCTCGGCTGCCCGCCTGGCCGAGATGCTGCGGGACAACGGCGTCTCCCTCCCGGTCCTGAGCGACGATGCCACCGGGAGCGGCAGCGGGATCCTCGTCGAGCCGCTGGAGCGGGGCTTCGTCCTGCCC
This sequence comes from Acidimicrobiales bacterium, assembly GCA_036269435.1. Lineage (GTDB taxonomy): Bacteria > Actinomycetota > Acidimicrobiia > Acidimicrobiales > AC-14 > CADCTB01. The sequence continues at coordinate 4,202 of DATASA010000029.1, read as the reverse complement.
GACATCGAGCTGGCAGTCCTCGTCGAGAGCGACGTCACCGGCCGTCGCCGGGCCCACCGCCGACCTCGCCCCCGTCGCAGCGACGCGGCGGGGTTCTTCGACGACCTCAACCCGGGCGACTACGTCGTGCACCACCAGCACGGGGTGGCCCGCTACGGCGGCATGGTGAAGCGGGCCATCGGCGGGGCCGAGCGCGACTACCTGCTTCTCGAGTACCGGGGCGGCGACAAGCTGTACGTCCCCTCCGACCAGATCGACGCCGTCCGCCACTACACGGGCGGCGACGCCCCGTCGCTCTCCCGCCTCGGCGGCGGCGAGTGGCAGCGCACCCGCTCCAAGGTCCGCTCCGCGGTGCGCGAGATCGCCCAGGAGCTGGTCGTCCTCTACCGCAAGCGGGTCACCAGCCCCGGGCACGCCTTTCCGCCGGACACGCCGTGGCAGCACGAGCTGGAGGAGGCGTTCCCGTACCAGGAGACCCCGGACCAGCTCAAGGCCATCGCCGACGTCAAGGCCGACATGGAGGCGCCCATCCCCATGGACCGCCTGGTGTGCGGCGACGTCGGGTTCGGCAAGACCGAGGTCGCCCTGCGGGCCACGTTCAAGGCGGTGCAGGACGGCATGCAGGTGGCCGTCCTCGTGCCCACCACGCTGCTGGCCCAGCAGCACTTCGGCACGTTCTCCGAGCGCTTCGCCGGCTACCCCGTGCGGGTCGAGGTCCTGTCCCGCTTCCTCACGCCGGCCCAGGCCAAGAAGGTGGCCGACGGCGTGACCGACGGGACGGTCGACGTGGTCATCGGCACCCACCGGCTGCTCTCCGGCGACGTGAAGTTCAAGAACCTGGGCCTGCTGGTGGTCGACGAGGAACAGCGCTTCGGCGTGACCCACAAGGAGTCGATCAAGAAGCTGCGGGCCGACGTCGACGTGCTCACGCTGACGGCGACGCCGATCCCCCGCACCCTGGAGATGAGCCTCACCGGCATCCGGGACCTGACCATCCTGAACACCGCCCCGGCGGAGCGCCAGCCCATCCTCACCTACGTCGGCCCCTACGACGACCGGGCCGTGGGCGAAGCCCTGCGCCGGGAACTGCTGCGGGAGGGCCAGGTCTTCTTCGTGCACAACCGGGTGCAGTCCATCGAGCGGGTGGCGGCCGACCTCAAGGACATGGTCCCCGAAGCCCGCATCGCCATCGCCCACGGGCAAATGGACGAAGGCCAGCTGGAACGGGTGGTGCTCGACTTCTGGGAAGGCCAGTACGACGTCCTCGTATGCACGACGATCATCGAGTCGGGGATCGACATGCCGACGGTGAACACGCTCGTCGTCGACCGGGCCGACCTCATGGGCCTGGGCCAGCTGCACCAGTTGCGGGGACGAGTGGGCCGCGCCGGCCAGCGGGCCTATGCGTACCTGTTCTTCCCGCCGGAGCGGGAGTTGACGGAGCAGGCCTACGAGCGGCTGAAGACGATCGGCGAGCACACCGAGCTGGGCTCGGGGTTCAAGATCGCCATGCGCGACCTCGAGATCCGCGGTGCCGGCAACCTGCTCGGGGCCAACCAGTCGGGCCACATCGCCGCCGTCGGCTACGACCTGTACGTCCAGATGGTCAGCGAGGCGGTGGCCGAGCTGAAGGGCGAGCCGGTACGCGAGCCGGCCGAGGTCAAGCTCGACATCCCGGTCGACGCCCACCTGCCTCCCGACTACATGACCGGCGGCGAGCAGCGGCTCGAGGCCTACCGCCGGCTCGCTGCGGTCACGTCGCAGGCCGAGGTCGACGATGTCGCCGCCGAGTGGCTCGACCGGTACGGGCCCCTGCCGCCGCCGGCGGAGGCGCTGATCCGAGTCGCCAGGCTGCGGGCCGAGTGCGTCCGCACCGGCATCCGGGAAGTGACGGTCGCCCGCAACGTCATCCGGCTGTCGCCGGTCGTGCTCAAGACCAGCGCCCAGATCCGCCTGCAGCGGCTGTCGCGTGACGCGGTCTACAAGGAGGACCTCGGCCAGCTGGTCGTTCCGATCGGGCGGGGAGCCGATCCGCTGACCGCGGTGCTGACCCTGCTCGACCAGCTCCTGCCGCCCGAGCCGCCGGCTGGCCTCACTGGCGGCTCTCGGGCGAGTTGACCCAGTACCATCGATCCACCGTGAGACGTCTTTCCTTCTCCCTTCCCGCGCTCGCCGTCACGCTCGCGCTGGGCGCGACCGCCTGCGGTTCGGTCGCACCGTACGCGGCCAAGGTCGACAACCACTCCATCAGCCAGAACGCCCTCGAGACCGAGCTGCGCTCGATCGCGGCCAACGGCCCGTACCTGAAGCTGGTGGAGTCCAAGCAGCCCGTCACGGGCACGGGAGCGGGCACGTTCGACGCCGCCTTCACCGCCCTCGCCCTGACCCGCCAGATCTACTACCAGCTGATCGCCACCGAGCTGGCCAAGCGCAAGCTCGTCGTCGGTCCGTCGGACCTCTCCGCGGCCCGGGCCACGGTCATCGAGCAGATCCAGGGCGAGGACGTCTTCAAGGACTTCACCAAGGCCTACCAGGACGAGCTCATCCGCCGGCAGGCCCAGCTCGACCGGCTGACCCTCAGCCTCAACGGCACGACCGGGTCGGTCGACGACGCGGCCAAGGCCTATTACGACGCCCATCAGGACCAGTTCGCCACGGCGTGCGTCAGCCACATCCTGGTCGACAGCCAGGCCAAGGCCGACGACATCTCCGCCCGCCTGGCCCGGGGCGAGGACTTCGCCGCCATCGCCAAGACCGACTCGATCGACACGCAGAGCGCGACCATGGGCGGGTCACTCGGCTGCGACATCACCCAGGACACCGGGTTCGTTCCCGAGTTCCTGACCGCGGTGTTCAGCCAGCCCGTCGGCGTCGTCGGCCCTCCCGTGCAGACCCAGTTCGGGTTCCATCTCATCAAGGTGACCTCGCGCGACATCCCACCGTTCGACAAGGTGAAGGACCAGGCCCACCAGAAGCTGGCCGCGAGCGGGCAGGACAAGCTGCTGGCCTGGCTGCAGGACACGATCGGCAAGGCCAAGATCGCCGTCAACCCCAAGTACGGCACGTTCGACAAGACAGGCTCCTCACCGGGCGTCGTCCCGCCGGCCCGGCCGGCCGACACCACCCCGACCACGGCCGCCGTCGGCGGCGTCACGCCGGCTCCCGGGGTGGGCGCGAGCGGCGGCCTGCCGAACCCGTAGCCCGTCTGCTGTGAAGCCCACGGTGGTGATCGTCGGCCTCGGGCCGGCCGGCCCCGACCTGCTGACCACGGCGACGGTCGACGCCATCGCGAGCACCCGGCCCCGGTACCTGCGCACGACCCGGCACCCCGCGGCGGTCGCCATCGGCTACGCCACCTCGTTCGACGCGCTGTACGAGTCGGCGGCCACCCTGGAGGCGGTCTATGCCGGCATCGTGGACGCGCTGGCCGAGGCGGCCGCGGAGCACGGCACCGTCCTCTATGCCGTGCCCGGGTCGCCGCTGGTCGCCGAGCGGGCCGTCGAGCTGCTCCTCGCCGACGACCGGGTCGACGTGCGACTGCTGCCCGCGCTCTCGTTCCTCGACCTGGCGTGGGCCGCCCTCGGCGTCGACCCGGTGGCGCTCGGCGTGCGGGTGGTCGACGGGCGACGGTTCGCCGTCGAGGCCGCGGGCGAGCGGGGGCCGTTGCTCGTCGCCCAGTGCGACACCCGCCAGGTCCTGTCCGACATCAAGCTGGCGCTCGACGGTCCGTCGTCCGACGTGACCGTGCTGCAGCGACTCGGCCTGGCCGACGAGTCGGTCACGACCGTGCCCTGGGTCGACCTCGACCGCGCCGTCGAACCGGACCACCTCACGTCGGTGTTCCTGCCGACGGCCGCCCCACGCGTCGCCGCCGAGGTCGCCCGGTTCAACGAGCTCGTGCGGACCCTCCGGGCCCGCTGCCCTTGGGACCGGGAGCAGACCCACCGCACGCTGACCCGCCACCTGCTCGAGGAGACCTACGAGGTCCTGGAGGCCATCGAGGACCTCGACGTGGAGGCAGGCGAGGGCTTCGACCACCTGGAGGAGGAGCTGGGCGACCTTTTGTTCCAGGTCGTGTTCCACGCGACGCTCGCAGCCGAGGAGGGCCACTTCACCCTCGCCGACGTCGCTCGGGGCATCCACGACAAGCTCGTCCACCGCCACCCCCATGTGTTCGCCGGCGTCGAGGCCGACACCCCGGA
>DATASA010000028.1:0-6485 GCA_036269435.1 Acidimicrobiales bacterium | reverse complement strand
CGTCGTTGGAGCGCATGGCTCGCTCGACGTCGCTGCCCCATCGCAGCGTGGTGCAGGCCAAGGCGTTGCTGTTGGCGGCCGACGGCGTGGGCACCAACGAGGTCGCCCGGCGCTGTGGGACGACCAACGAGAGCGTCCGCGCCTGGCGGCGCCGGTTCGAGGTCGAAGGCGTAGAGGGGGTGGGTCGCATCGCGCCGGGTCGCGGCCGCAAGTCCTGGCTGCCCGAGGGCACGGTCGCCGAGGTCGTCCGCGTCACCCGTGAGGAGAAGCCTGACGACACCTCCACCCACTGGACCACCCGGTCGCTGGCCGATCGCCTGGGGATCGGCAAGGACACCGTCGCCCGCATCTGGCGGGCCCACAAGCTCAAGCCATGGAAGGTCGAGACGTTCAAGCTGTCCAACGACCCACGCTTCGAGGAGAAGCTCCTCGACATCGTCGGGCTCTACATGAACCCGCCCGAGCGCGCCGCGGTGTTCTGCTTCGACGAGAAGACGCAGTGCCAAGCCCTCGATCGCACCCAGCCCAGCCTGCCCATGAAGCCCGGCCGGGCCGGGACCATGACCCACGACTACAAGCGAAACGGGACGACAGACCTGTTCGCCGCGTTGAACGTGGCCACCGGCGAGGTGCTCTACGACTGCCGCAAGAGCCACACCGGCAAAGACGTGCTGGCCTTCTTCAAGCTCATCGACCTGCACGTCCCGCGCGACCTCGCCGTCCACGTCGTGCTGGACAACCTCTCGGCCCACATGGGCCCCGAGGTGACCCGCTGGCTCGACCACCCCAACCGGGCCCGCTGGCACCTGCACTTCACGCCCACGTCGTCGTCGTGGCTGAACCTCGTCGAGCGGTGGTTCAAGGAGATCACCGACCGCCGCCTCCGACGTGGCGTCTTCACAAGCGTGCGCGACCTCGTCGATGCCATCGAGACGTGGACCGAGCACTGGAACGACGACCCCAAGCCGTTCGTCTGGCACAAGCCGGCTGCCGAGATCATCGAGAAAGTGCGCCGCGGCCGGGCCACCCTTACCCAAGTCAAATCCGCGACGCAGCACTAGCCAACCAGCCCGAGCGATGGGACTACCTGCCGCAAATGGGGGGCCGCCCCTTGGTGAGGCGGAGAGGCGTGCAGCGGGCGTACACAACCTGCTCACCAGCCTCCGTGACGCGGCGCGCCCGGATTGAGCGCCGTGGGAATCGGAGCTGTGGAAGTCACTAAACTGCTACTACGCCCTATTTCGGTCGATACCAACGGATCGCAGCGGCATCGTTCCAGTCATCAGCGTTCGGATCCTCCGGCGTCATCGATCGCCAGTTGGTCCCGACCAGGAAGAGGAATCCAATCATGCATTCCGCGATTGGTTCTCGGCTAAGAGTCTCCGGGTGATGTTTCCACAATGCCCTCCGAACACCCAGGCGCCTTGTGCCCTCCGCACGGCTAACGATCACTATCTCGATCTCCGTCCCTGGGAATGATCCTGTCAGTGCAATAGATTCTAGCCTGTACGCAGATCGCTCCATCATCGGCGGGACGACGCGCTGGAGTCCAGCGAGTATCTCTTGTTCGTCCGACGCGGGATCCATGGCCGTCACCCGTATGGATTGATGAAGTTGTCGCCCAATATGTCAGCCCATCCCGCAACAACCACACCAACCATATGATCATCTGGAGTCGGCCTACCGTTCACCATCGTATAGTTGTTGTTCACAATGACCTGAAACTCGGTCGAGTGTTTTCCGTCTGCTGAGGTGATGCAGTGGGTGTACGCGTAGCTTCCATTGCCGAGATCTGTTTCAATTGTCGTGGTGCCATCGCTCTCTGTAAGAGTCCTATTGAGAGCCGCTTCGAAGCTCACGCCATGCCAGGACTTCCATCCACCGTTGGCCCTGATCTGATTCTTAAACCCACGGCGAAGTACGACGACGCTGCTCCCGAAGAATCGCGTGACGTATGAATTGCTCCAGTCCACTGACCAGTCGAACTTCTTCGCCGTCCCGTTCAGGTCGTTGCAGTTGACCGGATCACCCGAGCAGTAGTCGTAGTCGTTCGCCGACCCTCCCGCCACGGGATCGACGGACAGGAAGCGGCCGAGGGAGGGGACGTAGGGCCGAGCGCCCATCTCTATGGTGGCGATGCCGGAGGCGTGCTCGGATGGCCGCTCGGCCTGGCCGAGCCAGCCGTAGTCGAGGTTGCCCGAGGAGTTGTCGGGGACGCCGGCGAGGGCCTGGCCGAACGGGTCGTAGGCGTGCTTGGCTCCGACCTGGGCGCCGGTGCCATCGGCGGTGACCACGATGTCGCCGTGGAGGTTGGGGTAGTCCCACGTCTGGGTGCTGGCCGTCCTGGTGAGCAGGACGCCGCCCACCAGTCCGAGGTGGCGGTCGAGAACGGCGTTGGCGGTGGTCATCGTGAACGAGCCCGAGTCGCCGGCACCGGTGTAACCGTAACGGACGGTGTTGGAGCCCTCGGTGCGCGCCACGATGCGGTCGGTGGCATCCCGGACGTACGTGACGGTCGTGACCGTGCCCCCGGTGGTGGTCGTTGTCGTGGTGTGGCGATCGGCGCCGTCCCAGGACATGGCCTGGGCGCCAAGCGTCATGGTGTTGCCCCGGGCGTCGTAGGCGATGGTGGCCGCTGCCGGGTCGGTGGTGGAGATGAGCCGGTCGGCCTGGTCGTAGCAGTAGGTGGTGTCGGGTCCGCCGTTGACCGACGTGGTCGAGCGGTTGGTGTTGCTGCCGGCGGTGGGGGCGACGGTGCAGCCGCTGACGGTGCCGTAGCCGTAGGTGAGCTGCTCGGTGGGGATCTTGGCCCCGGTGAGGCGGCCGAAGGCGTCGTAGGTGAAGTTCTCGGAGCCGGCCTGGCCGAACCCGGCGACGCCGGGGTAGGCGTCGACCCCGTCGACCTTTTCGTCGATGACCAGGCTGTCCCTCGAATAGGCGACCTCGTCGGAGGCCAGCACCGAGGCGTCCGAGGTCTTGGCCCACTCCGCCTTGGTGAGCCGGCCCATGACGTCGTAGGGAAGGTCGCCCGACGCCGGGGCCTGGGTGCCGTTGGCGTAGACCACGCCGGCCAGCTGGCCGGCGTCGACGGCGGGGGGTGGCACGTAGCGGGCGTCGGCCAGGGCCACGGTGGACTTGGTCGCCGTCGGCGACGGGTCGTCGTTCCAGTACTGGATGTCGGTGCGCCCGGCCGCGGTGAGATCGGTGTCGGTGCGCCCGAGGGGGCCCTTAGCGGTGACCAGGCGCCCGGGCTGGTCGTAGGTCGAGGTGGTCACTTGGCCCCAGACGTCGCTGTAGGCCACCGTGCGACCGAGCAGGTCCACCGTGGAGGTGACCGTGCCCACCGGGTCGCTGACCGAGGCGACCAGGGGGTTGGCGCCCATCGCGTAGTTGTAGGTCACCGTCCGAGCCGCCGAGCCCGGCAGCGGCCCGGCCCCGTCGGAGTCCCAGGCCGGGAAGCTCTGGGTCGTCACCCGTCCCCGGTCGTCGTAGGTGGTGCACGCCCACCCGCCGCCGCCGACGACCTGGCTGCCCCGGGTGCGCCCGGCGGCGTCGTAGACGTACTCGGTGCGCCGGGCCGCGGCCCCGGTGGCCGGGTCGGGGCCGGTCACCGAGCGCAGGGCGCCGGTCTGGATGCCGGATGTGACGCCGCAGCCGTTGGCCAGCACCGGATCCGTCGGCCCGTAGTAGTCCCGGGTGGTGGTGGCGAGGTCGGGCTGGGCGGTGGTGGCCACCCGGCCCAGGGCGTCGTAGGTGGCGGTGGCGGCCAGGCCCGATCCGGGGTTCTGGGTCGTCTTGGTGGGCAGGCCTGCGGCCATGGTGATGGCCGTGCCCAGGCCGCCGACGCTGTCGTAGGCCACCTCGGTGCGCTTGGTGGCCACCGTCTGGGCGCTGACGTCGCCGTAGCGGGGGGCGAATTTCAACGCCGAGCCGGAGGTGGTGACGACCAGGCTGGGGGTGGCGGCCAATGTGGACGCGTAGTCGATGCGGATCCGGTGCGTGCCCGCCGCGGTGGTGGAGGTGCCGGCGACCGCCGTGGCGGCGGAGTGGGCCGACCAGGCGTCGACCACCAGCTTGTCGTCGACGTAGAGCCGGCCGTAGCCGGCGAGCTGGAGGCCGAGCGTGGGCGAGCCGGAGGCCACGGTCAGCGTGCCGGTGAGCCGGCCCGAGAACGCCGTCGGCAGCCCGGCCGGACGACCGGCTAGCAGGTCGGTGGCGGTCTGGGCGCTGTGGGCAGACGGCTGGGCCGACAGCGTGGCGTTCGGCCACCAAGTTCCAGCCAGGCCGGCCCAGGCGGTGGGGGTCCCGCCGACGGACACACTGTCGCGCTCGACCGTTTCGTCCGGGGTGGTCGTTCCCGGCCACAGCAGCGAGCTGAGCGCGTGCACGAGGGGGTCGAGCACCGACTGGGTGGTGTGGCCTGCGGCGGTGAGGGTCTCGGTGTTGGCCACCCAGTCGGTCGTCGACGCGGTGGGGACCCCGTCGGCATCGGTGGCGGTCACCGTGCGGCTGGAAATGGTCGTCGAGCGGGCGAACTTCCAGACTCCGTTGTTGACGGTGGAGGTGACGGCCATGGGGTCGGCCGTCCAGTCGTAGCGCATGAACTGGCCGTTGGGCTCGGTGAGCCCGTTGGCGTGGACCACGGCCTGGGGGCCGGGGGGACCAGCGGCGCCGTAGACATAGGTGTGGCCGGGGCGGAGGGCAGCGGGTGTCGGCTCGGCCAGGGTCACGGCCTGGACCCGCCCGTCGGACCCGTAGCCGATGTCGGTGCGTCCCGTGGTCGAGGTGGCCCCGGTGAGCGTCGTCGCCACGAGGGCGTCGGACTGCAAGGGGTCGCGCACGGTGCCCAGGCGCCCGGCGATGTCGTAGCCGAGGTCGGTGCTCGCCCCCCCGGGGTTGACCACCCGGGCCAGCTGGCCGGAGGCGTAGAACAGATCGGTGGTGGTCCCGTCCGACCAGGCCGCCTGGCACAGCATGTCGGCCGGCGGGGCGCCGAAGCCGGCGGGCGGGGTCGGGCAGCTGTCGCGCCCGCCGTAGTGCAGGGTGACGCTGCGCCCGCCGTAGGGGTCGGTGATGGACGTCAGTCGCTTGGGCACGCCCGGCGCCGACCAGGCGTAGGTCAGGGCGGTGGTGGGCACGCTGTCGTCGGTGGGCGACGACACGGTGGCGATGTCGCCCCAGGGGTCGAAGGTGGTGGTCGTCCCTGCCGCGCCGTGGACGGACAGCGAGCCGTTGGCGTCGGCGCCGATCACCACATCGTCGTCTTTCAGGGGAGCGAAGGCCTTGGTCGAGTCCGACAAGTAGGTGTCGGCCGAGCCCGACGGCCGGGTCAGGGTGACGGCCTGGTCGGACAGCCGGGCCCCGGCCACGTCGGCCCCGGCCGGGGCCAGGGTCCAGCCGGTGGGCAGCGGGCCGTCGGCGTGCGAGAGCCAACTGGCGGGCACGTTGGGCTCGAGGGTGGCAGAGCTCTGCCCCGGGGAGAGCACCACCAGGTGCAGCAGCGACGTGGTTCCGTAGACGCCGGAGCCGTCGCCCTTGTAGTACTCAACCCTGATCTTCTTGGTCAGCGACCCGGCGGCGAAGGTGATGGGGGCCGAGTACGCCGGGGTGACCCAGGAGAACTGGCTCTCCCAGCGGTCGACCACCAGCTGGTCGTCGATCCAGATGCGCACCCCGTCCTTGGCCGAGCCGCCGAAGCGGTAGCCGCCGGCCGCCGGCACGGTGACGTTGCCCTCCCAGCGCACGAAGTAGTTGGTGGCAGGCAGCACCGGCGAGGGCGATTTGCCCAACCACTCGAAGTCGAGCGTCGGGTCGGTGCGGGCCATGGTCGGGACCACGGTCGAAGCCGGGATGGTGGATCCGTCCCACGGGTAGTAGGAGCCGACCAGGCCGGCCGTGGTGGCCGGGGCGGCGGAGTTGTAGGCCAGGCTCAGCCCGACCGGGCCGCCGACCGCGGGCAAGGTCGGCGTCGCCACGCTGGCGGCCAGGTTGCCGGAGGCCAGGTTGACCTGGACCGGCCCGTAGGCGTCGGTGGGAAGGTCGTCGGCGCCGAGGTGGAGGTCCACGGTGACGGTGCGCACCCAGGACGCCTTGACGAAGTCGCTGCTGGAGTCGTAGGTCCACACGTGCCAGCTGTAGGAGACGCCGTCTTGCAGGACCCCTGGTGGCACGGTATAGGCGCAGGGGGTTCCCGCGGCACCGGTCGCGCAGCCGGGGAAGGCCGGGTCGCCGGGGGCGATCCAGCCGCTGTCGATGACCCAGGCGCCGCCCTCGGGGTCGGGGCCGGGCGTGCCCCGGAACCAGTACTTGACCGGGTCGTTGTCGGCGTCGGCCACCTTGGCCACCGTCAGGGTGGGGGTGAGGGTCGAGATCACCGCGCCGTCGGCGGGCCCGACGGCGGGGGCCTCGGGAGGCAGGTTGCCGTAGCCGTAGGAGATGGTGAGCGTCGGCTTGCCGATGGCCGCGTTGGCCGAGGCGAACTGGCG
>DATASA010000027.1:0-37658 GCA_036269435.1 Acidimicrobiales bacterium | reverse complement strand
ACGTCCAGCACGTCGGCCACACAACCCTGGAACGTCTCGAACGCCTGGGCCCGGTCCATCGCCGTCCGACCCTACCGCCCGGCGGCGAGGCGGTAGCGCCGGCATGGGAACGACGCGTACTGTCGGCGGACGATGCGCCCGGAGGACGTGCTCTTCCAGCGACCACCGTTCCTGTTCGTGTCGGAGGTGCTCGACGTGGTGCCGGGGGTATCGGCCACCGGCCGCTGGCACCTGACAGGGGAGGAAGACTTCTTCGCCGGGCACTTCCCCGGCCAACCCACGCTGCCGGGCGTCCTGATGGTGGAGGCGATCGCCCAGCTGGGCGGCGTCGCCATCCTCACCGACGACCGCTACCGGGGGCTTGTCCCGCTGTTCGGCGGCATCGACAAGGCCCGCTTCCGCCGCCAGGTCGTCCCCGGCGAGACCGTCGACCTCTCGGTGAGCCTGGGTCCGCTCGGCACCAGCGCGGGCCGGGGCTCGGGGGTGGCCCGCGTCGACGGGCAGGTCGCCTGCGAGGCGAGCATGCTCTTCGTCATGCGCCGCTGCTGACGCCGGGCGACAGGGGCCTCAGTCGGTCGGGTCGGCCCCGCGGAACACCAGGCTGGCGTTGTGGCCGCCGAAGCCGAAGCTGTTGGTCATGGCCGCGTCGACCGCGACCCGGCGGGCCGCGTTCGCCACGTAGTCCAGGTCGCACGCGGGGTCGGGAACCTCGTAGTTGATGGTCGGGGGCAGGACGCCGGTCCGGATGGCCTGGATGCACACCAGGGCCTCCAGGGCTCCGGCCGCCCCCAGCAGGTGGCCGGTCATGGACTTGGTCGACGAGAGGGGCACCGCCGACCCGAACACGTCGCGGACGGCCAGCGTCTCGATGCGGTCGTTGGGGACCGTCGACGTACCGTGGGCGTTGATGTAGCCGATGTCGCCGGGCTGCAGGCCGGCGTCGGCGAGCGCCATGCGCATGGCGTGGATGGCCCCTTCGCCGGCGGGATGCGGGGCCGTCATGTGGTGGGCGTCGCACGTGGCGCCGTAGCCGATCAGCTCGCCCAGGACGGTGGCGCCGCGACGCAGCGCCGACTCCCGCTCCTCGAGCACCAGGGTGGCCGCACCCTCCCCGGTGACGAAGCCGTCGCGGCCGGCGTCGAACGGGCGCGACGCACCGGCCGGGTCGTCGTTGCGGGTCGACAGGGCCTTGGTGGCCGCGAAGCCGGCCAGGCCGATGGGGGTGACGCCCGCCTCCGACCCGCCGCAGACCATGGCATCGACCCGGCCGAGGCGGATCATGTCGTAGCCGTCGCCGATGGCGTGGGCCGACGCCGCGCAGGCGGTGACCGTGCAACTGTTCGGCCCCTTGATCCCCCACTCCATGGCGATCTCGCCGGCAGCCATGTTCGGGATCATCATCGGGCACATGTAGGGGCTCACCCATTCGGGACCGCGTGTGACGAGCGTGCGCACGTTGTCCTCCAGCGTGCGGATCCCGCCGATCCCGCTGCCGTAGACCACGCCCACCCGCCACGGGTCGGCGGCGATGTCGAGCTTGGCCATGTCCATCGCCTCGGCGGTGGCCACGAGCGCCAGCTGGGCGAACCGGTCCAGATGGCGGGCACGCCGCTTGCCGAACGTCGCCTCGGCGTCGAAGCCCTTCACCTCGGCGGCGATGCGCACGGGGAAGCCGGCCGTGTCGAAGAGGGTGATGGGCCCGGCACCCGAGGTCCCCGCGGTCATCGCCGTCCACGTGGCGGTCACATCGTGACCCAGGGGGTTGACCGTGCCCATGCCGGTGACGACCACACGGCGGTCGGTGGTGGCCATCGGCGCCATGATACGGGCGCTTCGTGTTCTTCGGACCGCCCGGCGATACTCCAGCCGACGCGAAGCCGTCGATTCGGCGGGGAGTGGAGACGCAGCGGCTCGTGTTGCGGCGGTGGCGGGCGCACGACCCGCGAATCGCTCGCCACGATGGACATCGACCCGGTGGTCATGGTCGAACGGATCGAGCCCACGTTCGACTGCCCCAGGCCTACGCTGGTGGGGTGACCTTGGCTCGCCCGGCGGCCGGGTACTCGGGCACGCCACTGGCGACGAAGCTCGGCATCAAGCCGGGTTCCCGGGTCGCCCTGCTGCAGGCGCCCGACGGGTTCGACGACGATCTGGCGCCGCTGCCGGACGGGGTCACGGTCCTGCGCCGGCTGGCACGGGATCTGGACGTCGCCGTGCTGTTCGTCACCGAGAGACGGGAGCTGGAGCGAAGGTTCGCCGCCGTGGCCGCCGCCATCACGCCGGCGGGCGGGTTCTGGGTTGCCTGGCCGAAGCGGGCGTCCAAGGTGGCGACCGACGTGACCGAGAACGTCCTGCGGGAGGTCGGGCTCCCACGAGGCCTGGTGGACAACAAGGTCTGCGCGGTCACGGACGTGTGGTCGGGCCTGCGGTTCGTCTGGCGCAGGGAGAACCGTCCCCCGCCTCGCTGACGGCCGACCGTACGACGCGCCGGTGGCCTCGCCGAGCGCCCTGCTGCGGCCGGGCTACGGCTCCAGGGCGGCGCGGAGCAGGGAACGGAGGTGCTGGAGGCGGGCCTCCACGACGTCTCGGGCCAGAGGGTCGCCGCCGAGAAGCCCTTCCAGCAGGGGGATGTCGCTGAAGTAGCTCACCAGGGCGCCGTAGATGGTGAAGAAGAGCTGCTGGGGGTCGTGGCGGCGGAGGCGTCCGGCGGCCATCTCCCGTTCGAAGAAGGCCACCGCGATCTCGAAGTAGGGCCGCAGGCCCTCGCCCAGCTCGACGCCGAGCCGGCTCCCGCCTTCCAGCGCCTCCCGGCGGACCAGGCGCACGAACTCGGGGTTGCGCATGAAGAACTCGAAACCGGCGGTGAGGATCCGGTCGACCTGGGGCCAGCCCTCCCGGGGCACCTCGGTGGCTGCGTCGACCTCCTTGTACCAGTCGGCCAGCGCCCGCTCGAAGACCTGCCGGTACAGGGACTCCTTGGACGGGAAGTGGTGCAGAAGGCTGGGCCGGCGAATGCCCACGCCGGCGGCGATGTCGTTGAGCGACGTCCCTTCGTACCCGTGCTCGGCGAAGCAGCGGAGCGCCTCGGCCAAGATGGCGTCACGGGTCGAAAGCGCCGGTTGCACCACGGCCATCCGGCGCACTGCCCGATCAGTCAGCGCGAGCCCTCATGCGGGCGAGGCTACCCGCCCGCAGGCGGGTCGACCGGGACCGGCGGGCGGGGCGGCCGCAGGCCGCCCCGCTCGTCAGCCGGCGAGCTTGCTGGCCGCGCCGGCGATGGACTCGGCGTCGATGCCGGCCGCGGTGATGCACTCGTCCGGCTTGGCCGACCCGGGCATGCGGCTGACCGCCAGCTTCACCAGCTTGACCGGGACGTCGAGCTGCGCCTCGGCCAGCGCGGCGGCGACGGCGTCGCCGATGCCGCCTTCCGGCCAGTGGTCTTCGACGGTGAGGACCCGGCCGCCGGTGGCCCGCGCCGCCTCGGTGAGGGTGGCGGTGTCCAGCGGCTTGACCGAGTACAGGTCGATGACCCGCACGGCGATGCCGTCCGCGGCCAGGGCGTCGGCGGCCTTGAGCGACTCGTGCAGCGTGATGCCCGCGGCCACGATCGTGACCTTGTCGTCGTCCGAGGAGCGCAGCACCTTGGACCCGCCGACCTCGAACGTCTCGTCGGGGCCGTACAGGACCTCGGTGTTGCCCCGGGTGGTGCGGAGGTAGGCGATCCCCTCGGGCAGGTCGGCCATCAGGTTGACCAGGTGGGCGGTCTGCACCCCGTCGCTCGGGTACAGGACGGTGCTGTTGTGGATGGCCCGGAACATGGCCAGGTCCTCCAGGCCCATCTGCGACGGCCCGTCCTCCCCGATCGACACGCCGGCGTGGGAGCCGCAGATGTTCATGCGGGCCTGGCTGACCGCGCCCATGCGGATGAAGTCGTAGGCCCGGGACAGGAAGGCGGCGAACGTCGACGCGAACGGGACCCAGTGCCGCACCTGGAAGCCGACCGCGGTGGCGATCATCTGCTGCTCGGCGATGTAGCACTCGAAGTACCGGTCCGGGTGGGCGTTGCGGAAGATCTCCGAGAACGTGGAGTTGGAGACTTCGCCATCGAGGGCGACGACATCGCCGCGGGCGTTGCCCAGGGCCGCCAGCGCCTCTCCGTAGGCCTTGCGGGTGGCCACCTTGTCGCCCTTTTCGTAGGACGGGAGCTCCAGCGCGCCGCTGGTCTGGAACGTGTGGGGGGTGACGCCGGCCGGCGGCTTGGGAACGTCGACGCGGAGGTGGCGGTCACCACCCAGCACCTCGATGGCCTCCTCCCAGCGGTCGACGGCCTTGCCGTGGGCGTTGAGCTGGTCCTCGACCCAAGGCACGCCCTTGCCCTTCTTGGTCTTGGCGATGAGCACGGTGGGCTTGCCGGTGGTGGCCACGGCCTCGGCGAAGGCGGCGTCGATGGCCTCGACGTCGTGGCCGTCCAGCTCGATGGCGTGCCAGCCGAACGCCTCGGCCCGGTTGCGGTAGGCGTCCAGGTCCCAGGAGTGGCGGGTGGGGCCACTCTGGCCCAGGCGGTTGACGTCGATGATCACGGTGATGTTGTCGAGGCCGGCGAAGCTGGCCTCCTCGAACGCCTCCCAGATGGACCCTTCGGCCATCTCGGAGTCACCGCAGAGCACCCAGGTCCGGTAGTCGAGCCGGTCCAGCTTCTTGGCGGCCATGGCCACGCCGACGGCGATGGGCAGGCCCTGGCCCAGCGAGCCGGTGGCCACGTCGACCCAGGGGAGGTCCGGCGTGGGGTGGCCCTCCAGCCGGCTTCCGAGTTGGCGGTAGGTCGCCATCTCCTCGCCGGTCACCGCGCCGACCGCCTTGTAGATGGCGTACAGCAGGGGCGACGCGTGGCCCTTGGAGAAGATCAGGTGGTCGTTGGCGGGGTTCTCCGGGTCGTTGAAGTCGTAGTGGAGGTACTTGCTGATGAGCACCGCCATCAGGTCCGCCGCCGACATCGACGAGGTCGGGTGGCCCGAGCCGGCCACCCCGCTCACCCACACCGCATCGACCCGCAACTGCTGACCGAGCTCCTGCCACCCCTGCTTCTCGTCGTCCATGAAGACAATCCTATGTACTTTTCCCGGCGGGTCCCTACCCGCCTCCTCGCCGAAGCGGGGCCCCTGCCCCGCCGGCGCCGTCGGTACTTTTCCCGGCGGGTCCCGACCCGCCTCCTCGCCGGCCGGTGGCCGGTAGCGTGCGGAACATGGACATCCTTTCCGCCCTGTTCGTGGAAGGCATCAACCAACGCCAGGTCCCGGGGCCGTCGACCCGGTTCGACCTGACGGGCGTGATGTTCTCGCTGCCCGCGCCGGGAGCGCTGCCCGTCGACATCGCCCCCCACCTGGTGGTGTTCGTCCGCTGCGGGCCGGACGAGCCCGGAACAGGGACCCTGGAGGTGGAGTTCATCGACGGAGACGGCAAAGAGGTGGCCCGCAACGCCCAGCCGGTGACGGTCCAGCCCGGCAAGTTCGGGCGGCTGCTGGTGAAGGGCGAGCTGACCTACGAGAGCTACGGCACCATCGAGGCCCACGTGAAGCTGACCGGCGGAGCCCCCGTCGTCGTCCCCCTGACCCTCCTGGCGCCGGCCTGATGGCGGGCCGGCCCTTCGCCGCCGCCCTGTCCGAGCACCCGAACGCCCCGGTCGGCACCGGCGAGGTCGTCGGCCAGGTGCTGGAGGCGCTGGGCGACCCGGACCGCCCGCCCGACCTGGCCCTCGTGTTCGTGACCCCCGCCTTCGCCGGCGCCCTGGACGAGATCGCGGCGACGATCCGGGCCACGCTCGCGCCGCGCACCCTGCTGGGCTGCGCCGCGGTGTCGGTCCTCGGCGGCACGCGGGAGGTGGAGCGCGGCCCCGGCATCGCCCTGTGGGCCGGGCGTACCGGCCCGGTGACCCCGTTCCACCTCACGGTGGCCCAGACGCCGGACGGGATGACGTTCACCGGTTGGCCGGAGGACATGCCCGAGGAGCCGAGCGGTCTGCTGCTCATCCCGGACCCGTTCACGTTCCCCACCGACGACCTGCTCCAACGGCTCGAGACCGATCGTCCCGGCATGCCCGTGGTGGGCGGCATGGCGTCGGCGGCGCGGGCTCCGGGGGGGAACCGGCTGGTGATCGACGACCAAGTGGTGACGCAGGGCGCGGTGGGGGCGTTCCTCGGCCCCGGCGTGGAGGTCACCACCGTCGTCTCCCAGGGCTGCCGCCCGGTCGGCCACCCGTTCGTGGTGACCCGGGCCGAGCACAACATCATCTACGAGCTGGCCGGCCGCTCGGCGATCGAGCGCCTGCAGGAGGTGGCCGCCGGGCTCGCGGACGATGACCGGGAGCTGCTGGCCGACATGGTCCAGATCGGCCGGGTCATCGACGAGCGCAAGCTGGACTTCGGCGCCGGCGACTTCCTCGTCCGCCAGGTGGTGGGGGCCGACCCGAACAGCGGGGCCCTGAGGGTGGGCGACATCGTGCCCGTCGGCGCCACCGCCCAGTTCCAGGTCCGGGATGCGACCTCGGCCGACCTCGACCTGCGCCGGATGGTGGGCGGCCACGACGCCGAGGCGGCCCTCGTCTTCACCTGCAACGGGCGGGGCACCCACCTGTTCCCGGAGCCCGACCACGACGCGTCCGTCGTGTCCGAGAGCCTGCCCGGCGTGCCCGTCGCCGGGATGTTCTGCGCGGGCGAACTGGGACCGATCGGGGAGCACAACTTCACCCACGGGTTCACCGCGTCGGTGGTCCTGCTCTCGGTCGCGCCCTGAGGCCCCGACCTGTTTCGATTGGCCCCCGAACAGGCATAGCGTCGTGCATATGACGCGACTCGAACGACTTTTCTCCGAGCAGGGCCAGAGCCCGTGGCTGGACAACCTCAAGCGGGGGTACCTGACCAGCGGGGAACTGACGCGCTTCATCGACGAGGGCATCCGTGGGATCACGTCGAACCCGACGATCTTCCAGAAGGCCATCGTCGGCCAGGCCGAGTACGACGACCAGTTCCGCTCGCTGATGGAGCGCAAGGAGTCGGTCGACGACGCCTACTGGGACCTGGTGATCGACGACGTGCAGCACGCCCTCGCCCTGCTGCGCCCGCTGTACGACGAGAGCGCCGCCGGCGACGGGTTCGTCTCGATCGAGGTCGCGCCCGGGTTGGCCAACGACACCCAGGGCACCATCGCCTCGGCCCGCGACCTCCACGGCCGCATCGCCCAGCCGAACCTCCTTGTGAAGATTCCCGGGACCGAGGCCGGCACCCCCGCCATCCAGGCGATGATCGCCGAGGGTCGCAGCATCAACGTCACGCTGATCTTCTCCCTGGAGCGCTACGCCGACGTGATCGAGGCCTACCTGTCCGGCTTGGAGGCGTGCAAGGGCGACCTTTCCCGGGTGCACAGCGTGGCCTCCTTCTTCGTCAGCCGGGTCGACACCGAGGTGGACCGCCAGCTCCAGAAGATCGGCACCGACGAGGCGCTGAACCTGCGGGGCAAGGCCGCGGTCGCCCAGGCCAAGCTGGCCTACGAGATGTTCACCGAGCGCTTCAGGGGCGAGCGGTGGGAGGCCCTGTCTGACCGGGGCGCCCGCGTCCAGCGGCCGCTGTGGGCGTCGACCTCGACCAAGAATCCGGCCTATCCCGACACCCTCTACGTCGACAGCCTCATCGGGCCCGACACCATCAACACGATGCCGGACGCCACCATCGACGCCTTCGAGCGTCGGGGCACCGTGGCCTGCACCATCACCGCCGACCTCGACCAGGCCCACCAGGTCATGGACGACCTCGCCCGCGTCGGGGTCGACATGACCGCGGTGGGCCACACGCTGGAGGAAGAGGGCGTGGCGTCGTTCACCAAGTCCTTCGACGAGCTCATGTCGTCGCTGAGCGACAAGGCGGCCGAGCTGACGGCGGCCCGGTGACGCCGGGCCACACCGGCGATCCCCACCCCCTAGCATTCCGGCCGATGACTGGCGTGACGACGGGGTCAGCCCGATGACCGGCGAGAATCCCCTGGCCGAGGCCACCGTCGAGCGGGTGGCCCCACCGGCGATCCTGGTCGTGTTCGGGGCGTCCGGAGACCTCACCAGCCGCAAGCTCATGCCCGCGGTCGAGAACCTGGCCCTGCGCCGGCTGTTGCCGGCCGGCTTCTCGGTGGTGGGCGTGGCCCGCACCGAGATGGGCGACGACGAGTTCCGGGAGCGGATGCGCGAGGCGGTGGCCGAGTCCGGTGGCGGCGGGGAGGAGGCCAAGCACGTCTGGGAGAGCTTCACCGGCGGCTTCCGCTACGTCGCGGGCGACTACACCAACGCGGACACGTTCAAGCGGTTGAAGGACGTCCTGGACGAGCTGGACGAGGCCCGGGGCACCGCCCAGAACCGGCTCTACTACCTGGCCACCCCGCCGGACACCTTCCCCATCGTGGTCCAGGGGCTGGCCGCCTGCGGGCTCACCCGCCCGGCTCACGACGAGGCCTTCGTCCGCATCGTGATCGAGAAGCCCTTCGGGCGCGACACCCGCTCGGCCGAGAAGCTCGACGAGGTGGTCCACGAGGCGTTCGAGGAGCGCCAGGTGTACCGCATCGACCACTACCTGGGGAAGGAGACGGTCCAGAACGTCCTCGCCCTGCGCTTCGCCAACGCCATCTTCGAGCCGATCTGGAACCGCCGGTACGTCGACCACGTGCAGATCACCGTGGCCGAACAGCTCGGCGTCGGCCACCGGGGCGGCTTCTACGAGAGCGCAGGCGCCCTGCGCGACATCGTGCAGAACCACGTCATGCAGGTCCTGGCCCTGACGCTGATGGAGCCGCCGGCCACCTTCGACGCCGGGGGCATCCGCGACGAAAAGGTGAAGGCCCTGCGGGCCGTCGACATCATGTCGGCCGACGAGGTGTCACAGAACGTCGTCCGGGCCCAGTACCGGGCCGGCTGGGTCCAAGGGTCGGAGGCGCAGGGCTACCGCGACGAGGAGGGCGTCGACCCCCACAGCCAGACGGAGACGTACCTGGCCATGCGCCTGCACGTCGACAACTGGCGCTGGGCCGGGGTGCCGATCTACATCCGCACCGGCAAGTACCTGCCCAAGCGGGTCACCGAGGTGGCGATGGAGTTCAAGACCGTCCCCCACCTGCCCTTCGCCACCAGCCAGGCCGAAGGCCTGGAGCCCGATGCCCTCGTCCTGCGCATCCAGCCCGACGAGGGGATCACGCTGCGCTTCGGCGCCAAAGTGCCCGGCCAGGCCTTCCGGGTGCGGTCCGTGTCGATGGACTTCTTCTACGGCGCCGCGTTCCTGGAGGAGACGCCCGAGGCCTACGAACGCCTGCTCCTCGACGCCCTGCTGGGCGACCCGACCCTGTTCATCCGGTCCGACGAGGTGGCTCAGGCGTGGCGCATCGTCGAGCCGGTGATCGACGCCTTCGAGAACGGCGACCTGCCCCTTGCCCGGTACGAGGCCGGCACGTGGGGGCCGCCCGAGGCGGACGCCCTCCTCGATCGGGACGGCCGGCACTGGCGCAAGCCCTGAGCGCCATGGCCATGTCGCCCGCGTTCGGCCCCGAAGTGACCACCATCGGCTCCTGGGAGTCCGACGACGTCACCGTCGCCCAGGTCGAGAAGGCGCTCACCGAGCTGCGCCGCCACGAGCAGCGGGCCGCTGTCCGCACCAGCGTCCTGACCCTGGTCGTGGTCGTCCGCAACACCGCCGAGTGCGACAGCGCCCGCGCCATCGTCCACGACCTCGGGACCCGCCACCCCTCGCGGACCCTCGTCATCGTGGCCGACGACGACGCGCCCGACCAGCCCAACGGCGTGGACGCCGCCCTGTGGGTGCACGCTTTCGAACGCGAGGGCCGATCGGTCTGCTTCGAGGAGGTCGTCCTGCGGGTTCGGGGCAAGGCCCGCCACCACCTGGACTCGATCGTGGACCCGTTCGCCCTGCCGGACGTGCCCATGGTGGTGTGGCTGCCGGCCGGGCTGCCCTCGCCCGGCGACCCCCTGATGCAGGCGGCCAACCGGGTGGTCGTCGACAGCCGGGCGGTCGCCGAGGCCGGGGGCGACGTGCTGATGCGCAGCGCGACGCTGGCCCGGCGCCTGCCCGTCGTCGACCTGTCGTGGATGCGGCTGGCCCTGTGGCGCAGCGTGCTGGCGGGGCTGTTCGAAGGGGCGGTCAACCGCCCGTTCCTCGAGGCGGTGGACCGGGTCGAGGTGATCGGCAACCACGGACCGCGGTACCTGCTCGGGGGCTGGCTGCTCCGCCGGCTGCAGCTGCCGCCGGCGCGCGTCGAGCTGCGCTCGGCGGAACACGTCGCCGTGACCATCCACGGCACGTCGGAGGGCCGGCGGGGCACGTTCAGCGTCGTCCGTCCCGGCGCCGAGCGCATCGTCCACTCCTGCGTCGCCATCGAGGACGGCCCCAAGGTCGAACAGACGGTCCGCATGCGCGAGCAGTGGCCGGCGCTGGCCCTGGCGTCGGCCCTGACGCGGGTCGGCCACGACAAGATCTACGAGGACGCCCTGGCCGGGGCTCGGGAGCTACGGCTGGCCGGAGGCGGCGAGTGAACGGAGAGGCGTGCCCGAGCTGAACGAAGA
Source organism: Acidimicrobiales bacterium (assembly GCA_036269435.1). Classification (GTDB taxonomy): domain Bacteria; phylum Actinomycetota; class Acidimicrobiia; order Acidimicrobiales; family AC-14; genus CADCTB01. Next base: position 27,052 of record DATASA010000027.1, on the reverse strand, counting down.
CGTGACCCGGGACCAATCGGGCGATGACGGCCTGTACGGCGAGGTCATCGTCGTCGACGACGTCCCCGGCGAGTTCTCCGAACGGGTGGTGGAGGCCTTCCTCAACCGCCCGGGCGACGGCTTCTCGCTGGTGCTCTCGGGCGGAGGCACCGCCCGACGGTGCTACGAGCGGCTCGCCTCCGACGGCGCCGACCAGATCGACTGGTGGCAGGTCGACGTCTACTGGGGCGACGAACGCTGCGTGGCGCCCGAGGACCCGGATTCCAACGAGCGGCTCGGCCGGGAGGCGCTGCTCGAGCGGGTGGGCGCGGCGAACGCCGTGTACCCCATGCGCTGCGACGAGGGCCCGGACCCCTACCAGCAGCGGGTGGCCCAGGCCGGCCGGCTCGACCTGCTGCACCTGGGCCTGGGCCCCGACGGCCACACCGCGTCGCTGTTCCCCGGCTCGGCCGCGCTCGACGCCGACCCCGGCCGCCTCGTGGTCATGAACGAGGACCCGAAGGGCCACAACGTGCACCGGCGCATGACGCTCACCTTCTCGGGCATTGCCCGGGCCCGGCTGGCCGTGGTCACCGTCGAGGGGGCGGAGAAGGCCGAGGCGTTCGCCGCGGTGCGTCGCGGCGACCCGGGGATCCCGGCCGTCCGCATCCGGGCCGACCGGGTCATCTGGCTCGTCGATCCCGCCGCCGCCGGCGCCTGATCTCACGTCACACTTGGATCTCGTGAGCATCGTCCGCGACGTCGTGCAGGTCGACGTGCCCGCCGGCGGGCGCGTGGTCGTGGCCAGCGACATCCACCTGGCGCCCACGCCCACGTCGGCGTCCGCGGCCGCCGCCGTGGAGCTCACCGCCATCCTGGACGCGTGGGTCGGCCCCGGTCTCGTCGTGTTCGCCGGCGACCTGTTCGAGCTGCTGGCCGACGGGATCGTCGACCCCGCGCCCGCGCTGGCCGCCCACCCCCGCCTGCGCGACGCGGTCGCCGGCTTCGCCGCCGAACCGGACCGGCGCGTCGTCTGCCTGGTCGGCAACCACGACGGCCGCCTGGCCTGGGACGGCGCCGCCGCCGCCACTGTCGCCGCCGGCCTGGGCGCCGAGCTGGCCCTGGCCGCCGAGCTGTCGGTCGACACCGGGCGCGGCTGCCGGGCCGTGCGCGTCGAGCACGGGCACCGTTTCGACCCGGCCAACGCCTTCGCCGATCCCCGCAGCCCCCACGACACGCCGCTCGGCCAGCACGTCGTCCAAGAGGTGCTGCCCACCCTCCAGGGCGCGTCCAAGGAGTGGCTCGAGGGCATCGAGGATCTGTCCGACCCGGTCATGTTCCCGGCCTTCATGGCCTCGCGGGTCGTGTACAGGCGCCTGGCGGGCTACGTCTGGTGGCTCCTGCTCCCCCTGCTCGCCGCCGTCGTGCTGGAGGTGCCCGCGGTGGAGGCCGCGCTGCGGGCCACGGGCGAAGGGAGCCGGATGGCGGCCTGGCCCGACCGGCTGCTGATCTGGGGAGCGGGCATGGCCGCGGTGGTCGCCGTGCTCGGCGTGGCCCTCGCCGTCGTCGCCAACCGGGCCTGGGTCGGCATCTCCTCGTCGCTCGGCAAGCGCGGCTGGGCCCAGAACGACGCCGCTCGCGCCGACGCCCGCCGCCTGGTCGGCCAGGGCTGGGCCGGCCTCATCACCGGCCACACCCACCACGCCGAGCTCACCATGCTCGAGGGCGGGTTCTATGCCAACACCGGCTGCTGCACCCGGGTGGTCGACCAGATTCCCGGCCGGGTCGGGCTGCCGCCGGTCTTCCTCCCCCATCGCCAGCTGGCCTGGGTCGAGTTGGAGGCGGGCGCCGACCTGCACGTGCGACTGCTCCACGCCCAGGTGCCCCAGCCCGGGGGAACCCGCCTGGAACGGGCGGTAGGGCGCCGGCCCAAGCTGGTCGACGCCCGGCCGTCGGTGGTGGCGTCGGTCCCACCCGGGCCGTCGTGGCCACCGCAGGTCGACCACGCCGCCCGCCTCCGCCGGAGCCGGCGGATCGGGGCTACCGCCATCGCCGCCGCCGGCCTGCTGAACCTTGCCTCCGCCCTCACCCCGCCACTGGGCGACCGCCTCCGGGCGGTGGACGCCCTCCTGCCGCTGGCCGTGCCCCAGGCCGCCGCCGCCCTGGTGGCCGTGGCCGGGCTGGGCCTGCTCCTCATGGCCCGCGGCGTGCGCCGGGGCCAGCGCCTGGCCTGGTCGACGTCGCTCGGCCTGCTGCTCGCGTCCTGCGTGCTCCACGTGGTCAAGGGCGTCGACGTCGAGGAGGCCACCGCCGCGGTGGTCGTCGCCGCCTACCTGCTGGTCCAACGGCGGGCGTTCCGGGGGCCGGCCGACGCCCCGTCCGTGCGCCGGGGCCTGGTCACCCTGGCCGGCGGCGCGGTGGCGGCCACCGCCTTCGGGACCACGGCCATCGAGCTGGCCGACTACGGGCGGCCCCGACCCCAGTTCGGGCGGGCGGTCGAAGCCGTCGCCGAGCGCCTCGTCGGCATCACCGACGTGGCCCTCCCCCACCGGGTGGGCCTGTTCCTGACGCCGGCCCTCACCGCGACCGGCGTCGGGCTGGCCGTGTTCGCCGGCTGGCTGTTGTTCCGTCCGGTCGTCTCCCGGCACCGCAGCGGCGGCGGCGAGCAGGAGCGGGCCCGGGCCATCGTCGTCCGCCACGGGGAGGGCACGCTGGCGTACTTCGCCCTGCGCCACGACAAGGCCCACTTCTTCCTGGGCGAGAGCGTGGTCGCCTACGCGGTCCAGGGCGGCGTCTGCCTCGTCTCCCCGGACCCCATCGGTCCGAGAGCCGAGCGGGCGGAGGTGTGGGGGGCCTTCCGACGCTTCGCCGACGACCACGGCTGGCCGGTCGCCGTCCTCGGGGCGAGCGAGGACTGGCTGCCCGTGTACCGGGGCGCGGGCATGCACGACCTGTACGTGGGCGACGAAGCGGTGGTCGACTGCACCCGCTTCAGCCTGGACGGAGGCAACGCCAAGAGCCTGCGCCAGGCCGTGAACCGGGTGGCCCGCAACGGCTACCGCGTGGAGTTCTACGACCCCTCCCGCCTCGACGCCGACCTCCAGCAGTCGCTGCGCGAGGTGATGACCCGCAGCCGCCGGGGCGATGTGGAGCGCGGCTTCTCCATGACCCTCGGGCGGGTGTTCCTGCCCGAGGACCGAGACCTGCTGATGGCCGTCTGCTACTCCCCTGACGGCACCCCGGCCGCGTTCTGCCAGTACGTGCCGGCCCCCGGCATCGACGGGTACTCGCTCGACCTGATGCGCCGCGACGTGCAGCAGGCCGACGGCTCGCCCCACCCCAACGGCCTGCTCGACTTCGTGGTGGTCGAGACGATCCGCCACCTGAAGGCGCAAGGCCGGCGGGGCCTGGGCCTGAACTTCGCCACCATGCGGGCCGTGGTCGCCGGCGAGGTGGGCGACGGGGCCGTGCAGCGGGCCGAACGGTGGTTCCTGCGGCGGATGTCGGACTCGATGCAGATCGAGTCCCTGTGGCGGTTCAACGCCAAGTACGACCCCGACTGGGCCCCGAGGTACGCGGTGTACGACGCCCCCGAGAACATCCTCCCGGTCGCCCTGGCCATGGCCAAGGCCGAGTCGTTCTGGGAGCTGCCGGTCGTCGGGCGCTTCTTCGTGCCGCCGGCGGCCGAGCCGGCCGAACTCCCCGTCAGCTGATTCGCCGCGGCCCCACCGCTGTCCGCCTGTTGCTGGTGTTGCTAAAGTGACGGTGCGAAGAGGGGATCAGGAGGAATGGTGCGAACCAGACTGGTCCTACTGTTGGTGGCCGTCGTCACCGTGTCGGTGCGCGGCAGCGGGCTGGCGTGGGCCAGCAACTACACCGTCCGTCCCGGCGACACCCTGAGCGGCGTGGCCGCTCGGCTGGGCGTCGGCGCAGGGACGCTGCGGTCGGCCAACGGCATCACCAACCCGGACTTCATCGAGGCCGGCCAAGTGCTCGCCGTGCCCCAGGGCCCGGCTGCGTCGCTCCCGGGCCCCGGCCACTACACCGTGCGACCGGGCGACACGCTGAGCGGCATCGCCGACCGCCTGGGGGTCGGCTCGACGGTGCTGGCCACCGCCAACGCCATCACCGACGTCGACCTGATCCAGCCGGGCCAGGTCCTGACCGTCCCCGCCGACTGGCGGTGCCCGGTCGACGGGCCGGTCAGCTTCGTCAACGACTTCAACTACGTGCGGGCCGACGGGACGCCCCACGAGGGCGTCGACGTCCATGCGCCGAGGGGTACGCCGGTGGTGGCGCCCGTCGCCGGGCGGCTGGTGCGCTACCCCAACCCGTCCGGCGGCAACGCCTTCGAGCTCTACGGGCGGGACGGCGTGCGCTACTACGGTGCCCACATGGACCGCTACGGCGCCGACGGCGACGTCGCCGCCGGGACCGTCATCGGCTACGTCGGCGACACCGGCGACGCCCGGGGCGGCCCGACCCACCTCCACTTCGAGATGCATCCCGGATACGGCGCCGACGTGATCAGCCCGTATCCCTACCTGGTGGCGGCGTGCCGGTGATGGCCGCGTGGTCCGCCATCGCCGCCGTCCTGGTGTTGGCCTGGATCGCCCTGTTCGCCCTGGGGGTGGTCGGGCGCATCCGCCGGCGGATGCACCGGTATCCGTCCTACGCCGGCCACCGGGCCATCGCCGGCCCGAGGTCGATGCCGCCCGGCCGGACCGGCTGGCGGGCCTGAGCCGGGGACCGGGTGCTCCGGGGCGCGAGCCCGGAGCCGGCGCTCACAGGCGTACGCTGCGGACCCGATGGAGGGCACGCACGAGCAGGCCCGGCCCGACTCGGCGGGGCTTCGCCGGCGGCGCCGGATCGGAGGACGCCTGGTGGCCCCGCTGATCGCAGCGGTGATGCTCGCCGGGTGCTCGTCCCACGCGGCCACCCCGGCCTCGCCGGCCGTGAACGCCGCCGCCCCACTTCCGCCCGGCACCATCGTGACCGTGCCCGTCCCGGCCGGGGCGGTGGAAACGCCCTGCCCGGACGGCATGCCGGCCAACTACGTCCCGCTGCGGTGCTTCAAGGACGCGGACGGACAGTGGCACGGCGGGGGCGGCATGCCTGCGGCCACGCTGCCCCCGGGACTACCCGTGAGCCTGCTCGTTCCGCCCGGCGGCCAGGTGGTCGAGTGCGACACCCCGCCCCCGCCACCGGAGTCGGGCGCGGGCAAGGTCTGCTACATCAGCGACAAGGGCATGCCCGGCAGCAGCGCCTGGACGACCTGAGCGGGTCCGGGACTACTTGATCGTCGCCGCCGCGTACGCGTTGCGGGTGATCTCGCACCAGATGACGATCGACTTGTACATGGTCAGGTCGACGTCCTTGGGCACGTCGTAGTTCATGCTGCCGACGGTGGCCTTGAGCGGGGCGACCGTGCTGAAGGGGGCCTGCTCCACCTCCGGCGTGCTCTTGGGCGCGACCACCGTGGAGAGGCGGATCTCCAGGTCCGAGTTGAGGCTGACGTAGAAGTTCTCCAGGCGGAGCGTCCGGGACCCGTCGGGCAGCTGGTAGATCTTCGCCGTCCCCTCACCCACCTTGTCGACGTTGTAGAGGGTCGCCGTCCCGAGCACCTTGGCCGAGGCCAGGGCGGCCGGTGCGGGTTCCACGAGGGGCGTGTCGACCTGCTGCTCGACCGTCATCTTCCACGCCCCGGCGGTCGTCACCTTGAGCGTCTGGGCGCCCTTGTCGGCCGAAAAACCCTGGCTGTCCGTCGGGCACGCCAGCGCGTCGGCGAGCTTGCGCTTGGACTCCTGGCCTGCCCCGTTCACCGACACGACGGTGAACGGGGCGGCGTCGCAGTGCCACGAGACCCGCCACTGCAGGGCGTTGTTGTCGACGGTGAAGCCTTTCGTCGTCGTGTTGCCCGTGCCGTCGAACGACGCCAGCGGCACCCAGTACGGCTGGGACTTACGGTCCCCGGCCGTGGTCGACGGCGGGGTGTCGAAGCCGGCCGGGTTGTTGGCCACGGTCGAGACCGTGTCCGACGGCCGCGTGGGAACGGTCTGGGCCGCCTTGGTGCCCGAGGAGCCGCCCCCGCAGGCGGCCGCGACCAGGCCGAGGGCGACCAGCGGAGCGACCAGCCCCGGCTTGACGTGCATCCTCAAGGCGTACCCTCCGCGTCGGGCCCGAATCAGGCCGCTCCATCCTGCCTGGCCTTGTCCACGACCTGCTGGCCGACCTTGGTGCCGACGGTGAACCCGACCTCGTTGTCCGTCCGGAAGTGGATGCCCCCGTACAGCCGGGACATCGCCGCTTCCTGGGCCATGGAGTCGAAGCTCTTGGCCTGGTCGGGGAAGAGGTAGCCGAGCACCTGCGACGCGGCCGACGAGTACGTCGAGTGACCGGAGATGTAGGACGGGAAGCTGGGCGTCGGTCGGATGTACGGCGTGAAGGTGGGGTCGATGCCGAGGTCGCGGATCGCGTTGATGGGTCGGGGCGACCAGTAGGCGTACTTCGTGTCCCAGGCCGCGTTGCCGGCGTCGGAGAGAGCGATGTTCAGCAGGGCGAACGTCCGGGTCAGCGCCGGCGTCGACAGCTTGAGCGGCCGGACCGTGTCCAGGGCGATCTGGTTCCAGTGGCCGGGCGGCAAGGGGGTGCCGCCGGCGTCCTTCCAGAAGTCGGCGATCCGTTTCTGGTCGGCGGTGAGGTTCTTGGTGACGTCGACGACCTCCTGCGCGTCCTTCAGAAACTGCGGCGAGCCGTAGGCGGGCGGGGGGCCCGGGCGCAGGGACACCACGTTGACCACCCAGGTCTTCCACGTGCCGGCCAGCGGCTCGGTGGGGCCGGTGGAGGTCCCCGGGTCCGGGGCCCAGTGGTCCGGGCCGGTCGGGATCTGGCCGTCGAAGTGCTTGTCCGAACCGTCGGCCTTGGCCCGGGCGATGACGACGTCGGCGACCGCCCGGCCGAGGGCGAGGCCGGCGTCGGTGTCGCTGCGGTAGTTCTCGCCGCCGGCGACGCGGGAGTCGGCCGCAGCCTCGGCCTCGGCGTCGTAGGCGGCCGCCGCCTTCTCCGGGAACAGGTAGGCCAGCACGCGCGAGGCGGCGCCGGCGATGGCGGCGTGATCGTCCGGGTAGGACGGATCGGCGCCGGCCGGCACGACCGGGTTGGTCCCGGAGGGAGCGGCCCGGTTGTAGACGTACTTCCAGTGGTAGGCGGCGATGGTGGCGTCGTACATGGCCACGCTCACCAGGCTGTAGCCCCGCGAGGCGAGCGGCGGGTTCTTGCTCTGCTCGGAGACCAGCTGCATGTTCTCCTTGGTCCACGGCTCGAGCGACGGGTAGTCGCTCCACTTGTGGACGTCCTGCTCGACCTGCGGCGTCCGCTTTGCGGCCAGGTCCTTGAGCTCGGCCACCTCGGCTTTGCCCTCGGCCGAGCTCGACTTGGGCGGCGCCGGGACCTTGATCTGGTCGGCCGACGTCAACACCCAGGGCTTCCAGTTCCCGGCCTTCGCCTCGGCCGGGATGCCGCCGGAGGCGGCCGCGGTCGACTTCGTGTCCTTGGAGCTGCCGCAGGCGCCGGCGAGCAGCCCCAGGGCGACGGCGCCCACCACCACGGCCCGCTGAGGCCCCAAAAGCTTCATCCCTCTTCCCCCTTGTTGCTCGGACGGAGTGTCGCGGCCCGGGCGTAATGACGGCGTATCTGGGACGTAACGGGACGGCCGTGTCACCGTCCTGCGGAGGGGCACCTAGGGTGGGAAGGGTGACGCCGGCCGACCTCCTGGGCGCCCCGCTGGGCGACCTGCTGGCGGAGGCGGCGGCGGTCCGGGACAGGGCCCACGGCAACCGGGTCACGTTCTCGCCCAAGGTGTTCATCCCGCTGACCCGCCTGTGTCGCGACCGGTGCGGGTACTGCACGTTCGCCACCGCCCCGGCCCGGGTGGCCTCGCCCTACCTGTCGCCCGAGGAGGTGCTGGCCATCGCCTCGGCGGGGGCGGCCGCCGCCTGCCACGAGGCCCTGTTCACCCTCGGTGAAGCGCCCGAGGACCGCTATCCGGTGGCGCGGGCGTGGCTGGACGACCACGGGTACGCGTCCACGGTCGACTACCTGGCCGCCATGTGCGGGCTCGTCCTGGCCGAGACCGGGCTGCTGCCCCACGCCAACGCCGGCGCGCTTGGGTCGGTCGAGCTGGCGCGGTTGCGGGAGGTGTCGGCGTCCCAGGGGATGATGCTCGAGTCGCTGAACCCCGACCTCCCCGCCCACCGGGGGGCCCCGGACAAGGAACCGGCCCGGCGCCTGGCCACCCTGGACGCGGCGGGAGAGCTGGCCATCCCCTTCACCACCGGCGTCCTCGTCGGCATCGGCGAATCCCGGGCCGAACGGATCGAAGCGCTGGAGGCCATCGCGGCCAGCGCCCGGCGCCACGGCCACGTGCAGGAGGTGATCGTCCAGAACTTCGTGCCCAAGCCGGGCACGGCCATGTGGGCCGCGCCGCCCTGCCCCCCCGACGAGGAGCTGTGGACGCTGGCCGTCGCCCGTCTCCTGCTGCCGCCGGAGGTGTCGCTGCAAGCCCCGCCCAACCTGTCGGAGGACTTCGGCCGCCTGCTCGCCGCCGGCATCGACGACTGGGGTGGTGTCTCCCCCGTCACTGCCGACCACGTGAACCCCGAACGCCCGTGGCCGGCGCTGGACCGCCTGGCCACGGTGACCGAGGCGGCCGGCTTCGAGCTCGCGCCCCGGCTCACCGTGTACCCGCGATACGCGCTCGACCCCGAGCGCTGGCTGGCGGCGGGGGTGCGACCCGCGGTCCTGCACCGCTGCGACGCCGAGGCCCTCGGCCGCGAGGCCTCCGGTTGGCACTCGGGCGGGACCGTCCCGCCGCCCCGGCTCCTACCGGGAACGCCGCGGGCCGGCTCGGCGGTGGCCGATGTCCTGGCCGGAGTCCTCGTCGGGCAGCGGGTGGAGGTCGACGAGATCGTCACGCTGTTTTCGGCCCGCGGGCGGGAGGTGGCTGCGGTGGCCGAGGTCGCCGACGACCTGCGCCGCCAGGCGGTCGGCGACGTGGTCACCTGGGTCTCCAACCGCAACATCAACTACACCAACGTCTGCACGTTCAAGTGCCGGTTCTGCGCCTTCTCGAAGGGCCCGCTGTCGCTGAACCTGCGCGGCGACCCGTACCTGCTGGGCGTCGACGAGATCCAGCGCCGGGTGGTCGAGGCCGTCGAGGCCGGCGCCACCGAGGTCTGCCTGCAGGGCGGCATCCATCCGAGCTTCGACGGCGACTACTACGTCGACGTGTGCCGGGCGGTGAAGGAGGCCGCCCCGTCGATCCACGTGCACGGCTTCACCGCCCTGGAGGTGACCGAAGGGGCCCGCCGCCTGGGCGAGCCGCTGGCCGACTACCTGCGCCGGTTGATGGACGTCGGCCTGGCCACCCTGCCGGGGACGGCGGCGGAGATCCTCGACGACCCGGTCCGGGCGGTGCTGTGCCCGGACAAGATCGACACCGAGGAGTGGCTGGAGGCCCACCGCGTCGCCCACTCGGTCGGCCTGCGCTCGAACATCACCATCATGTTCGGGGCCGTGGAGCAGCCGGTGTCCTGGGCCCGGCACATGGTCCGCACCCGGGCCCTGCAGGCCGAGACCGGGGGGTTCACCGAGTTCGTCCCGCTGCCCTTCGTCCACATGGCCACACCGATCTACCTGCAGGGCCGGGCCCGCCAGGGCCCGACGTTCCGGGAGGCGCTGCTCATGCACGCGGTGGCCCGCATCGCCTACGCCGGCAGCGTCGACAACATCCAGGTCTCGTGGGTGAAGCTCGGCGCCGAGGGGGCCCGCCAGCTCCTGGCCGCCGGGGCCAACGACCTCGGCGGGACGCTCATGGACGAGAACATCTCCCGCGCCGCGGGCGCGGCCCACGGCCAGCGCATGGACGAAGCGGCGTTCCGGGCCGTCGTCGAGCCGCTCGGTCGCCCCCTCGAGCAGCGCACCACCCTCTACGGCCGGGTCGCGGCCGGGACGGGGTCTACGACGCGCTAGGTGCGGCGCCGGCCCGCTCGGACCGGTCGGCCGGGCTCATCTGCATTCCCTGGAGCAGCCGCTCGGACTGGGCGGCGACCAGCACCTCGACGTGCTCGGGGTGGGCCTGGCGGGACCGGGCCGCGTGCACGATCAGCGCCTGGGGCGACAGGATGCGCTGCTCGAACCACGACATGCCGAACAGGAGGAGGCTGATCAGGCCGAGGGAGACGGGGACCAGCAGGAGCGGGGACAACATGGCTAGATCATGCCCTACGCGCCGGGGCCGAAACGGTGATGGGCCTGCGGACCGTGCCAAGGTGGGCGCATGACGTCTTCCCGCTACCGGACCGGCGACCCGGACCTCGACCAGCGCCTGTTGGAGGTCCTCGCCGCCGCAGGAGCGACCGAGGACACCGACCAACTGTTCGAAATCCTCGTTTCGGCCGTAAAGCTGGCCGGCGACCACGCCGACCGGCTGAACCTCAAGATCACCAACGCCGCCCTCCGGGAGATGCGTGAGGCGTTCAAGGTCTTCGCCCCCTACCAGGACGTCCCCAAGGTCACCATCTTCGGCTCGGCCCGGACCCGGCCCGACGACCCGCTCTACGTGCAGACGCGGGACCTCGCCGGTGCCCTGGCTGCGGCGGGATGGATCATCGTGACGGGCGCCGGTCCCGGGATCATGGCCGCGGGCGCCGAGGGCGCCGGCCCCGAGCATTCCCTCGGCGTCAACATTCGCTTGCCGTTCGAGCAGCCGAGCCCGCTGTTCGGGACGGACCACAACCGGCTCGTCACCATGAAGTACTTCTTCACCCGCAAGCTGATGCTGATGAAGGAGTCGGCCGGCTTCGCCGTGCTGCCGGGCGGCTTCGGCACGCTCGACGAGGTCTTCGAGCTGCTCACGCTCCTGCAGACCGGCAAGGCCGCCCCGGCCCCGATCGTGCTGCTGGAGGTGCCCGGCGGGACCTACTGGCGGGCCTGGGAGCAGTTCATCCGGACCGAGGTGGCGGGTCGCGGGCTGGTGTCCGCCGACGACCTGCAGCTGGCCCGCATCACCGACGACGTCGACGCCGCCACGCAGGAGATCCTCGGCTTTTTCCGCAACTACCACTCGATCCGCTACGTCGGCAGCAGGCTGGTGGTCCGGCTGCGGGCCGCCCCGACGCGCGCCGAGCTGGTGGACCTGAACGACCGCTTCGCCGACATCTGCACCCGGGGACGCATCGAGAGCGCCCCGCCCCAGCCGCCGGAGGTCGCCGGCCACGACCACGTCGAACTGCCCCGGATCGCCATGCACTTCGACCGGGCCAGCCACGGCCGTCTCCGCGCGCTGATCGACGCCCTCAACCAGCTTCCCTCGGCACCGGCCCTGGCCGCCCCCGATCCCGACAGCGCGGCGGCGGCCGGCTCCCCGCCGGAGCTGGACGACGACGAGGATCCGGTTCTGGCCGAAGCCGGAGGGCCCGAAACCGTCGCCCGGTAGCCCGGGCCGAGCGGCGCACAGAGCCGGTCACGGGCGGCGGCCGGCGCGGTCGAGGGCCCGCAGCGGGGGCACGGCGTCGATCACCCGGGTGAAGGAGACCAGCTCGCCGGCCACGTTCAGGCCGAGGACGACTCCGAGAGCGAGGTCGCGGGCCGCTGGGCCGCAGGAGACGACGACCCCGAGACCGAGCACCGCACCGAGCACGTTGGAACCGGCGTCGCCGAGCATGAGCCGCTCGTGCAGGTCGTCGAGCAGGAGGCCGAGGGCGGCGCCGACCATCAGCGCGGTGGCGCGCAGCGCATCGGCGCGGGCCGACGCCAGGACCAGCACCACGAACGCGCCGAGGGCCGCCTTGAGCGTACGGCCCGGGGCCCGGTCGAGGAGGTTGGCCAGGTTGGCGGAGAGGGCGACGAGGGCGGCGTCGGCCAGCAGCCGCACCGTCGAGGTGCCGTCGAACGGAGCCACGACCACGAGGGCGAGGAACCCGCCGCCGAGCAGCTTGAGGGCGCCGGTGGTCAGCCGGCCCTGGGCCAGCGCGCCGAGGTGGCCGCGGAAGCCGTGGTCGGCCCCGCCGGCCAGGTCGTCGACCAGTCCGAGCAGGCCGAACCCGAGGGCGGTGACCAGCACGAGGCCTCGGACCGATCCCACGCCGGCCACGTCGCCCACGCCGAGCGACCCGGCCACCGCCCGGCCGCCCTCCACGACCAGGGCGGCGAGGGGCAGCACGATGCCCACGCCGGTGGGCAGCGCCCGGCCCCGGTAGTTGTGGCGGGCCAGGGCCGGCACGGCGAACAGCGGCCGGGCCGCCAGCCAGGCCAGCCGGGCGGCCAGGTACCCGACGACCACCTCCGCCACCAGCGCGGTCACCCCGTCACCCCGTTCACCCCGTTCACGAACTCAACCCTGCAGCGAGCCGGCGCGCTCGGCGGCCGGCTCCAACAGGGCCGGGCGGCCGGGTCGGTCGGCGAGGGCGAGCAGGGCCAGGAACGGTCCCACCTCCACCAGCGTCATGGCGACGATGACGACGCCGGAGTCGTTCGCCGCGAACCCGAGCAACCCGGCGGCGAGGGCGCCCAGCAGCCCGATCCGGTACGGCGAGCCTGCAGGGACGAGGCGGCGGGCCCAGCCGCTGCGAAGGAGGAACACGACCAGGCCCACGGCGATGACCGGGGTGACGGCCGTCCAGAACGACAGGCCGACCCCGCCCAGGTTGACCTGGGCTTTGCGGACGACGGTGCTGATCAGGCCGCCCTGCCCGTGGTGCAGGGTCTGCGAGGCGAGCCGGCCGAGGTGGGTGCGGGCCGCCGGCGGACGGAGGAGGTCGACCGCGGTGGCCGCAGCCAGGACGGCCGCGGCGCCGAGCCCGGCCACCGCGACGGTGCGCCAGGTGAGCCGGCGTCCGGCCAGGGCCAGCAGGGCGAGCACGGCGACGGGGACCAGCACGACGAGGCCGCCCACGTCGGCACCGAGGAACGGCGCGCCGTCCACGAAGGCGACGAGCACGAGCAGGGCGGCCGCGCCGAGCAGCGCCTCCCGGCGACGGGGGGCCCGCTGGACGTGGAGCGCGGCCAGCAGCAGGGCGGCCGGAGCCAGGACCCCGAAGGCGGTGTTGCCCACCCCGAAGAACCGTGACGCCGACTGCGGGGAGTACCCGAGGATGCCGGCGAGCTGCAGGCGGGCGCCGGTGGCCACGTCGGCGAGGAGCAGGGCCACCGTCGCCCCGAGGATCCACGCCAGCGGGGCCAGTGGGTGCCGCCGGGCCTGCAGGGCGAGGGCGGCGACGCCGGCGTCGAGGGCGACCAGCACGACCGCGCCGGCGTCGCCCATGGCCGGCACGAACGGCAGCGTCCGCACCAGGAGCGCAGCCAGCGGGAAGGCGGCGACGGCGACGGCCGGGACCCGCAGCCAGGCCCGGCGCAGCCACCGAATTCGCCCGGCGACGGCAAAGCCGGTGACGAACCAGAGGAGGATCTGGGCGGCGATGAACGCCGTCGTCACCGGGAGCCACAACCGCTCACGCCAGGCGGCGTCCCGGTCGAGCCGGGCCAGGCGGGCGAGGTCGGGGGTGCCCGGGGTGAACCGCAGCGCCCGACCGGGGAACGCGTCCGGCACCGGCGCCCCGACCGCGGCCAGCACGGTGGGAGCGATGTCGGTCAGGGTCACCAGGCCGAGGCGGCGGGTGGAGGGCGACTCCAGATAGCCGGGGACCACGCCGGCCCCCCACGCCACCACCGGCGTCAGCCGCCACTCCTGGTTGGGCGGGGTGACCGGCACGACCAGCAGCAGGGTGCCCGGAGGGACGTCGGCCCGCAGGCGGCCGAGCAGGTCGTCGACCGCGGCCAGGGCCCGGGACCGTGTCCCCGTGGCGTAGAAGGCGGCCGCCTCCATCTCGGTGACCGCCGCGGCCCGGTCCAGGTCGCCCGGGTCGACCAGGACCACGTCGGCCCGGGTGAGCGCCTGGCGGGTGGCGGCGTCGACGGCGGCGATGTCGGCGGCCCGACCGAAAGGGGCCTGCGGGGTGGCGACGACCAGCCCCGGGTCCACCGAGCCGGCGTCCACCAGGCCCTCCCGGTCCATGAGGGCGACGGCCGCGGGCCGGGCTGCGTTCGGATGCCCGGCGGGGGCGGGCCCGGCCAGGCCGGGGGCGAGGTCGGCGTTGCCGACCACCGCCGTCCTCAGCCCGGCGGCGTGGAGGGCGTCGCCCAGCGCTCCGGGAAGGGTGGCCAGGTGGTCGCCGGCCCCCGAGCGCAGGGCGCCGGCTGCGGGCACGACGATCCGCCCGGCGCGGGTCACGGCGTCGTCGGCCGCGTCGCCGGCCCGCACCCTGCTCCCGGCGCCGAGGGTCGCGTACCCCTCGCCCACGCTCGGCCGGTCGGACCGGGTCCGCACGTTCATCGCCGCCGCCGCGCCCTCGGCCACCAGCCGGTCCAGGTTGGGCATGGCGCCGGTGCCGACGTCGGTCCACGTCAACCCGGGGGCACCGACCAGCACGACCTTGGCTGCGTGGGTCGGCGGCGCCACACTGGCCGGGACGGCCCGGCCCGCGGACCACGTCGCAGCCGCCATGGTGAAAACGAGCAGGACGAGGAGCAGGGCGAGGCGGGCCCGGGCGGACGTCAGCCGAGGCCAGAGCGCCCGGGCCGCGTCGACCCCCTGGCGGGCGCGGTGCCGGAAGCCGGCCAGACTCCGCCCGGTGTGGCGATGCTCCATCTGGACGGGGACCTCGACGACCCGCGCGCCGGCCCGGATCGCGTCGACGGTGAGGCCGACCTCGAGGCCGAACCGGGGCGCGAGGTCCAGGGACCGCAGCAGGGGACCCTGGACCGCCCGTTGGCCCGACAGGGGCGCCTGGGGCGTGAACCCGCCGGTGCCCAGGCGGACGCCGGCCCCGGCGAGCCGCCGCACCAACCCGAACCCGCCCCGTCCGGCGGCCGACGGCAGGACGCCGACGGTCATGTCGGCCTCGCCGGCGAGGAGGGGGCCGAGCAGCGAGCCCGCCGCCGCCGCCGAGGCTCCGGTGTCGGCGTCGATCAGGAGGTAGACGCCGGTCTCCGGTGTCGCAGCCACGGCGGCGGCCACCGCTCCGCCCTTGCCGAGGTTCGCGGGCAGGCGCAGCACCCACGCCCCGGCCCGGCGAGCCGCGTCGGCCGTGGCATCGGTGGAGCCGTCGTCGACCACGAGGACCTCGTCCACACCGCCCACGCCGGCCAGGGCGGCCACCGTCGCCCCCACCGAGTCGGCCCGGTCCTTGGCCGGGACGACGGCGACGACCCGCCGCCCGGCCGAACCGGAAGCGGCCGGGTCGCTCACGCCAGCGTCTCCGCCACGCGGGGGGCCCGCACCTCGGCCAGCTCCGGCGCCCGCAGGGCCCACGAGGCGACCAGGTACGCGCCCACGCCGGCCGCGCCGCCCACGACCACCGCGACAGCCGCGCCGGCCCTCCCGCCCGTCGGCAGGGCGTCGACCACCAGGCGGGCGGCCAGCCCGGCGGCCACCGCCCCGGCCAGGCTGCGCCCGACGGTGGCGGCCAGCGGCCACGGGGCCGCGACCCGCCGGCGCAGGAGCACACCGAGCACCAGCGCGCCGCCGACCATGGCCGCGGAGTGGGCCACGCCGAGGGCGACCACGCGCGCCGTCCCCGACGTCAGGGCGAACAGGAGCACCATCAGCGTCGACCCACCGACGGCGACGCCGACGTTCACCAGCGCCGGCGTGCGGGTGTCGCCCGCGGCATACGACGCCCGCGTCAGCAGCTGCAGGCCGGCGTACCCGGCGAGACCGAGGGCGTAGGCGCCCAGGACGCGGGCGACGAAACTCCCGCCCACCGAGTTCAGCGCACCCAGCTCCACCAGCCGCAGCCCGGGGCCGGCCAGGGCCACGAGCAGAGCCGAGGCGGGCAGGATCAGGAAGGCGATGGTGCGCGCTCCTCGCCCGAGCGCGTCGGCGAAGGCGTTCCAGCGCCCGGCGTGGCCGTCGGCGGCCAGCCCCGGGTAGACGGTGGTCATCACCGGGTGGGCCAGGACGGCGAAGGGCAGCAGGAAGGTGGTGAAGGCGATGTGGTACGCCACCACGCCGCCCTCGACCCGGTTGGCGAGGACCAGGGTCGCCCCGACCAGGACCTGGGTCATGGCCAGGTAGGCCACCCCCCACGCCCCGGCCCGCACGAGCGCCCGCAGGTCGGGCGACGCCGGATCCCACCGGGGCCGCAGGCGGACCCCGGCCCGGTGCAGCGCCACCATCGGTACACCGGCCATGGCCACGACGCCGGCTGTCGTACCCACGGCCAGGACCAGCCGCTGCGACAGGGGCAGGTCGAGGCCCGCGCCCGGCCCGTGCAGGACGCGGAACGCGACCATCGTCGCGATGACCAGCACGTTGTTGGCCACCGGGGCGAAGGCCGCGGCGGCGAACCGCCGCCCGCCGTAGAGCAGGGCGGTGGCCACCGCGCCGAGGCCGTAGAACAGCACCTGGGGCAGGAACAGCCAGAGCAGGAAGGCGCCCAACCGGACCTCGGCCGAGCGCACGCCGGCGTCGGGCACGGCCACGGTGAGCGCCCGCATGATCCACGGCCGGGCCAGCAGCCCGACGACGGTCACCGCCCCAAGCACGGCCAGCGCCATCCCCAGCACCGCGCCGGCCAGCCGCTCGGCCTCGCCCCGGCGGCCGCCGTCGAGCAGGGCGACGAACGGCGGGACCAGGACCGACGACAGGATGCCGGCGGCGAGCAGCTCGAACAGCAGGTTGGAGACCAGGTTGGCGGTCTGGTACGTGTTGCCCAGGAACGTCGTACCCAGCGCCCCGCCCACGGCCAGCACCCGGAGGAGCCCGGTGATCCGGGCCACGACGTTGCCGACGGTGACCTGGCTGCGGGCCCCGACCGCGGGGACGCGGGTCGGTGATCCCGCCGGCCTCACGACCCGGCCCGCCGGCCCGGATCCGGCCCCCGGGCGGGCCCGCTCACGTGGCCGGCGTGGGCAGGATGCGCTGCGCCCCCGGGCCGACGCCGTACTGCCCGAACCGCGGCACGGCCAGGTCCTCCACGGCGAGGACGGTGGCCGTCTGGCCCATCGGGGACTCGAGGTTGTCGACGGTCGACAGCCGGGCGGACACGACGTCGCTGCGGAGGAGCCCGACGAACACGGCCCGGCCACCCTGGCCGGTGTCGGTGCCCGACTCCGCCGCCACCACCCGGGCCGACGCCTGCACCAACGCCTGGGCCAACGGCACCCCCACCAGGTCGTCGCCGACCTCGGCGCCCGCCCCGGACACCAGGATGTACCGGGTACCGGCCAGCGGCACGGAGGCGAGCGTGGGGCCGAGCGTGGAGGGGGGCGACACGGTGGTCGACGTCGCCGGCGGCGGCCCGTCGTAGGTCACGAACCCGGCCGCGCTGAGGGCGGCGAGGGGCCCGGCGTCGGTGGCCCCCGCGTCGCGCGCCGCGGCGACCTTGGCCAGTGCCTGGCGGCGGACGACGTCGGGCCGGTCGACCGGGAGGTCGAGCGCGGTGGCCAGCGCCTTGGTGTCGCTGTCGTTGGCCAGGCGCATCTTGGACGTGAACCACACGGTCCCCTCCACCGTGGCCTGGGCGGTGACGAGGGCGGCGCGGAGGTCGTCGATCGGCTTGCGGTCGACGCCGGCCACCGCGACCACCAGCACCGGAACGCCCTTGAGGTGGCCCTTCAGCAGGTCGTCGCGGGTCGACTCGGCGAACTGCTGGTCCTGCTTGACCTGGCCGTCGAGGCGGCTGTTCTCCTGGCGGATGGCGTCGACCGACTTGCGGACGTCGTCGAGCTTGTTGCTGAGGGCGTCCACCGTCACCCGGTCGATCACGGTGGAGCCCATGACGATGCCCATCCCCAGGGCCAGGAAGACGGCCACCAACGAGACGATGTGGTAGCGGAGGTTGATCATCCGACGATGGTGTGCCAGGACTCGGTCAGGGTGAACCACATGGCCTTGAGGAAGACGTGCAGCGGTTGGGCGACGGCCACCATCATGATCATGGCGAACAGGGCGGCCACCACCAGCAGGATCACGTCGCCGGAGCGGACCCGGCTCTGGTAGAGCCGGCTCACCCCCTTGGCGTCGACCAGGACGGGGCCGACCTTCAGTCGCACGAGGAAGGTCGACGCCATCCCGGCCCGGCCCTTGTCGAAGAACTCGACCATGGAGGCGTGCGTCCCGACGGCGACGATCAGCTCGGCCCGCTTCTCGTAGGCGAGGAGCATGGCGACGTCCTCGCTGGTGCCGGCGGCCTCGAAGGTCGTGTGGGGCAGGTTCAGCTCCCGCAGGCGGCCCGCGCCCGGAGCCGAACCGCCCGGGTAGGCGTGCACGATGAGCTGGGCGCCGCCCCGGAGGGCCTCGTCGGACACCGAGTCGAAGTCGCCCACGATGAGGTCCGGGCGGTGGCCGGCGGCCAGGAGCACGTCGGCGCCCCCGTCGACCGCCACCATGACCGGCCGCAGCTCCTTGATGTACGCGCTCAGGGCGGCCAGGTCGGCCCGGGCGTCCGAGCCGCCCCGTACCACCACGAGGACGTGGCGACCGGCCAGGTCGACGGCGAGGTCGGGCAGCACGGGCGAGTCGGTGAGCAGGTGACGCTCCCGCCGCAGGTACTCGAGGGTGTTCTCGGCGAACCGCTCCAGCTCGTCGCCCACCGACTTCTTGGCCGTCTCGAGCTGCGCTTCCAGGGACTCGAGCGTGTGGCGGACGCCGGTGGCCACCACGGTGTCGCCCCGGCGGACCTGGGTGCCGTCGACCTCCAGGAGCTGGCCCTCGCGCACCGCGGTCAGCACGGCCATCCCCACGTCGTCCACCACGGGGATGCCGGCCGCGGCGAGCAGGAGGGGGCCCAGGTTGGGGTAGCGGCCCGAGCTGGAACGGGCCACGTTCACCACGGCCCCGACCTTGGCCATGATCAGGCCCTCGGCCGCCACCCGGTCGAGATCCTGGTGGTCGACGACGGCGACGTCACCCGGCTGCAGGCGGGGGATGAGGTTCTTGGTGCGACGGTCGATGCGCGCCCGCCCGATGACCACCCCGTCGAGAGCGGCCGGCGCCAACGAGGGGCGTCCGAAGCGCCGCGACCGCACGCCTTCGCGCGCCATCAGCGTCCCCGTTCCCGGCTGGCCGCGGCCAGCAGCTCCTCGGCGTGCTCCCGGGCCGTGGCCGAGCCGGGCTGGCCCGACAGCATCCGCGACAGCTCCACGACCCGGTCCGGCCCCTCGACCGGGCGCACGGCGGCGACCGTCGCCCCGCCCTCGTCCCGCTTGGTCACCGCCACCTGGTGGTCGGCGAAGGCGGCCACCTGGGGCAGGTGGGTCACGACCAGGACCTGGTGGTCCGCAGCCAGCTCGGCCAAGGCCCGGCCAACGGCCAGCGCGGCCTCCCCGCCGATCCCGGCGTCTACCTCGTCGAAGACCAGCGTCGGCGGAGCGTCGACCAGGACCAGGCGGGCGGCCAGCATGGCCCGGGCCAGCTCGCCACCGGAGGCGACCTTGGCCAGCGGCAACGGCGCGCCGCCCCGGTTGGCGGCGAGGAGGAACTCGACGTCGTTGGCCGGTCCGGGCCCCCGCACCTGCACGTCGAGGCGCGCCCCCGGCATGGCCAGGGCCCGGAGGTGCTCCTGCACCCGGGCGGCCAGCTCGGGCGCGGCCTTCCGCCGGGCGGCGGCGACGACGGCGGCGGCCCGGTCCACGGCCTCGTTCGCCGCGGCGCGTTCGACCTCGAGCGCCTCGAGCCTCTCGCCGCGCGACTCCAGTTCGGCCAGCCTGGTTCGAGCCTCCGACTCGTACGCCATGACCTCGGACAACTGCTCACCGTACTTGCGGCACAGCTCCCTGAGGTGGCGGCGGCGGGTGCGTACGCGATCGAGCCGCTCGGGCTCGTCGACGATGGTGTCGGCTGCGGCGAGCAGGTCCGACGCGGCCTCGGCCAGCTCGGCCTGCATCGCCCGCAGCCGACCCTGCACGTCGGCGAACGGCCGGCGCCCGGTCAGCGCCTCGACGGCGCGACCCACGGCGTCGCCCGCGCCCGCGTCGCCCCCGAGCTCGTCGTAGGCCGCGGCGGCGGCGTCGCGATGGGCGGCGGCGTCGGCCAGCGCGTCCTCCTCCGCCTCGAGGGCCTGGTCCTCGTCCGGGTCGGCCAGTGCTGCGGCTTCCAGCTCCGCGAGTTGGAAGCGCAGCAGGTCGACCTCCCGGGCCTGGGCGCGGGCGTCTCCTCCCAGCGCGGCGAGGGCGTCGTCGAGGGCCTTGACGTCGTCGCGGGCCTCGGCCAGCGGACGCGGGTCGAGCTTGGCGAACCGGTCGAGGGCGGCGCGCTGCGAGCGGGGCGACAGTAGCGACTGGTGCGCGTGCTGGCCGTGCAGGTCGACCAGGTTGCGCCCGACCTCGGCCAGCTCCGCCGCGGTGGCCAGGCGACCGTCGAGGTAGGCGCGGGAGCGTCCGGTCCGGGGGACGACCCGGGCCACCACGACCTCGTCGGACCCGACGACGAACCGGCCCTCGGCGCGCGCCTCGTCGGCCCCGGGACGCACGACGACCGCATCGGCCCGCTCGCCCATGAGCAGGTCGATCGCCTCGACCACCAGGGTCTTTCCCGCTCCGGTCTCCCCGGTGAGCGCGGTCATCCCGTCGCCGAGGACCAGGTGGAGGTCGGTGATGATCCCCATGTCGCGCACGTGCAGCTCGGCGAGCATCAGCGGTCCGCCACCCCGAACTTCGTCTTGAGGATGCCGTAGAAGTCCCTGGACGCGAAGGCCACGAAGCGGGCGGAGCCGGGCGCCTCGGTGCACACGATGGCGTCGCCCCGCTCCAGCAGGCCGCACTCGCGACCGTCGAGCACCAGGGTGGCCGGGCGGTCGGTGACCTCGATGCGCACCGCGTCGGCGGCGTCCACGATCAGGCTGCGGTCGAAGGACATGTGGGCCGACACCGGGGTCATGAGCAGTGCCCGTACGTTGGGCGAGACCAGCGGTCCACCGGCCGAGAAGGCGTAGGCGGTCGAGCCGGTCGGGGTGGCCACGATCAGGCCGTCGGCCGCGTACGTCGTCCAGAACCGACCCTCGACCTGCACGGCGACGTGGACGGTGTGCCCGGGCGCCGGCCGCTCGACCACGGCCTCGTTGAGGGCCCACATGTCGCCGCCCGTGCCCGGGCCCTGTGGGGGGTCGCCGGCCCGCTCGACCGAGACCGACACCATCATGCGCTCCTCGATGGCGAAGTCCCCGCCGACGAACCGCCCGAGGGCGTCGGTGAGCCCCTCCGGCTCGAGATCGGCGAGGTACCCCAGCCGGCCGAGGTTCACGCCGAGCAGGGGCACGCCGTGCCGGCTCACCAGGCTCACCGCCCGCAGGATGGTGCCGTCGCCGCCGAGGGTCACGGCCAGGTCGAGGCCGTCGGCCAGATCCTCGGCCGCGCAGCCGTACTGGGACAACCCGACGGTGTCGGCGTCGTCCTTCGGCAGCCGCACGCGGTGGCCCCGCGCCAGCAACCATGCCGCCGCTTCCCGGGCCAGGTCGGCCGCCTCCGGCCGCTGCTCGTGGACGACCAGGCCCACCGTGGTCAACGTCGGGCCTCCGGCTGCACCTGGGCCCGGGCAACCCCTTCGTCCACCGCAGCCGTGACCAGCGCCTCGACGTCGACGTCGGGGGCGGCGGCGGCCCCCGATCCGGCGACCAGATGGGCGAGGAACTCCACGTTGCCCTCGGCGCCCACCAGCGGGGAGGCCATCAGGCCGCCGGGCGGCGCCCCGAGCTCGGCGTAGGTCCCGAGCACCCGCCGGAGGGCCTCGGCCCAGACGGCCGGGTCGCGGATCACCCCCCGCTCCCGGCTGACCTCGACGTGGCCGGCCTCGAACTGCGGCTTGACCAGCAGGACCAGGTCGGCGCCGGGGGCGGTGAGGCCGAGGAGGGCCGGCGCCACCGTGCGCAGGGAGATGAAGGCCAGGTCGCCCACCAGCAGGTCGAAAGGGACGGCGTCGGGACCGAGATCGGCCAGGGTGAGGTGGCGGACGTTGGTCCGCTCTCGGACCGTCACCCTCGGATCCTGGCGGAGCCGGAGATCGAGCTGGCCCCGCCCGACGTCCACCGCGACGACGTGCGCCGCCCCCCGCTGGAGCAGGCAGTCGGTGAAGCCGCCGGTCGAGGCGCCGGCGTCGAGCGCCGTCCGTCCGGCGGGGTCCACCCCGAACCGGTCCAGCGCGGCATCGAGCTTGTCGCCGCCGCGACTCACGAAACGGGGGCCTGGCCCCTGCAGGGCGAGGAGGTCGTCGAGGCTCACCAGGGTGGCCGGCTTGCGCGCCGGAACGCCGCGGACCGTCACCCGCCCCGCGGCGATCTCATCCTGCGCCCGATCCCGGCTGGACACCAGGCCCCGGCGCACCAGCTCCGAGTCGAGCCGCCGGCGCAGTGCGCTCAGCCTTTCGGAGGGAGGGCTCCGCCGGCCGGCGGAGCGGGATCGGGCTTGGTGGAGCCCGTCCCGCCGGGACGCCGCCGCACCGAGCCCGACCGGGTGATCCCGGCGGCCCCTCCGGCCGCGCCCGGGGCAGCCTTGGCCCGCCTTGCTCCGGCACCGGGCCCCGCCGGCGGGCCGGCCGCCTTCTTCGCAACCGGCTTGCCGGCCGCAACCGGCTTGCCGGCGCCGGCGGCCGGTGTCTTCTTCACGGTGCGTACCGCACGAATGGGGGGAGCTGCCGGCGCGGCGGCGGTCGGGGTCGCCGCGTGGCTGGCCGACGCCCGGGCCTCCGCCAGCTGCGCCTCGAGCCGCGCGATGTCGGACTTCGTGGCCAGGCCGAGCGACGCCACCTGCTGGCGGACCTCGCGACGGACCAGCTCGGCCAGCTCCTCGGTGCCGGCCCGACCCCGCTCCACCAGCCAGTCGGCGGCCTTGGTGGCCTGACCCCGGGCCACTTCACCCGACGCCACCAGATCCTTGACGATCGTCTCGGCCCGCTCGCGCGACATCCCGAGAACGGACGCGCCGATCTCCAGGTACCGCTTGAACAGCTCGTCACCGGGCACGGGACGAGACTACCCGGCCGTCCTGGGAGGTTGGGCCCCGGACCTATGCTCGCCGCCGGTGATCCCGCTCAAGGACTACAACCCCACGCGGCGGTTCGCGGTGGTCACCCTCCTGCTCATCGCCGTCAACGTCGCGGTGTACGTCTTCGTCCAGCGCCCGTTCGACTCGAACAACAACCAGGCCCGCTTCTCCTACGAGGTGGCGGCCATCCCGTGCGAGGTGACCCAGGGCCGGCCGTTGTCCACCGAGGAGATCCAGCAGACGGTCCAGAACAACGACGCCACCGCCTGCGAGCACACCAAGCAGGCCGACGCCTACTTCCCCCACAAGTCGGTGTGGCTGGCCCTGCTCTACTCGATGTTCCTCCACGGCAGCTGGCTGCACATCGGCGGCAACATGCTCTTCCTGTGGATCTTCGGCAACAACATCGAGGACCGGATGGGGCGCCTGCCCTACCTCGGCTTCTACCTCTTGGCCGGCATCGTCGCCTCGGCGGCCCACATCCTCGTCCAGCCCAACAGCACGGTGCCCGTGCTGGGCGCCTCGGGCGCGATCGCCGGGATCATGGGCGCCTACGTGGTCCTGTTCCCCAACGTGAAGATCCGCTCGCTGATCATCATCACGATCATCCCGCTCTTCCGTGACATCTCGGCCAAGTGGTGGCTCGGCTTCTGGTTCGTGACGCAGTTCTTCACCAATCCGGCCGAGGGCGTCGCCTGGGTGGCTCACGTGGGCGGGTTTCTGTTCGGTGGGTTGGTGGCCCTGTTCCTCCGCGACAGGCTGCGCCCCTCCCGCGTCCCCGAGGCGGACCCCCAGCCGTCCTGGTGAGCTCGCTCTGCTAGGCAGGGTGCCGTGCCCCGCTTCGAGCCCTTCGCCGGCATCCGCTACGACCCCGAACGGGTCGACCTGGACGACGTGCTGGCCCCTCCGTACGACGTCATCGACGCCGATGCCCGGGCCGCCCTCGAGTCCCGCAGCCCGTACAACGTGGTGCACGTGGATCTGCCGCGGGACGAAGACGGGCTCGACCGATACGCCGCCGCAGGACGCCGTTTCGACACCTGGCTGGCCGAGGGAATCCTGCGTCCCGACCCCGAGCCCGCCTTCTACGCCTACAGCATGGGATACGCGGACCCCGCCGGCATCCGTCGCCAGATCGTCGGCGTCCTGGGAGCGCTGGAGGTCGTCGCGCCCGGTGAGGGCGACGTCCTGCCCCACGAGGAGACCCAGCACAAGGTGCGCGACGACCGTCTCCGGCTCCTGGAGGCGTGCCGGGCCGATCTTTCGCCGGTATGGGGTCTCTCCACCACCGAGGGCCTGACCGCGCTGGCCACCGCTGCGCCCGGGCCGCCGGCGGCGCGCTACACCGACGAAGAAGGCGTGCACCACCGGCTGTGGCCGCTGACCCAAGCCGGCGTGATCGAGGCGGTGACCGCCACCGTCTCATCGGCCCCGGTGGTGATCGCCGACGGACACCATCGCTACGAGACCGCCCTGGCCCACCGGGACCGGCGCCGGGCGGCGCGGGGCAGCATCGGCGGTGGGGAGGACCTGCTCCTGGCCCTCGTGTGCGAGCTGGCGGACGGCCAGGCCGGTGTGCGGCCCATCCACCGGGTCATCTCCGGGCTGCCCGACGGCTTCGACCTGGTGGCGGCGCTCGAGCCGTTCTTCGAGCCGGTCCCCGTGGACACGGCACCGGCCAGCCTTCCCGACCGGATGGCCGAGGCCGGCGGCCTCGGGCTGCTGCTCGCATCCGGCGAGGCCCGGCTGCTCGTGCCCAGACGCGTCACCGGCGGCTCCGGCGACGACCGCCCCCCGGACGCCGCGCTCCTCGACGAGGCCTTGGTCACCCTGCCGCCGCACACGCTCGCGTTCGACCACTCCCTCGATTCCGTGGCCGGCCAGGTGGAATCGGGCAAGGCGCAGGCCGCGGTGCTCCTGCGGCCGGTGGCCGTGACCCAGATCGCCAGCACGGCGCGCGCCGGGCGCAAGATGCCCACCAAGACGACGTTCTTCCACCCCAAGCCCCGCACCGGGATGGTGTTCCGCCGGCTCGGGGACTGACGGCTCATCCCAGTCCCTCGGCCAAGCGGGCCTGTGCCCGGTCGAGGGCGGCGCCGACCCGCTTGGCGTGGCGGGCGTTGACCACTGCGTCGGCGACCACTTCCGTCCGGCTCTGGGTGGACCCGCCGGCTCGGAAGAACCGGCGCCGGACCCGGCCCACGACGACCATCCGTTCGTCGACATCGTGGTCGACTGCGCTCACCGGCGCCCCCATCCAGACGACCGGGACGGTCTCCGCCCGCTCGCCGGGCCGCTCGATCGTCACCTCGTAGGCCACCAGCCGGTCACCCGACGGCAGTTCCCGGGCCTCCGCCGGGCGGGCCAGCCGCCCGATCAGCACCACGACATTCATGCGCGTTCCCCTTCCTTTGCACCAGGCGAAGGGGGAAGCGCCGACCACCACTCTACCGGGAGGGTGTGACATTCAGGCCTGGGCGCCGGACGGACCGGCGGCGCTCAGCCCAGGGCGAGGAGGCGGTCGGTGGCGTCCGCGAGCCCGGGCTCGGCCGCCACGACCCTGGAGAACAGCTCACGGGCCTTGGGGGTATCCCCCGCCCGCTCGTACAGGTCGGCCAGGGCGTACCAGAGCCGGACGTGGTGCATGGCCGCCCCGCGAGTCGGCCGGAGCGGGCCGCGCTCGAGCAAGCGGATCGCGCCCCGCACGTCGCCCTGGTCGGCCAGCGCGCCGGCGGCCACGATGCGTCCCTCCGTCACCAGCGCGGCGCCGGGCGACGCCTCCCGGAGCTCGTCCCACAGCTCGGCCACCAGGTCGTAGCGCTTCAAGGCCCGGTAGCAGTCGGCCAGGACGGGATGTTGCTCGACGGACTTGGCGATGGCGCGGAATGCCTCGAGCTCCTTCGCCGCGGCCGCCCACTGGCCGGTCCCGTACAAGGCCAGGCCGGTGAGCTCGCGCACCGCGGCGACGCCGGGGGCCTCCTTGCTCAGCGGCTTGAGGATCCGCAGGGCATCGGCCAGGTGGTCACGCTCGAAGGCGTCGGCGGCCTGGGCCAGCCGTCGCTCGACACGGGGGGCCAGCGCGGGCTCGACCGCCGAGGCGACCTCCTGGACGATGACCTTCGGTACTTTCCGGTTGCGCCCTCGGGTCGCGGGGGCGACCGCGCCCCCTGCAGGGTGATCCGGCTGTCGGGCGCCGGTCGTCGACCGCGGGCCCGGGGCCGCTCGACCGGTCACCGGCTCGCTGGTCCAGCGCTCCGGTTCCCAGGCGGGCGGGCGGCCGCGGTCACGCCGTTCGGGCTCGCGGTCCTCCCGGCCCGGGTCGGGGCGGACCACCCGTGCCCCGCTGCGGGCGACCTTCCCCCAGGCGGGGGGCAGGGTGGCCTCCGACGCCGACCGTTCGGTCCGCCGAGGTGCACCCCGACCGCCGGCACCGCCTGCGCCCCCGGAGCCGCTCGCCCGCCCGCCCGGCCGACCCGTCGGCTTGCCGACCGGCCGCGCGGTGGGCTTGGCGCCCGACCGTCCGGGCGGCTGGCCGCCCGTGCGTTTTGGCCCGGGACGAGGGTTCGGCGACGGACGAGCCGGAGGGACCATGGCCGGACGTTACCCGCAAAACAGAAGAAGGCTCCCCGTGCGGGGAGCCTTCTTCGAGAAAGAATCCGGCGGCGACCTACTCTCCCAGGGGGATGCCCCCCAAGTACCATCGGCGCTGGCAGGCTTAACTTCCGTGTTCGGAATGGGAACGGGTGTGACTCCGCCGCTAAGGCCACCGGAAATCTAGGGCTCTTTCTGCTTTTCAGCAACTTGAGCCTTTCAGAGCGAGCACGGGCAACTTAAGATGAATCTCCAAGCCCTCGGCCGATTAGTACCGGTCAGCTAAGCACCTTGCGGTGCGTACACTTCCGGCCTATCAACGTGGTCATCTGGCCACGGGCCTTACCAGCTTGTGCTGTGGGAAACCTCATCTTGGAACGAGCTTCGCACTTAGATGCTTTCAGCGCTTATCCCACCCGCAGGTCGCAAACCAGCCGTGCCCTTGGCA
>DATASA010000026.1:0-8128 GCA_036269435.1 Acidimicrobiales bacterium | reverse complement strand
GGTGAACCCTCAGTGGGTTGCTCTCCGGACACAAGACGCTACTCGCGACCCCAACGGTTACAACCGTACCCCCTGGGCGTTCATATATGACGGCTTTACACGCGATCGTTCGGCACCAGGAAACCCATGCGCCGCCTGATCGCAACAGTCGTAGGCATTGTCGGAATGGTGGTCCTCAGTCCGCCACCGATATTTGCTGATTATCCAGATTGTGTGCAAGGTGTCGGCGGCTCGACCGTATCTTGGCAAGGAGACACGGCAGGGTCGGTTCCGTACAATCGAACAACGGTTGTAAACATCACATCTACCCCAAGCTCAGGTTCCGTTTCAACGAAGAAGTATGTGCCGTACAACCGACTTAGTACCGGTCCGGATGGGAAGCCATGCGCTACGACCGGATACGTCGAGGAAGGAACGACACCGCCCGACGAGAGGCTGCTCGTAGACCCAAACCCCCGAGAAACGAACATTCCGATTTACGGGAGCGACCTGGCGATTCTTGAGAACTATCCGCCGTGTCCAGCGGCGCCGGTTCAACCAGGACAGCCGGCGCCCGTCGAAACGGCGGCAATGATCGCCGCGCGGTACTGGGAACAGATTCCGCTTCCCAAGCCCGGGCCGCAGATCGCACCGGGCCGCGCTATCACGGGGAAGCTGTCTTATCTTGAGACGAACGGTGAGACAAGTCACGTGTATACGAACAACACGCTCGTCGGACCGCTGCAGATCCATGCGACGGGGACGTACACCATTGACTGGGGCGACGGAACGACGACCGGGCCGCATGCTTTCGAGGGAAAGCCGTGGCCTGACGGACAGATCACGCACGATTACTTGAAGATCGGTAACTACAACGTTGTGGTGACGGAGAAGTGGACGGCCACGTGGGGGCTGGGAGGGGAAGCGGGAACGCTGCGCACACTGCAGACCGTCGGCCGGATCGACAACTTTCCTGTGCAACAGATTCAGGCGGTCATCGGAAGGTAGGCGTCGAGCGTGCAAATTTGTACGTCCTGGCTACCAAAATTGCGCGCTGGGCGGGCATCGGCGCCACTGGTAGGCGGTTCGGTCGACCGGCGACCGGTTACTTCACCGGTTCGGGGGCGCGGGCGACGCGCCTCACTGGCCGCCGGATCGGCGGGTGCTGACGCCGGTTCAGGAGCAGGGCGAGGCACATGGCCACGCCCAAGCCCAGCAACATCCCGACGACGCCGGCCTGGAAGCCGGTGACGTGGCGGGTGGTGGGCTTCCCGAAGGTCACGGTCGAGGTGAAGATGTCCTGGGTGTTGCTGATGGCGTTGCCGTTGCGGGTGTCGGACCAGGCCACCACCGCCCCGAAGTCGGACGAGGCGATGGCGATCGGGGCCATGACGTCGTCGTTGTTCTCCCAACTTCCGATGGTCCGGTCGATGGGGACGTCGTTGATCCGGCGGTTCGGCGTCCACGTCCGCCCCCCGTCACGGGAGCTCGTCATGTAGACGCTGGCGAACTTTCCCCGGTTCGAGAACAGGCTGAGGGTCTGGCCGTTGCCGACCGTCGACGGCGGGAACGGGTCGTCGCGCCAGTCGTACCAGGCCACGTCGAGCCGGCCGTTCGGACTCTCCGAAAGGATCGGGTAGTGCTGGCCCACCTTCGTGTCCGGCGGGTCGTCGTTGAGCCGCTTGGGTTCGGCCCAGGTGATCCCGTCCTTCGACGTCGAGAAGTAGACGTCGAGGTCGCCCGAGCGGTTGTCGTGCCACACGACGTAGAACGACTTGCGGGACGCGTCCCACACGGGAATCGGTTCGCTGGCGTCGTTGACGTTGGTGATCTCGTGATCGGTCCACGTCTTGCCCTGGTCGGTGGAGACGCTGGCGAACAGCCGGGTGACCGGCGGCGCGGCGGACGGGCCGTCCTGGCTCGTGGGGGTCGGGGGTGCGGACTCCCGCCAGAAGGCCCACAGCCTGTTCCCGATGACGATCGGCCGGGGCCCGTCGAACCCGTTGTTGCGGGAGAACATGAGCTGGGGCGGGCTCCACGTCGCCCCGCCGTCGTCGGAAACGGACATGTACGGGTTGGTGGTCCTCGGCGGCGTGAACCGGCTGTACGAGCGCCGCCACATGGCGTAGATCCGCTTGGGATCGGCCGGGTCGATGGCGATGTGGGCCTCGAAGTTCACCTCCATGTCGACACCCGGCTCGGGCGCGGGCGTGCCGGGGTCGATGGCGACCGTCTGCCACGACCGACCCCGGTCCGACGATCGACCGATCAGCACGCTGCGGGTCCCGTTCCGGTCGGGCGCGTTGGCCTGGAAGACGTCGTAGATCGTCCCGTCGGGCGCCTGCTTCAGCTCGGTGCGGATGTTCTGCGACGTGGCCGACCCCATGGCGCAGTTCTGGGTGAAGGGCTCGAGCGTGGGCGCGGCCTCCACCCGCCACGTCGCACCCCGGTCGGTGGATACCGAGAACTTGCAGGCCCCGGTGGCCATCTCGGAGTACGCCAGGTACTCGGTGTTCGAGTCGTCCTTGTCGACGAGGAGCGCAGGGCCCTCCTCGTCGCGGGAGAGCGGCAGGACCTTGTCCGCCTTGTTGGCCTGGACGGCGACGGCGGGCGTCGCCGGGCCGTCGGCCTGTGCACTGCATGCCCCGATGAGTACGGCCAGCGCGGCTGCGGCGAGAAGTCGCCGCGTGGCCGTTCTCATCCCAGCTGCCCCCCGTGGTGCCTGCACATCCCCCAGCCGGTTTACCGGCGGGGCTTTGTGACTTCAATAGATGCGCAAGACATAGAGCTCAGTCGTACGTCGCCTCCACCTCCCAGCGGTCGCCCTGCTGGGACAAGAGGTGGGCGACGCCGTCGGCGGTGACGACCTGCCACCGGGCCCGCCGTCGGTGGGCCGTGTGGTCCCACCACCGTTCGTCGACCGGCCACGGCCCGGCCCACGCGGCCACGGGCGACCACGGGCTGCCGGCGACGGACAGCCGGGCGTCGGCCACCTCGGCGGGCACGGGCACGGGATGGACGGTGGCCGGGGCGGGCGGAGGGATGCGCCCGGGCCACGGCGGCGCGCTCCCATCCGCCCGAACCCCTCGCGCCGCCGACCCGACCGTCTCCCCCCACGGGACGAGACGGACCTGCTCGGCCGGGCTGCGGCCTCCGTCGGGCACAGCGGTGACCACCGCGTCGGGGCCGAGCATCCCTTGGACCCGGGCCAGCGCCCGGGCCACCCGCTCGGCCGCGCCCCGGTCGCCGCCCCAGAAGCCGAGCTGGCGACCGTCGTCGGAGCGGACCTCCTCGGGCACCAGGCGGAGCAGGGTCAGCCCTCCCGACGGCCGGTCGGCGAGGGGCGCGCTCAGCCAGCCGTCGACCTGCCAGCGCACCCGCTCGGCCAGGGCCGCAGCCGTGCGCCCACCGTTGCCGTCGAGCCGCCACCGCCGGCCGAGGCGCCGGCCGTCCTCCCACTCGGCCTCGACCAGCACGAGGGTGGCGGTCAGCCCCTCCTCGGCCAGGTGGTCGTGCAGGCGGTCGGCCAGGCCCTTGGCCACGAAGGCCGCGGTCTCCAGGCGTTCGGCCGGCGGGTCGAGCTCGGCCGTCTCGGCCAGCTCCGGAGGCGGGATGCGGGCGGCCAGCGGGCGCTCGTCGAGCCCGCGGGCCAGGCGGTGGGCGGTCGCTCCCTGGGGGCCGAACCGGGCCAGCACCGCCGGAGCGGGTAGCTCGGCCAGCTGGCCGAGCGTGCGGATCCCCAGGCGGACGAGCAGGTCGGCCAGTTCCGCGCCCAGGGTCGACACCGGAAAGCCGGCGAGGAAGGCGGCGCTGGCCCCGGCCGGGACGACGAGACCCTGGCGGGCGGCCCGCTCGGCCGCGAACGGGCCGTCGGCCAGCCCCACCCGGCACGCCGGCGCGTCGCCGAACCGAGCGAGCACGCCGTCGACGGCGGCCGCCACCCGGGCGGCCAGGGCGCCGTCGCCCCCGAAGTAGCGCGACGGGCCACGCGTGGCCAGGGCACAGACTCCCGGGCGGACGATCTCCACGCCCGGCGTGAAGACCTCGACCGCGGCGACCACCGGTTCGAAGGCCCGGGCGTCGGCCGCAGGATCGTGGTCGACCACGGCCAGCCCGGGGCAGCTGGCCTCGGCCTGGCGACGGCGCAGCCCGCGCGCCACCCCCTCCACCCGCGCCGGTGCCGAGCAGGCCACCACCCGGCCGGCGCCGAGCACGGCCGAGGGCCGGTCGCACAACCCTGCGGCGACGAGCGGCCAGTCAGGACACCACACGACGAGCGTGCGCACGCCGCTCACCGTCGACCACCTCCCGAACGCCTCCATCGGGATGGGGCAGCCACAGCGGCACCCGGCGCTCCCGGGCCGCCGCTCCCCGGCCGCCGGCGACGACCACCACCCGCCGGCCCCGCAGCCGGCCGTGCCCCTGGCCGACCCCTTCCCAGGTCGACGACACCTGCGACAGCCGGACTTCGGCCGGCTCGGCCCACGCCCCGGCCACCACCAGCACCGACCCCCGCTCGCGCACCCGGGCGGTGAGGCGGCGGGCGTCGGCCGCCCGCACGCCCGATCCCGCACGGGACGGCGACCCGGCGAGCACCACGTCGAAGGCGTCCAGAAGGGCGGCGACCACCCACGCCCATCCTCCCGGGCCCGAGCCCGGGCCGGGCGACGCCACCAGCGGGAACCGGTCGAGCGCCACCCCCATCTCGGCCGCCGCGGCCAGGCCGAGGGCGGGCAGGCCGACGGCCGCGCACCACGACCCCTGGGCCGACGCCGCGGCCAGCAGGGCCAGGGCCAGCGACGTCGAGCCGCTCACGGTCACCACCGAGCCCCGACGCAGGCCGCCGGCGGGCAGCAGGGGCGCCAGCGGAGGCAGCACGGGCAGCAGCCGCTCCCCCGCCATCGCCAGCGGCTGGGCCCGTTCGACCAGCTCGGACAGAGGTGCCGCGACTGCCACGCCGCCAGTGTAGGCGAACGTGTGTTCGCCGGTTCTCGGGTCGACCTAGGCGGTCGGCTCGACCACCTCGACGCCCTCGCGGTAGTAGGTGAACAGGTCGCGGATGATGTCCTCGAGGCCGTCACCCGTAGCGCCGAGGGCGAGGTCGACGGTCACCATGTTCGAGTACACGTGGACACCCTCGACCTCGCCGGCGGCGAACAACCGCCGAGCCAGCTCGTCGACCGGCCGGTGGCGCACCGCATCGGCGGACGAGTGGTAGCGCTCGTGGCCCATCCCGGTGAGGCTGCGGTTGAGCTCGAAGATGGCCACATCCTTGCGGATGGCCGGTTTCCGGGTGACGGTGATGAGCTGGCCCATGGCGGTCGGAACAGTACCTGCTGGGTAGGCTCGAACGGTGGCCGAGGAGCGTAAACCGGTACCGGTCCGGACGATCGTCGTCACCATCGGCCTGGTCCTGGCCACGTTCCTCGGGCTGTACCTGGTCCTCAAGCTGGCCCACATCGAGGCGCTGCTCATCGTCGCCGCCTTCTTCGCCGTGGTGTTCACGCCGCCGGTCAACTTCGTGCGCCGCCACCTCCATCTCAGCCGCGGCCTGGCCACCACCGTCGTCCTCCTGGTCGCCCTCGCCATCTTCGCCGCCATGCTGTACGCCTTCATCCGGCCGCTGGTCGACCAGGGCAAGCAGTTCTCGAACAACTTCCCCACGTACCTCACCGACGCCCGCGAGGGTCGGGGCCCGCTGGGCGACGTCGTCAAGCGCTACGACCTCGACAAGAAGTACCAGGACAACAAGCAGAAGATCGTCGACGCGGCCAAGCGGGCGGGCGGCGGCGCGGTGTCGGTGGCCAGCAAGCTGTTCCAGGGGATCGTGTCGCTGGTCACCGTCCTGGTGCTCGCCATCCTCATGGTCCTGTACGGGCCCGACCTGCTGGAAAGCGGCCTGGGCATCCTCAGCCCACCACGACGCGAGCGCGTCAAAGCCGTGGCCGCCGATTGCGCCCGCGCCCTCACGGGCTACGTGCTGGGCAACCTGCTCATCAGCGTGGTGGCCGGCGCCCTCACCTTCATCGCCCTGCTCGTCTTCGGCGTCCCGTTCCGGGGGGTGCTGGCGCTGTGGGTGGGCTTCGCCGACCTCATTCCCCTGGTGGGGGCGACGCTCGGCGCCATCCCCACCATCGGCGTCGCCTTCCTGCACTCGACCACGGCCGGGATCGGCATCGTCATCTTCTACATCGTCTACCAGCAGTTCGAGAACCACGTCCTGCAGGTGCAGATCATGTCGAGGACGGTCGACATCAACCAGCTCTTCGTGCTGGTCAGCGTGCTGGTGGGCGTCGAGCTGTTCGGGATTCTCGGTGCCCTGCTGGCCATCCCGGCGGCCGGCGTGATGCAGGTCATCGTCAGGGACCTGTGGGACCATCGCGCCGGCAAGCCCAAGGACGAGCCGACCATCGGCGAGGACCGGGTACCGGTCGAGGAGGTCATCGCCGAGCACAAGGCCGAGGACGCCGAGCGGGAGGCCGACGAGGTCGACGCCGAGGACGCCCAGCGGGAAGCCGATGACCGGGCCCACGAGCCCGACGAGCCCGGCGAGCCCGGCGAGCCGACGGTCCAAGCAGGCCCGCATCCGGCGGAGGCGCCTGTGTCGCCCTCGTCCGCCGGCGGCGACCGGCCCATCGCCGTGCCCGAGTGACCCCGTGACGGTCACCGAGGTGGTCGAGGTCGAGGGCCACATCATCGACTCGCTGATCCTGGCCAAGGTGCTCGACGTCATCCTCGACGCCGGCGCCGACTACCGCATGCTCGACGTCGAGATCGGCCGGACCAACCTCGACCCGAGCCGGGCCCGCCTGGAGGTCACCGCCGTCGACGACGAGACGCTCGCCGCCCTGGTCGCCCAGCTGCAGATCCACGGCGCCAACCGGGTCGCCCAGACCGACGCCGCCACCGAGGCGGCCGAGCGCGACGGCGTGCTGCCCGAAGGGTTCTACGCCACCACCAACCTGCCCACGCAGATCCGGATGGGGGGCCACTGGGTCGACGTCGACAACCCGGAGATGGACTGTGGGCTCGTCGTCCGGCCCGACGGGCGGGTGCGGACCGTGCCCATGCACCGGATCCGCTCCGGTGACCCGGTGGTGGTCGGCCACGTCGGCGTGCGGGTGCAGGCGCCGGAGCGACCCCGGGGCGCCAGCCCGTTCGAGTTCATGAACTCGGAGGTGTCGTCGGAGAAGCCGAAGGAACAGCTCGTGGCCCGGGTCGCGGCCCGGGTCAAGGCGGCCAAGGCCACCGGCGGCAAGGTGCTGGCCGTGTGCGGCCCGGCGGTCGTCCACACCGGCGCCGCGCCCGCGGTGGCTGCGCTGGTCCGCGGCGGGATCATCGACGTGTTGTTCGCCGGCAACGGCTTCGCCACCCACGACATCGAGTCCAACGTGCTCGGCACGTCGCTCGGCGTCCCCCTGGGCGACGGCCTCCCGCCCGAGGGCGGCCACAGCAACCACCTCCGGGTGATCAACGAGGTGCGCCGGCGCGGGTCGATCGCCGCCGCGGTGGCCGACGGCTACATCGGCGGCGGCGTCATGTTCGAGTGCGTCAAGCACGGCGTGCCGTTCGTGCTGGGCGGCTCGGTCCGCGACGACGGCCCGCTGCCCGACGTGCTCACCGACGTGGTCGACGCGGCCGACGCCATGCGCACGCTGCTGCCGGGCGTGTCCGTCGCCCTCATGTTGGCCTCGACCCTGCACGCCATCGCCACCGGCAACCTCCTCCCGGCGGGCGTGGAGACGTACTGCGTCGACATCAACCAGTCGGTCGTGACCAAGCTGGCCGACCGCGGCAGCCACCAGGCGCTCGGCATCGTCACCGACGTCGGGCTGTTCGTGCAGACGCTCTGCCAGCACCTCCTGTGACACCGCACCTCCTGTGACCCAGTACCTCCCGTGACGCCGCACCTCCTGTGACGCAGCTGCCCTGGGGCCGGCGGTTCCTCATGTGCCCGCCCGAGCACTTCGGCGTGCTGTACGAGATCAACCCGTGGATGCACAGTGAGGTGGCGGTCGATCTCGACCGGGCCCGCGACCAGTGGGGCGAGCTGGTCGCCACGCTGGTCGCCGCCGGCGCCGAGGTCGAGCTGCTCGAGCCGCAGCCGGGCCTGCCCGACCTGGTGTTCACCGCCAACGCCGGCACGGTG
>DATASA010000025.1:0-18309 GCA_036269435.1 Acidimicrobiales bacterium | reverse complement strand
CGGGCGGCGACGTCGGGGTCCTTCTCCAGCAGCAGGACCTCGTGGCCGGCGTCGGCCAGGTCGTTGGCGATGTGGGTGCCGACGTTGCCCGCCCCGGCGATCGCCGCCTTCACCGACCGCCCTCCGGGCCGGTCGTGAGCCGGGACTCCAGCTCGTCCTGGGCGTCGCGCCGCACCATCATGTGCAAGATGTCGCCTTCCTGACCCACCAGTTCGGGGCCGTACAGCCGGGCGTCGCCACCGCGGGTCAGGGCGACGAGGCGGAAGCGGTTCCCCTCGTCCAGCTCGCTCAGCTTGCGACCGGCCCAGGCGTCGGGCAGTGACCGCTCCAGCAGGCTGACCGTGCCGGAGGCGTCGGTCCACTCGGAGACGGACTTGTCGGGCGACAGCCGGCGCAGCACCTGGTCCGTGGTCCACGCCACCGCGGCCACGGTGGCGATCCCGAGCTGGCGGTAGATGACCGCCCGCCGGGGGTCGTAGATCCGGGCGACCACGTGATCGACGTCATAGGTCTCCCGGGCGATACGGGCGGTCAGGATGTTCGAGTTGTCGCCGTTGGTGACTGCGGCCAGCGCGTCGGCCTCGTGGATGCCCGCCTGCTCCAGGTGGCCGCGGTCAAAACCGAAGCCCAGGACCGCCTTGCCGCGAAACTCCTCGGGCAGCTCATGGAAGGCGTTGCGGTCCTTGTCGATCACACTGACCGTATGGCCCTCGCGGTCGAGGACCATGGCCAGATCCCGCCCCACCCGGCCGCATCCCACGACGATGACGTGCACGAGCGCCAATGCAACACCCGCCAGGCACGAAAGACAATTCCTGAGTGCCGCTCTCACCTGTGAGCTCGGCCGTCGGCGGGGGTACGGTGCGCGACGTGTACTCGTCGTTCAAGCGCCTGCTCGTCGGCCGGCCGATCGCGACCAGCGAGCAGGAGCACCAGCGGCTCCGCAAGCTCATCGCCCTTCCCACCTTTTCGTCCGACGCCATCTCGTCCACGGCGTACGCGACCGAGGAAATCCTCTTCGTGGTGGCCGCGGGCACGTCCAGCGTCGCCCTGGGCCTGGCCAAGCTGGTCCCGATCTCGATCGTCGTCGCCATCCTGCTGGCCATCGTGGTGGCGTCGTACCGCCAGACGCTGTTCGCCTACCCGAGCGGTGGCGGCTCCTACATCGTCAGCCGGGAGAACCTGGGCGAGTACCCGTCGCTGGTCGCCGGCGCCTCGCTGCTGGTCGACTACGTGCTCACGGTCGCGGTGTCGATCTCGGCCGGGGTCGCCGCCATCGTGTCGCTCCCGGCGTTCCGCGGGCTGGAGAACAAGCGGGTGGCCCTCGGGCTGGCCCTGATCGTGATCATCACGGTCCTCAACCTGCGCGGCATCAAGGAGTCGGGGACCGTCTTCGCCTTCCCGACCTACATCTACATCGTCAGCCTGACCCTGCTGGTCGGCTACGGGCTCATCCGCGTCTACTTCGGCCATGTCCAGCCCATCCGGTTCGATCCTGCGGCCGCCGAGGCCCGCCGCCAGGCCGGCGGCAGCCTGGGCCTGTTCCTGCTCCTGCGCGGTTTCTCGTCCGGCGCCGTGGCCCTGACCGGGGTGGAGGCCATTTCGAACGGCGTGCCCGCGTTCAAGAAGCCGGAACCGAACAACGCGGCCACGACCATGGTCTGGATGGGCCTGATCCTGGGGGTCCTGTTCTTCGGGGTCTCGGTGCTGGCCCACCACCTGCAGCCCTACCCGAGCCAGAAGGAGACGGTGCTGTCCCAGCTGGGGCGGGCCGTCTACGGCGGCGGGCCCCTCTACGTCATCCTGCAGTTCTCGACCGCCGCCATCCTGACCCTGGCCGCCAACACCGCCTACGCCGACTTCCCCCGCCTGTCGTCGATCATCGCCCGCGACGGGTACCTGCCCCGCTACCTGGGCAACCGGGGGGACAGGCTGGTCTTCTCCAACGGCATCATCATCCTGGCCGTCACCGCCTCGCTGCTGATCGTGGCCTTCGGCGGCATCACGAACGCGCTCATCCCGCTGTACGCGGTCGGGGTGTTCACATCGTTCACCCTCAGCCAGCTCGGCATGGTCGTGCACCACCGCAAGGAACGACAACCGGGCTGGCAGCGCGGCGTCGTGATCAACGGGGTCGGCTCGCTGGCGACCTTCATCGTCCTGCTGATCGTCGCCTCGACGAAGTTCTCGAGCGGCGCTTGGGTGCCGATCGTGGTGGTGCCCATGATCATCGCCCTGTTCGTCGGCATTCACCGCCACTACGAGCGGGTGTCGGATTCGCTCGAGATCACCCCCGAGGAGGTCCGGCCCCGGCCGTTCAACCACACCGTGGTCGTGCTCGTCGGCCGGGTGCACAAGGGTGTGATCCAGGCCCTCGCCTACGCCCGCTCGCTGCGCCCCGAGCACCTCATCGCCCTCTACGTCTCCCACGACGACGCCGACGCCGAGGCCATCAACCGCCAGTGGCACGAGTTCGGGATTAACGTCGAGCTGGAGATCAAGCACTCCCGGTACCGGGAGCTGGCCGCGCCCATCATCGAGTACCTCGACGAGCTCGACCAGCGTTGGCACAACGACACCATCACCGTCGTCGTCCCCGAGTTCGTGGTCGGGAAGTGGTACGAGCACCTGCTCCACAACCAGAGCGCGCTGTTCCTGAAGGGCCGGCTGCTGTTCCGCGAGGGCACGGTCGTGACCTCGGTGCCCTACCACGTGCACGCCGAGGAGAAGCGCATGGCCTCCCGGTCAGGCCTGGCCGCCACCGTGATCACCGGCGACAAGGCCGCCGGCACACCGTCGGACAACGGGCGGCCCCGTCCACCGACCGACACCGACACCGACACCCAGCGCCCGGCCTAGGCCGGGCGCTGGGTGACGCTTACGTCGCCGGCGCCGAGCGGAACGCCGGCGGCAGCAGGGTGTAGTCGGGATTGAGCAGGGCCAGCTTGCCGTGATGGGCGCCCGCCATCCCTTCGACGATCATGCTGCGCCCGAGGGTGATCCCCGGAATTCGCCGCCGCCCGAGGAACACGACGGTGACGCCGCCGGTGTCGTCGACCAGCGTGCACTCGAGCGTGGCCACGTCGGCCCAGGGCTGGACCCGTAGGGACCGTACCCGTCCCACGAACCGGGCCGCCTGCCGCCAGCTGACGTCGGCGATGGGGACACAGCCGTCGGTGAGGGCGTCGAGGTCGCCCTCCTCAGTCTGGGGGGCCGGCACCGGAATCGGCAGGCTGCGATGGCGGAAGCTGGTCAGGGCCATGGTCGGGCTCCTTGGTGGGCGGCTGGGCGCCCAG
The DNA here is from genome assembly GCA_036269435.1 of Acidimicrobiales bacterium. Lineage (GTDB taxonomy): Bacteria > Actinomycetota > Acidimicrobiia > Acidimicrobiales > AC-14 > CADCTB01. Next base: position 15,013 of record DATASA010000025.1, on the reverse strand, counting down.
GTGGTAGGGGACGAAGGTCACGTTGGCGTAGGGCAGCCGGGAGACGGCGGTGGCGATGGCGTCGCCCGTCCGGTCGTGCAGGAACCGGTGCCAGAAGCGACGGTGGGCCAGGCGGGGGATCAGCACGCTGACCTCGGTGCGACCGTCGGCCAGCACCTCGGCGACGACCTCGAGCACGCCGCGGGTCAGCCGCCGGTCCGGGCAGTCGACCAGCTCGAGCGGCAGCCGGCTGAGGCCCAGGCGCTGCCACTCCTCGGTCAGCGCCTCGGCCCTCGGCAGGTCGACCGCCATGTGCAGCGCCCGCAGCTCGTCCGGCGCCAGCGTCCGGGCGTACTGGATGGCCCGGGCCGCCGAGCGGTCCAGGTCCTCGACCAGGACCAGGACGACGTGGCGGCGCAAGCTGGGCGCTTCGGCCGCGGCCCGGGCGTCGCCGGCCAGCTCGGTGGCCTCCGACTCGTACTGGCGGTTCAGGCGGACGAGCGCGGCCACGAACACGGGGACGAGCACGATGATCACCCAGGCGCCGTGGGTGAACTTGGTGACGCCGATGATCACGTCGACGACGAGCGACAGCACGGCACCGGTCCCGTTGACGAACAGCCCGCTGCGCCAACCCGGCTCCTTGCGGGTGATGTGGTGGCGGGCCATCCCGGCCTGGCTGAGGGTGAAGCTGGTGAACACGCCGATGGCGTACAGCGGGATCAGGCGGTCGACCTTGGCCTGGGTGACGACGACGAGCACGGCCGACGCGATGGCCAGGCTGATGATCCCGTTGGAGAACACGAGCCGGTGGCCGCGCTTGGTCAGCTGCTTGGGCATGAAGTTGTCGCCGGCGTGGAAGCTGGCCAGGCGGGGGAAGTCGGCGAAGCTGGTGTTGGCGGCCAGGACGAGGATGAGCATCGTTCCCGCCTGGAGGGCGAGGTACATCGCCGTCCCGGCGATCCCGCCGCCGTAGACGAGCTTGCCGACCTGGGAGATCACGGTCGGCGTGCCCCGCTCGAAGGGCGCCACGTGCATCCGCGCCGCCAGCACGGAAAGGCCGAGGAACATCGCCCCCAGCAGGCTGCCCATCACGACCAGCGTCTCCCGGGCGTTGCGCCACTCCGGCGGTCGGAATGCCGGCACCCCGTTGGAGATGGCCTCCACCCCGGTGACGGCGGCGCCACCGGAGGCGAACGCGTGGAGGACGACGTCGATGCCGGCGCCGGCGAAGAGCGCACCGTCGGCCGCGCTCCCGAAGTGGACCAGCCCGGGATGGGTCGCCGACTCGACCGGCAGATGCCCGAGCAGCATGCGGGCCACGCCGACCACCAGCAGCAGGATCATGTTGCAGAGGAAGAAGTAGGTGGGTGCGGCGAAGATCCTCCCGGACTCCTTGACCCCGCGCAGGTTGCCGTAGGCGATCACCGCGATGAACAGCAGCGAGACCTCCACCGTGTACGGGCTCAACGCGGAGAACGCCGACGTCAACGCCGCCGTACCCGCAGCCACCGACACCGATACGGTCAGCACGTAGTCGGTCAGCAGAGCGACACCCGCGACCTGGGCCGGGAGCAGCCCGAAGTTGTCGCGGGTGACGATGTAGGCACCGCCGGCCGTCGGGTAGGCCTTGATCGTCTGGCGGTACGACAGGATCAGGAAACCCAGCACGACCAGCAGGGCGACGGTGATGGGCACGACGAGGGCGAAGGCGGCCACGCCGACGGCGGGAACCAGGACCCGCAGGATCTCCTCGGTGGCGTAGGCGGACGACGACAGGTTGTCGGACGCGAAGACCGCCAGCGCGGTCGGCTTGCCCAGCCGCTCGTGGGCCAGCTGGTCGTTGGTCAGCGGCTCGCCCAGCAACGTGCGCTTCAGCCGGTAGCGGGCGTCCTCGGGGATCTCGAGCCCGCGACCGGGGGGCAGCGGTCTGGGACCGGCCGCCGGCGCCGGGCCCGCGGGGCGGGCCTGCGGCTCCCGGGCGCCGGGGGTGGGGACTTGCTGGCTGAGCACAGGGACGCTCCTCGTCTTCGGTTCCCAGTGAACGCCAGACCGGCCTAAAGAAGGCGTAAGGACCGGTCCGGTCCCGTAAAAAACGCGCAAGGATCGCGGCATGCGGGTCCGCGCCTTCGCCTCCGGTCCGGCTCCGTGGGCCGGCCTGGGCCTCGGCGCGGGGTTGACGGTGGTCGTGACCGCCGCCCTCGTCCCCCTCCGGTCGGACGTCACCCAGGCCACGCCGGCCCTCGTCCTGGTCGTCCCCGTCGTCGTGGCTGCGGTGATCGGCGGTCGGCCGGCCGCGCTCGTCGTCGCCGTGTTGGCCGCCGGCGCCTTCAACGTCGCCTTCATCCCGCCGTACTGGAATCCCAGGGTCGGCGTGGTCGACGACGAGGTGGCCCTGGCCGTGTTCCTCGCCGTCGCCGTGACCACCGGCACGCTGGTGGCCCAGAGCGCGGAACGGCGCCAGGCCGCCGAACAGCGGGCCGAGGAGATCCAGGGCCTCCACGACCGGTACGAAGTCGTCGTCCTGGAGCGGGAGCGCCTGGCCGAGGAGGCCAACCGCGTGGCGGTGCTGGAACAGGTCGACGAGCAGCGCTCGGCCCTGCTGCGCTCGGTCTCCCACGACCTGCGCACGCCGCTGGCCAGCATCCGGGCCGTGACGTCGGACCTGCGGGCCGGGGCGATCTACGACGACGCCACCCGCAACGAGTTGCTCGACCTGGTCGGCGACGAGGCCCAGCGGCTGGACCGCATCGTCGCCAACCTCCTCAGCCTCAGCCGCATCGAGGCCGGCGCACTGCAGCCCGACCGCCAGGCCGTCGCCGTCGACGAACTGCTCGCCGAGCGGGTCCGGCGCCTCGCACCGCTGTTCCGCCAGGTCCGGGTCCAGGTCGACGTGCCCGACGGCCTGCCGCTGGTCGACGCCGACTACACCCAGCTCGACCAGGTCGTCACCAACCTGTTGGAGAACGCGGCCCGCCACTCGCCACCCCGCTCGACCATCCGTGTCTCGGCCATCACCTCCGACGGGTTGGTCGAGATCTCGGTGGCCGACGAGGGGATCGGCGTGGCCCGGTTCGACCGCGAGCGCATCTTCGAACCGTTCCGCCGGGGCGAGGGCAGCGCGTCGAGCGGCGTGGGGCTGGCCATCTGCAAGGCCATCGTGGAGGCGCACGGCGGGACGATCGACGTCGCCCCCAATCCCGGCTCGGGCGCCCGCTTCCGGTTCACCATCCCGACGCGCCGTGGCTAGCGCGGCGCCGACGTCGGTCCTGGTGGTCGACGACGAGCTGGCCATCACCCGGGCCCTCATCGCCGCCTTCGAGGCCCGCGGCTACGCGGTCACCGCGGTCGGCACGGGCCGGGAGGCGCTGGAGCGGATCGCGGGGACGCCGCCCGCCGTCGTCGTCCTCGACCTGGGCCTCCCCGACGTCGACGGGATCGAGGTGTGCCGCCGCGTCCGGGCCTGGTCGAACGTCCCCATCGTCGTGCTGACCGCCGAGGGCGCCGAGCACCGCAAGGTCGCCGCGCTGGACGAAGGGGCCGACGACTACGTGACCAAGCCCTTCTCGATGCCCGAGCTGCTGGCGCGCGTGCGCGTCGCCCTGCGCCACCGTCGTCCGGGCGGGCCCGGGCTGGACGAGTCGGTCCTCGACGTGGGCGACCTGCGGGTCGACGTGGCCCAGCGCCAGGTCACCGTCGCCGGCCAGCCGGTCGAGCTGACGCCGAAGGAGTTCGGCTTCCTGGCCGCGCTGGCCCGCTATCCCGGGCGGGTACTGACCCACCGGATGATCCTGCAGATGGTCTGGGGCCCGGAGTACGGCGAGGAGACGCAGTACCTGCGGGTCTACGCCGGCCAGCTCCGCAAGAAGCTCCGCGACGACCCCGCCGCGCCCCGCCTGGTGACCGAACCCGGCGTGGGCTACCGGCTCGTGGATCCCCGTGAGGAACCGTCGCCGACGGCTTGACCTTTCAGCAAGCTGAAAGTTAGGTTGCTCGGTGTCGAAACCATGACGCCACCGATCACCAAGTCCGAGCGGGAGACGCTGAAGTCCATCTACCGGCTCTCCCGGGACGGGCAGGACGCCCACACCGGCGCCCTCGCCGACGCGCTCGGCGTGTCGCCGGCGACGGCCACCGCCACCGCCAAGCGACTGGCCGAGCGGGGGTTGCTCGACCACAAGCTGTACCGGGGCGTCGAGCTCACCGCCACCGGCCGGGCCGCGGCGGTCGCGGCCATCCGCCGCCACCGGATCGTCGAGCGCTTCCTCGCCGACATGCTCGGCTACGCCTGGAACGAGGCCGACCGCCTGGCCACGTCGTTCGAGCACGACCTGCCCCAGGAGGTGGAGGACCGGCTGTACGTCGCCCTGCACCGGCCGGGATCCTGCCCCCACGGGTTCCCCATCCCTGCGCCGGAGGTGGTCGAGATTCCGGCCATGCCGCCGCTCTACGATCTGGAGCCGGGCGACGTCGCCGTCGTGGCCGTCCCCGGCTCGACCGATCCGGAGATCGTCAAGTTCCTGGACACCCTCGGGTTGCGTCCCGGTGTCCGGGTGGAAGTACGAGAGAAGCACCCGTTCGACGGGCCGCTCGTCCTGCGGGTGGACGGGCACGACCGCACCGTCGGCGAGAAGGTCGCCCACCACATCTACGTCAAGAAGGACCTGACCGTGAAGAAGGACCTGACCGAGAAGAAGGAGCAGGCGGTATGACCCAGATCCTGGCGGCGGAAGGCGGGTACCAGGCCTTCCACCTCGGAGGAGGCGAGTGGTTCTGGCTGGTGTTCTCGGCCGTCACCGCCCTCCTGGCCCTCGGCGTCGGCCTGACCCTCATGCGCGGCGTGCTGGCCGCCGACGAGGGCACGCCCAAGATGAAGGAGATCGCCCTGGCCATCCAGGAGGGGGCCATGGCCTACCTCCGGCGCCAGTTCAAGACCATCGCCGTCATCCTCGTCCCCCTGGCCATCCTGGTCTTCCTGACCTCGACGCGGATCCTGCGTGACGACGGCACCGTCGCGCTGTCCTTCGCCCAGTCGGGCATCTTCCGCACGCTCGCCTTCATCGCCGGCTGCACGATGTCCGGCCTGACCGGCTTCATCGGCATGGGCTTGGCCGTGCGGGGCAACGTGCGCACCGCGGCCGCCGCCCGCACCGGCTCGCTGCCCGGCGCCCTGAAGGTGGCGTTCCGGACCGGCGGCGTGGCCGGCATGTTCACCGTCGGCCTGGGCCTGCTCGGCGCCACGATCATCATCATGCTGTTCCAGAACACGGCGACGTCGATCCTCGTCGGGTTCGGCTTCGGCGGTTCGCTGCTGGCGCTGTTCATGCGGGTGGGTGGCGGCATCTTCACCAAGGCGGCCGACGTGGGCGCCGACCTGGTGGGCAAGGTCGAAGCCGGCATCCCCGAGGACGACCCCCGCAACGCGGCCACCATCGCCGACAACGTTGGCGACAACGTGGGCGACTGCGCGGGCATGGCCGCTGACCTGTTCGAGTCCTACGAGGTGACCCTGGTCGCCTCGATCATCCTCGGCTTCGCCGCCTTCAAGTCCATCGGCCTGAACCCGGCCCTCGGCGTGATCTTCCCCGTCATCGCCCGCGCCCTCGGCGTGCTGGCCTCGATCGTCGGCGTGTACGCGGTGCGGGCCAAGGAGGACGACAAGAGCGCCATGGCCCCCATCAACCGGGGCTTCCTGACGGCCGGCGTCCTGACCGTCGTGGCCACCTTCCTCGTCGCCCAGTTCTACGTCCACAACCTGCGGGTGTTCTGGGCCATCGTGACCGGCCTCGTCCTGGCCCAGGTCGTGAGCCGCCTGACCGAGTACTACACGTCGACGGAGACGTCGCCCGTGCGCGACATCGCCGAGGCGGCCCGCACCGGCCCGGCCACCACGGTCCTGTCGGGCATCAGCTCGGGCCTGGAGTCGACCGTGTTCGCGGTCATCGCCATCGCCCTGGCCCTCGGTGTCGCCATCGGCCTCGGCCAGGGCAACATCCAGTTCACCTTCTACCTCGTCGCCCTGACCGGCCTCGGCATGCTGGCCACGACCGGCGTGGTCGTGTCCGAGGACACGTTCGGCCCGGTGGCCGACAACGCCGCCGGCATCGCCGAGATGTCGGGCGAGTTCGACGGCGAGGCCGAGCGGATCATGGTCAGCCTCGACGCGGTGGGCAACACGACCAAGGCCATCACCAAGGGCTTCGCCATCGGGTCCGCGGTCATCGCCGCCGTCGCCCTGTTCGCCTCGTTCATCGAGACGGTGGGCGACGAGCTCGGCCTGCCCAAGACCGACCTGTTCCGCAACCCGGCCACCCAGATCAACGTGGCCGATCCGAAGACGTTCATCGGCCTGCTCATCGGCGGCTCGGTGGCGTTCATGTTCTCGGCCCTGGCCATCCGCGCCGTCGGGCGCACCGCCGGCACCGTCGTCCAGGAGGTGCGCCGCCAGTTCCGCGAGCACCCCGGGATCATGGACTACACCGAGCGCCCCGAGTACGGCCGGGTCATCGACATCTGCACCGCCGCCTCGCTGCGGGAGCTGGCGACGCCGGCCCTGCTGGCCGTGCTCACCCCCGTCGTCATCGGCTTCGGCGTGGGGTACCTCGCCTTGGGCGCATTCCTGGCCGCGGTCATCCTCACCGGCCAGCTCATGGCGGTCTTCCTGTCGAACGCCGGCGGGGCGTGGGACAACGCCAAGAAGTACATCGAGGACGGGCACGAGGGCGGCAAGGGCTCCGAGGCCCACAAGGCCGCGGTCATCGGCGACACCGTCGGCGACCCGTTCAAGGACACCGCCGGCCCCGCCCTGAACCCGCTGATCAAGGTGATGAACCTGGTGTCGCTGCTGATGCTGCCGGCAGTGATCAAGCTGCGAAACAACAACGGCGCCCGCTACACGATCGCCCTGATCGCCCTGCTGATCCTCGCCGGGGCCATCGCCTTCTCCAAGCGCAAGGCCGAGGCCATGGACGCCGGCGTGCCCGCTGCCGCCGCGCCCCGTGGCGGCAGCACGCTCTCGCAGGACTCCGGGTCGCCGGTCGGCGCTCCGTAATCCCGGTCGGTCCTACGACGGCCGGGGTGCGCCGTGGAGGGCGGCGCACAGGTCGGCGCCCACCTCGGTGGTGATGCCGAGGCTGGTGTAGTCGATCGAGTGGCAGGTCTCGTGGGCGATCACGTACCGCAGCGTGGCCTCCGAGGGACCGATTCGGTCGACGTCGACGGCGATCCAGCTCCCGGTCCCGTCGCAGTTCCAGCAGGCCACGCCCCAGCGGTCCGACCCGTCGACCACCGCCTTGCCCGGGCACCGGAACCCCCAGCCGGCGGGCAGGACCAGGCCGTGGGCCTCGACCCACTGCCGGGCGGCGGCGCAACGCTGTTCGGGCGACGTGCCTGCCGCCGCAGCCGGGGCCGCGGTGACGGGGGGTGCCGTCGGAGGAGTTGTGGCCGGGACGCGGGTGGTCGTCGTCACCGGGCGGGGCTTCACCGTGGTCGACGTGGTCGACGTCGAGGTGCTGGTCGTGGTCGACGAGGACGTGGAGGTCGAGGTGGACGAGCTCGTCGTGGTCGGCTGGACCTCGGGCGACACCGCGGAGACCGTCGCCACACGCACCGGGCCCGACGCCTCGGCGTCGCGCCACACGACCGCAGCGACGCTCGCGACCACGAGGCAGACGGTCACGCCGAGTGCGATGAGGACCCGCCGGACGGTGGACGCTGAAGGCATGCGCCGAGTGTCGGCGGGACCGGTGCGTTCCTGTAGCGATGTTTCTCACGCTCGGCGTTCGCGCGACCTCTGAGCGAATCCGGCGCCGAGCGCAGCCGCGCCCCGCACCGCCCGGGTCCTCGGAGCCCGTCGCCTCACCGCGGTGGTGGGTCCGCCTACTTGGTCCCGTCGGCCGGCTCGGCCACGACGACGCCGTCGGCCCGGGCGCCGCGCCGCATCCGCAACAGGTCCAGGATCACCGGCACGAACGACACCGCGCCGATGAGCACGATGATGGGCAGGAGCCAGTGGTCGATGTTGGGAACGGACTTGCCGAGCAGGTCCCCGGCCAGGGTGACGCCGCAGGCCCACAGCACCCCGCCGATGACGTTGAAGGTGACGAAGCGCCGGTACTCCATCTGCCCGACGCCGGCCACGACCGGGGTGAAGGTCCGGATCACCGGCAGGAACCGGGCCAGGATGATCGTCTTCGGCCCGTTCTTCTCGAAGTAGGCGTGGGCCCGTTCGACGTTCTTCTGCTTGAACAGCCGGGAGTCGGGCCGCCGGAAGAGGGCCGGCCCGGCCCGGCGGCCGATGAGGTAGCCGACCTGGTCGCCGACGACCGCGGCGATCGCAGACCCGATCATGATCACCGGGAGGTTGAGGGTTCCCTTCGAGGCGAGCAGGCCGGCGCTGAACAGGAGCGAGTCGCCGGGGAGGAAGAAGCCGATCAGGAGCCCGGACTCGGCGAAGATGATGGCGAACAGACCAAGCGTCCCGAACGTCTCGATGAGCTTCTCGGGGTTCATGCCAGCACCGTAGACGCGGCCGCTTCGAGGCACGACGCGTGGCGCCTCCGGAGTGGAACCGTTTGACACGGAGCCCGCCGGCTGTCAATTGTCGTGTAGCCATGGCCAAACCCCTCGTCATCGTCGAGTCCCCCGCCAAAGCCCGGACGATCTCCCGGTTCCTCGGCGGTGATTTCGTCGTCGAGTCGTCCGTCGGGCACATCCGCGACCTGCCGAAGGACGCCAAGGAGATCCCCGCCGCCTACAAGGGGGAGTCCTGGGCCCGACTCGGCGTGGACGTCGACAACGGGTTCAAACCGCTCTACGTGGTCAACAACGAGAAGAAGCAGGTCGTCAGCAAGCTCAAGGCCGCGCTCAAGGGCGCCACCGAGCTCTACCTGGCGACAGACGAGGATCGCGAGGGCGAGTCGATCGCGTGGCACCTGATGGAGGTGCTGTCACCTCCGGCGGGAATGCCGGTGCGGCGCATGGTCTTCCACGAGATCACCCCGGGCGCGATCAGGGAGGCGGTCGACAACTGGCGCGACCTCGACCGCCGGCTGGTCGACGCCCAGGAGGCCCGGCGCATCCTCGACCGGCTGTACGGCTACGAAGTGTCGCCCGTGCTGTGGAGAAAGATCCTGCCCCGCCTGTCCGCAGGCCGGGTGCAGAGCGTGGCCACCCGCATCCTGGTCGAGCGGGAGCGGGCCCGCATGCGCTTCCGCAGCGCTTCGTACTCCGACATCGAGGCGCGGTTCTCGGCGCCGGCCCCGGACCACGCCGGCGCCGCCACCGCGAACCCGGCCTTCGGCGCCACTCTCGTCGCCCTCGACGGCACTCGACTGGCGACCGGGCGCGACTTCGACGAAACGGGCGGCCGCACCAGCACCAACGCGGTGGTCCTGGACCCCGCCGGGGCCCGCGCCCTGGTCGCCCGCCTGGCCGAGTCGACGTTCTCGGTGAAGTCGGTCGACGAGAAGCCCTACCGCCGGACGCCGTACCCGCCGTTCATGACCTCGACGCTGCAGCAGGAGGCCGGGCGCAAGCTCCGCTTCACCGCCCAGCGGGCCATGGGGGTCGCCCAGCGCCTGTACGAGAACGGCTACATCACGTACATGCGGACCGACAGCACCGCGCTGTCCGAGACGGCCCTGACCGCGGCCCGGGCCCAGGCCACCCAGCTCTACGGCGCCGACTACGTGCCCGCCCAGCCCCGCCGGTACGAGAAGAAGGTGAAGAACGCGCAGGAGGCCCACGAGGCCATCCGCCCCGCCGGGGACAGCTTTCGCACCCCCGAGCAGGTGGCCCGCGAGGTCGGGCCCGACGAGGCCGCGCTGTACGAGCTGGTGTGGAAGCGCACGGTGGCGTCGCAGATGGCCGACGTCCGCGGCAAGAGCGTGCAGGTCCGGATCACCGGCGCGTCGTCCACCGGCGAGGAGGCGGAGTTCTCCGCCGGCGGCAAGGTCATCGAGTTCCCCGGCTTCCTGCGGGCCTACGTCGAGGGCTCGGACGACCCGAACGCCGAGCTCGAGGACAGGGAGGTCCGCCTCCCCGCCCTGACGGTGGGCGACACCGTGCACGCCGATGCGCTGGAGGCCAAGGACCACGCCACCCAGCCGCCGGCCCGCTTCACCGAGGCGTCGCTGGTCAAGGCGCTGGAGGAGATGGGCGTGGGCCGCCCGTCGACGTACGCGTCCATCATCGCCACCATCCAGGACCGCGGCTACGTCTGGAAGAAGGGCTCGGCCCTCATCCCGTCGTTCACCGCGTTCGCGGTCGTCAACCTGCTGGAGAGCCACTTCGGCGACCTGGTGGACTACGCCTTCACCGCCCGCATGGAGGACGACCTCGACGGCATCGCCGGCGGCTCGCAGGAGGCCCAGCCGTGGCTCTCGAAGTTCTACTTCGGCAACGGCCAGCCCGGCTTGCGGGACATGGTCAAGGAGCGGCTGGAGGCCATCGACCCCCGGGCCATCAACTCCATCCCCCTTGGTGCCGATAGCGAGGGCAGGGAGATCGTCATCCGGGTCGGCCGTTACGGGCCCTACCTGTCGCGCGACGGCGAGACCGCGGCCATTCCCGAAGGCATCGCCCCCGACGAGCTCACCGTCGACAAGGCCACCGAGCTGCTCGCCACCCCGAGCGGCGACCGGGTGCTGGGCGAGGACCCCGCCACCGGGCTGCCGGTCATCGCCCGGGCGGGGCGCTTCGGCCCGTACGTACAGCTGGGGGAGCCCGATTCGGCGTCGAAGAAGAAGCCCCACACCGCGTCGCTGCTGAAGAACATGAACCTCGAAGCGGTGACGCTCGACGACGCGCTGCGCCTGCTGACCCTGCCCCGGACCGTCGGCAAGGACCCCGTGGACGGGGCCGAGATCACCGTCCAGAACGGGCGCTACGGGCCATACGTCAAGAAGGGCACCGACAGCCGCAGCCTGGGCGACGAGGAACAGCTGTTCAGCCTGACCCTGGACGAAGCCCTCGCCGTCCTGGCCCAGCCCAAGGCCCGGCGGGGCCGGGGCGAGGCGGCGCCGCCCCTCAAGGAGCTGGGCGAGGACCCCGCCACCAAGAAGCCGATGGTGGTCAAGGAGGGCCGGTTCGGGCCGTACGTGACCGACGGGGAGGTCAACGCCTCCCTGCGCAGTGGCGACGACGTCGACTCGCTCACCCCCGAGCGGGCCGCCCAGCTGTTGCAGGACAAGCGGGACAAGGGCCCGGCTCCGGCGAAGCGCAAGGCGGCGCCCAGGCGAAAGAAATAGCGGGCTCTCCCCTACGCTGAGGTCGTGGCAGAGCCTCTTCCCGATCGTCCCGAGGACGACGCCACCGTCCCCATGGCGCCGGTCGCCCGGCCCGCCGAAGCCGACGTCGCCCGGCCAGACGGCCGGGGGCCGCGCCTGCTCGGATCGACGTCGTTCTTCCGGTTGTGGATGGCCCAGGTCGTGTCGTCGCTCGGCGACTGGATCGGCCTGTTCGCCATCCTCACGCTCACCGCCAGGATCGGGAAGGGTTCGCCCGAGGCGGCCATCGCCCTGGTCATGAGCGCCCGCATGATCCCCGGGTTCTTCCTGGCCTCGGTCGGCGGGGTGCTCGTCGACCGGTGGGACCGGCGCAAGGTCATGGTGACCTGCGACATCGGACGCGGCCTCGTCCTCGCCACCCTCCCGCTGGTCAAGACCGTGTGGGGGCTGTTCCTGGCGTCGCTGGTGCTCGAGGTCCTGACCCTGCTGTGGTCGCCGGCCAAGGAGGCGTCGGTGCCGAACCTGGTCCCCGCCGACAAGCTGGCGTCGGCCAACTCCTTCTCCCTCGCCGCGGCCTACGGGACGTTCCCCGTCGGGTCAGCGCTGTTCGCATCGCTCACCAAGGTGGCCGAGATCCTGGGTCGCCACGCCGGCTCGTTCGGCTTTCTGCGCCTCAATCAGGAGTCGCTCGCCATCTACTTCGACGTGGTCACCTTCTTCCTGTCGGCCAGCCTGATCTACTCCCTCACGCTGGTGCGCAACCGGCCCGTCGAGCGGACGCCGATCGACCTGACCCGGACCTTCAGCGAGATCAAGGAGGGCTGGCACTTCATCGGCACCAACCCGACCGTCCGGTCGGTCATGGTCGGGCTCGGCACCGGACTGGTCGGAGGAGGAATGATCGCCCCGCTCGGGCCGATCTACGCCAACGAGGTCCTGCACGCCGGGGCGGCCGGGTTCGGACTGCTGCTGACCGCGCTGGGCATGGGCGTGGCCGTGGGTGTCGTCGGCCTGTCGACGTTCCAGAAACGGGTGCCCCACGGCGCCCTGTTCCCGTGGGCGGTGGTGGGGGCGGGCGTCGCCATGTTGGTGGCCGTGACGATGTCGAGCCTCGGTTTGACGATGCTGTTCATCGCCTTCATGGGCGTGTGCGCGGGCGCGGTGTACGTGCTCGGCTTCACCATCCTGCAGGAGACCGTCGCCGACGAGCTGCGGGGTCGGACCTTCGCCACGCTCTACACCCTGTCGCGCCTGTGCATGCTGATCTCGCTGTCGCTCGCGCCCCTGGTGTCGCGGGTGCTCGACGACGTCTCCCACGCCGTGGTCGGCGGCGAGCTGGGTTTCGCGGGGACGACCCTCAGCCTCCCGGGCGTGCGCCTGACCTTGTGGGCCGGCGGCGCCATCATCCTCGCCGCCGGCGGGCTCGCGCTGCGGGCGTACCGCGAGACACCGCGGGAGGCGGCGGCGTGACCGTCCGTCGCGGGCGGCTCATCGTGTTCGAGGGCGGCGAACGCAGCGGCAAGTCGACGCAGGCCGCGCTGCTCGCCGCCCGGCTGGGCGCAGTGCTCACCCGCGAGCCGGGCGGGACGGCGGTGGGGGCCCGCATCCGCGCCATCGTCCTCGATGCGGGCCTGAGCACGCCGCTCGATCCGCGGGCCGAGGCGTTGCTCATGGCCGCCGACCGGGCACAGCACGTCGCCGAGGTGATCGCGCCGGCTCTGGCCCGGGGTGAGGACGTGGTCAGCGACCGCTTCGTCGGGTCGACCCTGGCCTACCAGGGCTACGCCCGCGGCCTGGACGTCGACGAGCTGGCCCGCATCTCGGCGTGGGCCACCGGAGGCCTGGAACCCGATGTGGTCCTGCTGCTCGACGTGGCGGCCGACATGGCCGTCGCCCGCATGAACGGTGCGCCGGATCGCATGGAGGCGGCCGGCGAGCAGTTCCACCGACGGGTGGCCGAGGGGTACCGCGCCCTGGCCGCCGCCGATCCCAAGCGGTGGGTCGTGATCGACGGAGGGGGGACCGTCGAGGAGGTGGCGGCACGCGTTGTCGACGCCGTCGCCGCGACCGCCGTGGGCGGATCGTGACCAGCGTCTTCGACGACGTGGTGGGCCAGGAGTCGGCTGTCGCCCATCTCCGGGCGGCCGTCGTCGCCCCGGTGCACGCCTATCTGCTCGTCGGGCCGCCAGGGTCGGGGAAGCGGACGTCGGCGACCGCGTTCGCCGCTGCGCTGCTGTGCCCGAATGGCGGCTGCGGGACCTGCGACGTCTGCCGGCGGGCGCTGGCCGGCGTCCACCCCGACGTCGTGGTGGTCGAGCGATCGGGCCCGTCGATCACCGTCGAGCAGGCCCGGGAGGTCCGCCGGCTGGCGCTGCGGTCGCCCAACGAGGGGTCGCGCAAGGTCCTGATCCTCACTGACTTCCACCTCGTCCGAGAGGCGGCCTCGGTCCTGCTCAAGGTGCTGGAGGAGCCGCCGGCCAGCACCGTGTTCGTGATCCTCGCCGAGCAGATGCCGCCCGAGCTGGTGACGATCGCGTCGCGTTGCGTCCGGGTCGACTTCGGACCTCTGTCAAGTGAGCAGATCGCCGCCGCGCTGCTCGCCGAGGGGGTACCCGCCGACGTGGCGTCGTCGGTGGCCGGCGTCGCCGGAGGCCGCCTCGACCGGGCCCGGCTGCTGGCCAACGACCCCGGCGTCGCCGACCGGCGGGACGCGTGGCGCTCCGTTCCCGCCCGCCTCGACGGCACGGGCGCGACCGTCGCCGTGGTCGTGTCGGATCTGGCGGAACTGCTGGGCGCGGCGGGTGTCGCCGCGCTGGAGGCCCGCCAGGCCGCCGAGCGGGCCGAGCTCGAGGAACGGGTGGAGCGGACCGGGGAGCGCGGGGCCGGGCGCAAGGTCCTCGCCGACCGCCACAAGCGCGAGCTACGCCGCCTGCGCCACGACGAGCTCCGCTTCGGCCTCGCCGGGCTGGCCGCCGTCTACGGAGAGGCCCTGGCGAGCGGGGCCGCCGATGCGCGGGCGTGCATCGAGGCCGTCGCCGCCATCCAGGCCGCGGCCGAGGCGATGGTCCGCAACCCGACCGAGGCCCTCCTCCTCCAGGATCTGCTGCTCGGGCTTCCGCCGCTGCGCGATCGGCGTGCCATACTCGACAGCCCGCCCGGGTAGCTCAGTCCGGCAGAGCAGCTCACTCGTAATGAGCAGGTCGTCGGTTCGAATCCGACCTCGGGCTCTGTAAGTGTCTGACCAGCACTTTTCCCGTCAGGACGACACGAAAAAGAAAGCGCACACCGCTCCACCACCTGATAATTCCGGTGCTACTGGAGGCCGTCCGGCTGCTGGAGGCCTTCCTCGTGGCGCACGAGCGGCCGACCTCGGTGGACGCCATCGGTCGGGCGGAGGTCGAGGCCTTCATCGCCGACCAGCTCACTCGTTGGACCCCGACCACCGCGGCCACCCGCTATCGGAGCCTCCAGCAGTTCCTCCGCTGGCTGGTGGAGGACGGCGAGCTCGCCGTCCTCAACCCATGCCCAACATGTGTCCCCCCGCCGATCCCGACATCGCTGTGCCCGTGGTCGGCGACAACGACCTGCGGCGGCTGCTGGCGGTCTGCGAGGGCCGAACCTTCAACGAGCGGCGGGACACGGCGATCGTGCGCCTCCTCTTCGAATCAGGGTTGCGCCACGCCGACATGGGCGGTCTGGGGGTAGCTGGACTCTGCTCCTGTCCCGACCTACGCCGCGCGTCAGCACCTGAGGCGTGTCCGCCAACCATCGGAGTGTTATCGGGAGGTCAAAGCGCTTCACTTGCC
>DATASA010000024.1:0-11603 GCA_036269435.1 Acidimicrobiales bacterium | reverse complement strand
CGTGTACGGCGCCCATCCCTTGGTGTGGAGGTCGACGGTCCGCCCGACCCCGCCCTCACCGCCCGGCGCCACCTCGTCCAGGCTGATGTAGACCGCCGGCCACCAGCGGGTCAGCGACTCGGCGTCCCCCAACACGTCCTTCACCTCGTCGATGGTGCCGGCGACCCTCCATACGGTGAAGAACTGGTAGTCGGTTTCCATCGCCGGGCGACGGTACCGCTGTCCGGTACGCTGTGCGCAGCGATGTCGCCCACCCGGCGCCGTCGGGGTCGAGTGCGAGTGCGGCGCACCCAGCGCAGGGTTTCCGCTTCTTTCGGAGCGTGTGGCCGCAGCATCAACGGCCGCCAGCCCACTTCGAAAGGAAACCACCCATGCCCAGCAACCCCACCGGCGGTCCCACGCGCCGCCGGCGCCGCCCGTCGCCGTCGCGCTCGTCGACGCCGCCCCGCCGACCGCCCCCCGAGCCCGTCGTCGCCGCGCTCGACTACGAGGTCGTCGAGACCCCGCCGCAGGAGACGACGTTCGAGGCCCTCGGCGTCCCCGCGCCGATCGTCGCCGCGCTCGTGCGCGCCGGCTGCCCGACGCCGTTCCCGATCCAGGCCGCCACCCTTCCCAGCTCCCTCGCCGGTCGCGACGTTCTCGGCCGGGCCCGCACCGGCAGCGGCAAGACCGTGGCCTTCGCCGTCCCGACGGTGGTCGCCCTGTCGACCTCGACCAGCGTCCGCCGGCCGAATCAGCCCCGTGCCCTCGTGCTGGTGCCCACCCGCGAGCTGGCCGCCCAGGTCGCGGCCACCACCGAACCGCTCGCCCGGGCCATGGGCCAACGGGTGGCGGTCATCCACGGAGGCGTCAGCCAGGTCCCCCAGGTCGCCGCCCTCCGCCAGGGGATCGACATCCTGATCGCCTGCCCCGGCCGGCTCGAGGACCTGGCCCAGCAGGGCCACCTGCGCCTTGGTGCGGTGGAGGTGTGCGTCCTCGACGAGGCCGACCACCTGGCCGACCTCGGGTTCCTTCCCGCGGTGAAGCGGATCCTGGACCAGACCCCGGCCGGCGGCCAGCGCATGCTGTTCTCGGCCACGCTGGACCGGGCCGTCGACCTGGTCGTGCGCCGCTACCTGCAGAACCCGATCACCCACTCCGTCGACTCCGCGGACGCCACCCCGCCCGACCTGGAGCACCACGCCTTCAGCGTCACGCCGGACGACAAGGCGGCCGTCGTGCGGGAGCTGGCGTCGGGCAAGGAGCGGGCCCTGTTGTTCACCCGCACCAAGCACGCGGCGAAGAAGCTGGCCAAGGACCTGACCGCCCGCGGCATTCCCGCCGTCGACCTGCACGGCAACCTGTCGCAGGCCCAGCGGGACCGAAACCTGGCCGCGTTCGCCGACGGCTCGACCCGGGTCCTGGTGGCCACCGACATCGCCGCTCGGGGCATCCACGTCGACGACGTGGCCCTCGTCGTCCACGTCGACCCGCCGACCGAGCACAAGGCCTACCTCCACCGGTCGGGTCGCACCGCCCGGGCCGGGGCCAAGGGCGCCGTCGTCACCGTGATCCTGCCGGACCAGGCCCGCGACGTCGCCTCCATGATCCGCCAGGCCGGCATCCACCCGGCGTCGGCCCGGATCGCTCCCGGCGCGGCGCAGACCGTCGCCCTCACCGGCCCTGCCGCCGAGCCGGTGTTCCGCCCGCAGCCGGTGGTCGCGCCGGCACCTGCGCCTCGCGCCGGCCGGGGCCCTGCGAGCGGTCGGGCCCGGACGGGGGCCGGGCACGCCGGGGGGTCACGAGGCCGGCGCCGGTAACCGGCTCGGGGAGGCGGCGCCTGGGTGCTAGGCCCGCAGGCGGGCGGGATGGGCGGCGGTGACCGCCTCGATGCAGCGCAGGCGCAGCGCGGTGAGCTCGTCCTCGCCCAGGGTGTGGTCGAGCGCCGAGAAGCGCAGCCGCCAGGCCAGGCTGCGGGCGCCCGGCAGCGACGGGCTCCGGAACACGTCGAACAGCTCGATGCGCTCCAGGAGGTCGCCGGCGGCGCGAACCAACGTGCGTTCGACCGCAGCCGCCGGCGTGTCGTCCTCGACCACGAAGGCGAGGTCGATGTCGGCCGACGGGAACCGGCTGACCGGGCGGTATCTGGCGTCACGTCGCCGGGCGCCGAGCACCACCCCGAGGTCGACTTCGAACCATCCGGCGCGGCCGTCGAAGTCGTGGGCGGCCAGCACCTGCGGGTCGACCTCGCCGATCGCGCCCGCCTCCCGCCCGGCCACCACCAGGCGGGCGCTTCGGGTCGGGTGCAGGCCCGGCACGGTCGCGGCCTGCAGCGTCACGTCCTCCAGGCGCAGGCCGTCGGCCAGCGCCCGCCAGGTGCGGACCGCGTCGGCGGCGTCCCGCTGGCCGAGGGCGACGGCCAGCCGCTCCGGCTCGACCGGGAGCTGCTCGCCGGCGGGCGGCTGAAGGAACACGTGGCCGATCTCGAAGAGCCCGACGTCGGGGCGACGGTGGCCGGCGTTGGCGGCGAGGGCCCGCAGCAGGCCCGGGAGCAGCGACGTTCGCAGGATGGACTCCTCGGCCGCCAGCGGGTTCTCGACCTCCACCGCATCCGGCGGCAGCCCGGCGCGCGCCAGGTCCTCGGGAGCGAGGAACGTGGTGGCCCACGCCTCGGACAGGCCGGTGCCGACCAGGATCTCGCGGACCTTGCGCCGTTCCCGTTGATAGGGGGTGAGGCCGCCGACCCGGGCGACCGCGGGCAGCGTGCGCTCGATGTTGCGGTAGCCGAAGTGGCGGGCGACCTCTTCGATCACGTCGATCTCGCGATCGCTGTCCGGCCGCCACGACGGGATGTCGACCCGGAAGTCACCGTCGCCCGTCGGTGTGCAGCGGAAGCCGATCGGCTGCAGGTAGCCCGAGACGTCGCCGGGCGACAGCGACGTCCCCAGGATGGCGTTGACCCGGCTCGTGCGCACGACGACGCGCCCCGGCCGGGGCAGCTCGCCGACAGCGTCGACGGTGACCCCTGAGACTTTGGCGCCGGCGACCTCGCCGGCGAGCTCGCAGAACCGGGCGACGGCACGCCGCACGCCCTCGGGGTCCACGCCCCGCTCGAAACGCACGGACGCCTCGGTGCGCAGGCCGAGGCGCTTGGAAGTACGGGCGACGGAGCCCGGATCGAACCAGGCCGCCTCCAGGACGACGGTGGTGGTCGACGGGGATATCTCGCTCGACGCACCGCCCATGATGCCGGCGATGCCGACGGCGGTGCCCTCCGCGTCGCAGATCAGGCAGTCGTCCGGGCCGAGCTTGCGCTCGACGTCGTCGAGGGTGACCAGCGTCTCGTCCTGGCGGGCGCGGCGGACGAGCAGTCCCCGGCCTGGCAGGCGGTCGAGGTCGTAGGGGTGGTTGGGCTGGCCCAGCTCGAGCATCACGTAGTTGGAGACGTCGACGACGTTGTTGATCGGGCGCATCCCGGCCAGTGTGAGCCGGCGGGCCAGCCAATTCGGCGACGGCCCGATCGCCACGCCGTCGAGGACGGTGGCGGTGAACTCCGGACAGAGGTCGGGCGACTCGACGACGACGTTCACGCCCGTGTCGCCGACGCCCACGGCGACCGACGGCGGCCCGGGGATGGCGAAGGGCAGCCCGAGGAAGGCCGCCAGATCCCGGGCCACGCCGGCGACCGACAGGGCGTCCGGCCGGTTCGGGGTCACGTCGAGGTCGAACACGACGTCGGGTTCGATGCCCAAGGCTGTCACCAGCGGCGTCCCCGGAACGAGGTCGGCGGCGAGGATCATGATGCCCTGGCCGTCCGCGGTCAGGGCCAGCTCGGTCCCCGAGCACAGCATCCCGTTGGACCATTCGCCCCGCACGTTGCGCCGGCCGATCTGCATCCCTCCGGGCAGCCGGGCGCCGACCGGCGCCAGCGGCACCACGTCGCCGGCGGCGAAGTTGAACGCCCCGCACACGATCTGCAGCGGCTTCCCGTCGCCGGCATCCACGTCGACGACCTGCACCTTGTCCGCGTTCGGATGGGGCCGGATGGCGAGGACCCGGGCCACGACCATGTCGCCCAGCCCCTGGCCGACCGCCTCCACCCCCTCCACGACCAGTCCCAGCCCCGACAACGCGTCGGCGAGGTGCGACGCATCGGAGGGAAACGCGGCAAAGTCGCAGAGCCAGGAGAGGGGGACACGCATCAGTGAGGACCGCCAGGGGCGCCGGCGGCTCCCGGCGCCGCCAGAGGCGGCCCCCAGAGCAGCCGGCGAGAGGGTGCAGGGTGGAGCCCGACCGGCTCCGCCGGTCGGGTGGAGCACGAACAACTCGCCAGAGCGGAGCGAGCGCAGCGAGCGAGCAAGGGCGAAATCAAAACTGTTCCAGGAAGCGGATGTCGTTGGCGATGAAGTGGCGGATGTCGTCGACGTCGTGGCGCATCATGGCGCACCGGTCGATGCCGAAGCCGAAGGCGAACCCGGAGTACTCCTCCGGGTCGACGTCGACTGCGGCGAACACGTTGGGGTCGACCATGCCGCATCCGCCCAGCTCGATCCACCCGGACTGCGAACACACACGGCAGCCCCGGCCCTCGCAGAAGATGCAGGTGAGCTCGAACTCCGCCGACGGCTCGGTGAACGGGAAGAACGACGGCCGCAGCCGGGAGTGGATGGCCGGGCCGAAGTAGGCGCCGGTGAACGCCTCGATCGTGCCGGCCAGGTCGCCGAACGTGATCCCGCGGTCGACGACCAGGCCCTCGATCTGGTGGAACACCGGGAGGTGGCGGGCGTCGGGCGTGTCGCGGCGGTAGCACCGGCCGGGCATGACCGCGTAGATCGGAGGATCCTGGGCCTGCATCACCCGGATCTGCGTCGGCGACGTGTGGGTGCGCAGGACGGTCGACTCGGGCTCGCCCAGGCGGACGTACAGGGTGTCCCACATGCTGCGGGCCGGGTGGGCCGGCGGCATGTTCAGGGCCTCGAAGTTGTACCAGTCGGTCTCGACCTCTGGACCCTCGGCCACCTCGTAGCCCATGGCGACGAACAGGTCCTCCAGCTCGTCGCGGGCCTGGGTCACCAGGTGCCTGTGGCCGCGGGCGAACCGCCCGACGACCTCGGTGAGGTCCATCCGCTCGGCCTCGACGCGCGCCGCCCGCTCCCCGGCTTCGAGCTTGGCCGCCCGCTCGGCGACGGCGGCTTCCACCCGGCTGCGGGCCGCATTGATGGCCCGGCCCACCTCCTTGCGCTCCTCGACCGCAAGCTTGCCCAGCCGCTGGTTCAGCCCTGCGATGATCGACCGCTTCCCGCCGACCAGCTCGGCTTCGGCCGCTCGCAGCTCGACCAGCGACGTCGCCGCCCCGACCCGCGCCAACCCGTCCGCCTCGACCGCAGCGATCTCGTCGAGGTCGCTGCGGGCCTCCGCTGCGCTTCGGTCCTCGCTCGTGCTCTTCGGGTCGCTGCGGGCCTCCGCTGCGCTTCGGTCCTCGCTCACTGAAGATCGTCCGGCGGGGCGATGGGGAGGCTGAAGTGGAACACCGATCCCCGGCCGACCTCGGACTCGACGACGAGCCGGCCCCCGTGGGCCTCGACCAGGCCCCGGCTGATCCAGAGCCCGAGCCCGGAGCCGGTGGGGCGGGTCTCGGCCCGCCGGAAGAACTTGGTGAACACCCGCGGAAGATCCGATTCGGGAATGCCCTCTCCCTTGTCGGCGACGGACACCGTGACCTGGCCGTCCTCCACCACGCCGGACACCCGCATGCTGCGCGGGTCGGCGTACTTGGCCGCGTTTTCCACCAGGTTGGTCAACACCTGCTCGATCTTGTCGGGGTCGGCGTAGACACGTGGGCAATTATCGGGAAAGTTGACCTCGGCCGCCAACGTGGCCTCCATCATCCGCACCTTCTCGAGCACACCGGTGACGAGGGCGACGAGGTCCACCATCTGCCGGCGCAGCACGAGCCGCCCGCTCTCCAGGCGGCTGATGTCGAGCAGCTCGGTGACCAGGCGGGTGACGCGGTCGGCGTCGTGGTGGACCTGCTCGAGCATCATCCGCTTCTGGTCCTCGGCCAGGCGGTCCCAGCGGTTGAGCAGCAGGCTGGTGTACCCCTTGACCGACGTCAAGGGTGAGCGCAGCTCGTGGCTCACGGTGGAGATGATCTCGATCCCGTCACCTGCGCTCGACCGGCGCCGTGCGCCGTCGCGGAGCACGAGGACGGCGCCGGTGAGGTTTCCCTCGGCGTCGCGCTCGTAGCGGCCGGTGACCAGGGCGCGGATCTCCCGGCCGCGGGCATCCCTCAGCCGGACGTCCTGCTCGGGGATGCGGCTCACCGACCGCAAGGTCGCCGACCGGTGCCACCCGTCCTCCAGCAGGGCGCCTCCGTCGCTGCGCCGCGGGCGCAGGATGTCGACCAGCCCCCGGCCGACGAGCTGCGCTGCCGGATAGCCGGTCAGGTCGGCCACCGCGGCGTTGGCGGAACGGATGACGCACGCGGCGTCGATCTCCAGCACGCCGTCGGGCATCCGGTCCGGCGCGAGGTCGGTCATGAAGCGCGCTGGCGGGCGGCCTCGAAGCAGAGCACCGCCGCCGCCATTCCGACGTTCAGCGACTCGGCGCGGCCGGCCATGGGGATGGTGACCCACCCGTCCAACGCAGCCGCGGCGCCCTCGGGCAGGCCGGAGGCCTCGTTGCCCAGGACGAGCGCCGTCGGGGCGGTCAGGTCGGCCCGGGTGTAGCGCTCACCGCCGTGCGCTCGCGTGCCCAGCCGGCGCAGGCCCCAACCGCCCACCGTGCCGAGCACTTCCACCGGGTCTCCTCTAGCCACGATCCGTGTGTGGAACAGCGAGCCGGCCGATGCCCGCACACACTTCGGGTTGTAGATGTCGACCGAGCCGTCACAGCAGATTATCCCGCCGACCCCCGCTGCTTCGGCGCTGCGTAGCACCGTACCGAGGTTGCCGGGGTCGCGTATGTCGACGCAGACGACCACCAACGACGCGCCGGCCAACGCGTCGAGGTCGACATCGACGGCTGCGGCCACCGCCAGGACCGGCTGTGGGGTCACCGTGTCCGCCACCCGCTCGAGGACGCCGGGCGCCATGTCGAACACCGCAACGCCGGCGGCGACGGCCCGGGCCACGACCTCGGGTGCCGGGCCCGGCCCGACGAACACGCTCTCGAGCACCACGCCGGCGTCCAGGGCGTCGCCCAGCAGGGTCGGCCCTTCGATCACGAACGCCCGCTCCCGGTGGCGCAAGGCCGGTCGTGCCAAGAGCTGGCGCAACCGCTTGACCCGGCCCGACGTGAACGCCAGGCCACCGCCGCCGGCGGGCACGTGGGTCGGGCGGAGCCCCGGTGTCACGACGCCTGGCGGCTCTCCCCTGCCAGCTTGACCAGCCCGGCGAATGCAGCGGGGTCGGTGACGGCCAGGTCGGCCAGGACCTTGCGGTCCACCTCCACCCCGGCTTCGCGCAGACCGGAGATGAACCGGCTGTAGCTCATGCCGTGCTGGCGGCATCCGGCGTTGATGCGCTGGATCCAGAGCTGGCGGAAGTCACCCTTGCGGGCCCGCCGGTCCCGGTAGGCGTAGTGCAGGGCGTGCATGACCGCCTCGTTGGCGGACTTGTAGCTCCGGCTGCGGTTGCCGTAGTACCCCTTGGCCTGTTCGAGGACGGCGCGGTGGTGCTTGCGACCGTGGACCGCGCGCTTGACCCTGGCCATGATTTCGCATTCTCCTTCTGCCGGCGGACATCCTCGCCGCCGCAGTCCGAGGAGCGGGCGGGAGGACTGTTACTGCTTCGTGGTGCTACCTACAGGCCGAGCATGCGCTTGACCTGGGCCTTGTCCCCGCCGGTGACCTCGGCCTCACGAGCCAGGCGACGGGTGCGGACCGACGACTTCTTCTCCAGGATGTGCGACCGGAAGGCCTTGCGCCGCACGATGCGGCCGGTCCCGGTCACCTTGAAGCGCTTGGCCGCTCCCCGGTGTGTCTTCATCTTCGGCATTGCGTTCTCCGTTCGCTGGCCGGGGCCGGTCAGCCGGCGGGTGGGATATCGGGCGGTGCCTGGGGTGAAGACTCGGTCGACGTCTCGGAACCGCCCGCCTTGGCCGCCGCCTTGGCCCGACGGTCCGGAGCGAGGACCATCACCATGTTGCGCCCGTCGAGCTTGGGTGCGGCCTCCACCTTGGCCAGGGGGAGCTGCTCGGCGATGCGGTCGAGGATGCGCTTGCCCAACTCGGGATGGGCGACCTCACGGCCCCGGAACATGATCGTGATCTTGACCTTGTGACCCTCGTCGATGAACTCGCCGACCTTGCGGGTCTTGGTCTCGAAGTCTCCGCCGCCGATCTTGGGCCGGTACTTCATCTCCTTGATCGAGCTGGTGCTGGCCTTCTTGCGGGACTCCTTGTCCCGCTGGGCCGCCTCGTACTTCCATTTGCCGTAGTTCAGAATCCGGCACACCGGCGGCTCGGCGAGCGGGGCCACCTCCACCAGGTCCAGTTCCAGCTCCCTGGCGATCGAGAGGGCCTCCGGCAGGGTCTTGATCCCGAGCTGGTTGCCATCTGGGTCGACGAGGCGCACTTCGCGCGCCCGGATCCGGTCGTTGATCCTGAGGTCGGCGGTTTCCGGTGCGGGTATGCGGCATCACTCCTTGGGTCTTCGGGGACAGAAAAAAGACGGACGTCGGAAAGCAACGTCCGCCCTGGGCGGTCGATCAACCTCGGCGCACACCTACCGCTCTTCGACTTCTTCGTACTGCGCTTGCATTGCCGGTGGCCGGGTGGGGGCGCGAGCCCCGCTTTCGGTATTCAGTTGTGGGCCTAGGGTACCAGCATGAGTACGTTCTGGACACCCTCCGGTGAACGGCCCATCCCCCGGGACGAGCCCGGCGGCCCCGGCGCTCCGGGCGCTCCCGGCCGCCGCGGCCCGTCCGGCCCGGGCACCGGCGACGACACCGGCGACGACATCGGCGACGACATCGGCGACGACATCGACGTCGGCGACGAGGAGATGCAGGCCGAGCTGCGCGCCATCCAGGAGCAGATGCTCCGGGCCCCGGCGGCGATCGTCGTGGCGAACCACTGCATCGGCCTCATCGAGCTGGCCGCGCTGCACCTGGGCCAGGAGCCGCCCCACCTGGCCGACGCCCAGATCGCCATCGACGCGCTGGCCGGCGTGCTCGACGCCCTGGGCCCCCGGCTGGCCGAGAACGAGGCGCCGCTGCGCCAGGCCCTGAACCAGATGCGCATGGCCTTCGTCGAGGCCCGGAGCGCGGCCGGAGGCGCGGCGCCCGGTTGAGGCCCGCTCAGCCCGAGTACCACCCGGCCACGTCGGCCACGATGTGGGTCGCGCCGGCCGCGTTGTAGAGGTTGACGGCCCCGCCGGCGCCCACCTTGACCACCACGAGGTTGGGCACCGTCTGGCCGGGCAGGAAGTTCAGGTTGGCGGCCAGCGGCAGCGGGACGCCGGCGGGCCAGGCCGTCAGGAAGCTCGGCGCGGTGGGCTGGGTCACGGTCACGTTGAGCACGACGGCGGAGACGCCGGCCGCCGGGATGCCGCCGTGGCCCGTCACCGGCAGGGTGAGCGTCGAACCCGGGCCCACCATGGCCGCGGGGGCGCCCACACCGAAGCGGGTGTCGAGGATCCGCGCCGGCAGGACGCTCGTGTAGCCGGAGCCGCCCGGGCCGCCGTCGTCGCCGAACCATCCGGCGACATCGGCCACGATGTGGGTCGACCCTGCGGCGTTGTAGAGGTTGATCGCCCCGCCGTCGCCCACCTTGACGACCACCAGGTTGGGCACCGTCTGGCCGGGCAGGAAGTTCAGGTTGGCGGCCAGCGGCAGCGGGACGCCGGCGGGCCAGGCCGTCAGGAAGCTCGGCGCGGTCGGCTGGGTCACGGTCACGTTGAGCACGACGGCGGAAACGCCGGTCGCCGGGATGCCGCCGTGACCCGTCACCGGCAGGGTGAGCGTGGAACCGGGGCCGACCATGGCCGCCGGGGCGCCCACCCCGAGCCGGGTGTCGAGGATCCGCGCCGGCAGGACGCTCGTGTACCTCGCGCCGCTGGTCGAGCCGCCGGCCCCGTACCACCCGGCCACGTCGGCCACGATGTCGGTCGAGCCGGCTGCGTTGTACAGGTTCACCGACCCGCCGTCGCCGACCTTGACCGTGACGAGGTTCGGAACCGTCTGGCCGGCGAGGAAGTTGAGGTTGGCGGCCAGCGGCAGCGGTACACCCGTGGGCCAGGCGGTCAGGAAGCTCGGCGCGGTGGGCTGGGTCACGGTCACGTTGAGCACGACGGCGGACACGCCGGTCGCCGGGATCCCGCCGTGGCCGGTGACGGGCAGGGTCAGGGTGGCTGCCGGGCCGAGCTTCGCGGCAGGAGCCCCGACGCCGAACCGGGTGTCGAGGATCCGCGCCGGCACCAGCGGGTGGAACCGCTCCCCGATCACCGCCGTGCCCGCCGCCTCGTAGGCACCCATGTCGACGACGGGGATGCCGTCGCCGTTGCCGTCCGTGATCCGGGGCGCGCCGCCGAAGTCGGCGGGCGGCAGCGTGGCGGGGGCCGGATCTCCGGCGTCGATCGCCGGCGAACCGGGCTGCAGGTGGTAGTCGGCGGGCGACGCGGCCGACGCCACGAACCGCGGGTCGACGGCGACGTTGCCGCTCGTGCCGGTGGGGTCGGCGCAGCCGGCCACGGGCGACGCCGTCGCGTTGTAGAGGTCGTTGTAAGAGAAGGCCGCGCCGGACACCGCCGTGCCCGTGCACGAGACGAGGCTGTCCGCCGATGGACCGACGACGACGTTGTCGACGATCGTCGCCGCGGCGTTGTCGCCACCGATGGCCGAACCCGTCGGTGCCTGATTCCCGACGATCGTGTTGTTCAGCAGAGACGGCGGGTTCGTGGTGCCCGTGTCGTGCAACCAGACGCCGCCTCCGAGAACGTCGGCCGTGTTGCCGACCACGAGGTTGTCGACGTACACGCCGCCGCCGCCGATGTTTGCCCCGCCGATGTTCAGGCCCCCGCCGTTGAAGGCGGCCGCGGTGTTCCCCCGGATGACGTTGTCCCGGACCGTTGGCGTTCCACCGAAGATGAGGATGCCTGCCCCACCGCCGGCGGAGTTGTCCTCGATGAGGTTTCCCGCGATCTCGACCGCATCGCCGGCGAAGATCCCTCCGCCGGCGCCATACTGACCCGCGTCGTTTCCGACGATCTGGTTGTCCTGGATCAGGGCCGCGCCGAACAGAGCGCCGATACCCGCTCCGGAGTGGCCTCCGGCCGCGTTGGCCGTCACCACGTTCCCGACAATCGTGGGCGACGAGCCGTCGATCCCGATGCCCCCGCCGGCGAAGGCGAGCGGCTGGTCGTGCGCCACGAGCCCGTGCGTGATGGTGAAGCCCCGGAGCACGGACGCGCGGGTCTCGCTCGAATGGAAGACCACGACCGTGTTCGTGTTGTCACCGTCGATCGTGGTGGTCGCGGGGCCGGAGGCGCTACGGACCTCGATGGCCTTGCCCTTGAAGTCGATGTGCTCGTGGTAGGTCCCCGGCGCCACGACGACGGTGTCGCCCGCGACGGCCGCGTCGATGCCGGCCTGGATCGTCGGCTGGTCGGCTGGGACGTTGACGAC